>SVTD01000019.1 GCA_015063955.1 Oscillospiraceae bacterium | reverse complement strand
CGGCTTCACGCAGAAAGCAGATAATCCGCATCCGCTTTAGATCGTCTTCGGAATAAAGGCGGCGACCGCCCTCCGACAGTTCGCTGGGTACGAGAATGTTTCTCGAATCATAATACTGCACCGTTCTAACGGATACGCCACAGAGCTTTGCAATTTCTCCTGTTGTGTACTTTGACATAGCTTTCACCTCCTTACGCTGCTTATTTTACAACATTACGCAGCGTAACAAGCAATACCTTACGCAAGGGGATTTTCTATTATTATATCAAAAAAGTGTGACTTTTTCTACAATTTCTATAACATTATAACGGCAGGAAGAAAAATCTCTTCCTGCCGTCCAAGTTTTTATGACACAAGCTGTTTGTTGGCTGAATATCAGACTTTTTGAGTGTTGCGTAAAAACTATCACATATACTTATTACCTAATCGACAAGTTTCGAAAGAGAAGAGTGAAAAGTGAAAAGTGAAGAGTTAATAGTGAAAAAGTAAAATCGACAAGTCTCTGTCGAAACTTGTCGATTTTTGGCAGGGGCGCAAAGACTCGAACTCTGGACATGCAGTTTTGGAGACTGCCGTTCTACCAACTGAACTACACCCCTATTCGGCCGCGATTGCGACCTTCACTATATTATCACAATCATTTTCTTTTTGCAATATGTTTTTTGAAAAAAATTAATATTTTTTTCTTTTTTTCGCTTCCATTCTCTTCTTCCCATATTCTGATCCTCATGAGGAAAATTTTTCTTCACATTTATATAATAAATTTTACAAAAACTCTTGACTTATGTCGGATTATAGGGTATCATATCTTCATCAAATACTTTAGCAAACTAAAGTGATAAATTGCTCGCTTTTGAAAGGAATCAGGAAATGAAACTCACAAAGATCCTCGCTCTCATTCTTGCCGTTATTATGATGGCTCTTCCCCTTTGCTCCTGCCTCGGAAACGGCAAGGGCAGCGGCGATGAGACCACTGCTGACAAGGCAAAATCCTCCGATCTGGCTTATATCCAGAAAAAAGGCACTCTCGTTATCGGTATGACCGATTACGCCCCTATGAACTATCCCGATGAAAACGGCGAATGGATCGGCTTCGACACTGAATTCGCTTATCTCGTTGCCGACGAGCTTGGAATTGAAGTTAAGTTCGTCCCCATCGTTTGGGATACGAGATGGTTCGCTCTCGAAACCAAGGATATCGACTGCGTATGGAACGGTATGACTCTCGATGAAACTGCAAAAGCTAATGCTGACTGCACAAACCCCTATGTTCGCAATGCTCAGGTAGTCGTCGTTAAGGAAAGTGCCAAGAACACCTACACCGATGCCTCCACCCTCAAGGACTGCACCGTTGCAGTTGAGGTAGCTTCCGCAGGTAAGGGCGCCGCTGAGGCTGCAGGGCTTAAGTTCGTTGAGTATCCCGCTCAGTCCGATGCTCTTATGGCCGTTGAGTCCGGCAAGGCTGACGCCTGCATCATCGACATCACAATGGCAAATGCTATGACAGGTGAGGGCACGGGATACGAACACCTCGCTCCCGCCTTCTCCCTTACGGAAGAGGTTTACGCTATCGGCTGCAGAAAGGGCTCTGACCTTACCGCTAAGATCAACGAGATCATGGCAGGTCTTATGAAGGACGGCTCCCTCCGGAAGCTGGCTGAAAAGTACGAGCTCACTCTCGTTACAGAAGCTGAATAATCGATCATAGTCTTTATCAGAACAGAGGACGCACGTCCTCTGTTTTGATACGTTATATAGGTAAAAATGGATATTAATGTTTTTCTTGAGGTCACGGCCAAGCTTCTTGACGGTTTTCTCGTTACCGTTCAGATCTTCGGTCTGACTCTTCTTTTCGCTCTCCCCCTTGGACTTATCTTCTCATTTGCATCAATGAGCCGATTCACACCTCTGAAGCTTCTTATGAAGGTGTTCGTTTGGATCATCAGAGGTTCACCTCTTATGCTCCAGCTCATTATCGTTTACTACGGCCCCGGTCTTCTTGCCTCTGCTATGGCAAGAGCGGGAAACTTCAATATTATTTACGACATCGCAGAATATCTCAACTCCTTCTCTCCCCTGACGGCAACCGTAGTTGCCTTCTCTATCAATTACGCCTGCTATTTTTCGGAAATTTTCCGCGGCGGCATCGAAAGCATTCCCCGCGGCCAGTATGAGGCAGGTCAGGTTCTCGGCATGACACGGACGCAGATATTCTTCCGCGTTATTCTCCTCCAGGTAGTTAAGCGCATTCTTCCTCCTATGTCAAACGAGATCATCACCCTTGTCAAGGATACCTCCCTTGCAAGGATCATAACCTGCTACGAGATCATTTATATGGGCGAGAGCTTCACAAAGTCTGCGGGACTTGTATGGCCTCTGTTCTACACAGGCGCATTCTATCTTGTATTCTGCGGAGTTCTTACTCTTCTCTTCGGCTTCCTTGAAAAGAAGCTGGACTACTTCAAAAGCTGAGAAAGGAGCGTATCAATGTCAACACTTGAAGTTAAAAACCTTGAAAAAAGCTTCGGTAAAACTGAAGTGCTGAAGGATATCTCCTTCTCCGTTGAAAAAGGCGAGGTAATTTCCATTCTCGGCTCCTCGGGAAGCGGAAAGACCACCCTCCTCCGCTGCCTCAACTTTCTCGAAACTCCCAATGCGGGAGAGATCCTCGTAAACGGCAACAAGATATTTTCGGCAAACGACAAACGTCTTTCCGACGAGGAGATCAGACAGCGCAGATTAAATTTCGGCCTTGTTTTCCAGCAGTTCAATTTGTTTCCTCAGTATACGGTTCTCGGCAATCTCACCCTTGCGGCAAAGCTGAAGGTCAAGGATGACAGACAAAAGGCATTTGCCGAAATAGAAGAGAAAGCACTGGATATCCTCCATAGCGTAGGACTGTATGAAAAGAAGGATCATTACCCCTGCCAGCTTTCAGGCGGACAGCAGCAGCGAGTTGCCATTGCAAGAGCGCTTATGCTATCGCCCGAGATCCTCTGCTTTGACGAGCCCACAAGCGCACTTGACCCCGAGCTTACGGGAGAGGTGCTTGCCGTTATCAAATCCCTCGCCGCCCGCAAGATGACGATGATAATCGTTACCCACGAGATGGCGTTTGCCCGCGAGGTATCCGACAGAATAATCTTTATGGACGGCGGCGTCATCGCAGCCTGCGGCACCCCTGATGAGATATTCTCAGGAAACGGCGGAGACCGCATCAATAAGTTTATCAGCGCAATGAGCAACAAATAAAAAACAGAAAAGAGTCGGTAACCCGACTCTTTTTATTTTTCCTCAAAGGAGGAGATCCATTCAACTGTGCAATTTGCAAGCTCATTTGCAAAGCTCCTTCTCCATTCGGGAGAATTCAGTTTTTCACTGTCATTTTTATTTGTGGCATAGCCCATTTCCAGCAGGACTGACGGATGAGTGGTAGGCTTCGTTACTATAAATGCATCATCAAATTCATCGGCATATATCACCAATTCGTTATCAAGCCCTTTTGAAAGATTCTCGGAAAATATCTTAAGAGAAGAGCTGAAGGGATTTCCCTTATGATAGTCTATCTCATACCGGCTGATCTCAGGATGGTTCTCGATACTGTTGACGTGAAGGGATATGAACAGATCGATCCCCTCTTCTTCTGCAATTGCCGAAGCATATATCGCGCGCTCATATGCCGAAAAAATATCGTTATCAATAATATCCTCATCTGTATATTCTACATTTGCCTTTTTCGCAAGAGCTTTTATTTCGTCAGCCGAGGGAAAGCTTTTTCCATCGTGAGTCATAATAACCTTTACGCCCAGCTCTTCCAGCTTTTCCTTTAAAATCAAGGCAATTTCTATAGTAACGTCAGCTTCCGTTCCCTCCAGAAGGTCTGTATCGCATCCCACGTCACGAAAGCCGTGACCTGCATCTATGCATACGACCTTCTTACCGTCGGCTTTCGGATAGATAATTATCTGATCATTTTCGGCAGTTGCATCACTTTGTTCGTTACCGTTTTCTCTCCCTCTCCCCGCACAGGAGCACAGCAAAAGAAGGCTCATAACGGCTGCCAGAATCTTTATGTATCTGCTCATTATTTGCTCCTTTCATTTTTCAAAACCGCAAGACCTGTCGGATCTGAACGGCAGGATATGTTTATTTACTGATCTCAATACTTACATAAGCACAGGTTCCGTTGGGATTTGAGTAACCGAAATTATTGATATACAAAAGCATCTCATCAGATTCATTCTCTTCTACTGCAAATACGAGAGTCGTTTCAAAAACGTCACCGGGAAACAGCTCTATATGAAGGCTTGCACTGTTTTTAAATCTTTGACCTGAAAAGCCACGCAGCTCGTATCTCTCCGTTCCTTCTGCGACGGCGCTGTTCATCATATACATCTGCTTTTTGGTATCTCTGTTTTTAAGTATAACATCAACACAAAGAAAAGTATACCCCTCGCTGAGTTTTCCCTCGGAAAAAGCTCCGAACTGCGAAAATTTCTCAACCTCCGCACCTGCGGGAGGCATATCGGAGAAATATGCTCTTTCAACGGTATAATCCATTTCGAACATTCCCTCTTCTCCGTACTGAGGTGATGCGAGCGTGAAGGTCTCGCCCGTTTCGTATACTTTGGGCGCCTCCAGGAGCCTCTTTGCGCAGTAAGAGCTTTTTTCATCACGGGCAATCTGCTCTTTGAATATTTCATCGGGCAGTGATTCTGCCTCTTTTTCTGCTGCCGTTGCTCCGACGGCAACGTAAAAAATGCAGAAGATGCTGATTATAAGGCTTATGATAAGCAAAGGTAACCAAAGCTTTTTCATTCGCTGATCTCCATTTCCGTTTCAAAGGTGATATATTCTCCCGTTGCGTGGCTGTATACAAGAATGCTTTCCTCTGTCATTTCCCCCGGAAAGGTATTATCGTATCTGTCCTCTGAAATATTATCTGCAAAGGTAGCGTTATATATATACCGACCGTTACCGTCCTTTACCGTATTCATACTGATAAGGCTCGGTGCCAGGCTTTCCGTATAGATAGAAAAGCAGCTTGCATATTCTACGGTATCATCCACGCTGTAAACGACATCGGTCCTGTCCTCGCTCCTGAGGAAATACTCAATGGTTATCCCTTCATTTGACAGTCCAACGTACTCGATCTTGAGCTTTGAAAGGTCAACGTCCACGAAAAAGTCCTCAGATGCTGAAAAATCGTAGGTATAAAGGGATATGACCTCCTCGTAGGTTGCCCCTTCAACGTAGGCACAAAGACCTCGGCAATGAAGCACTGCCTCCGTATCGGCTCCTTCGGAAAGAAGGGATGCTACGGGCGCAGAATTAAACTTCGCCCAGCCACGGAACACTCCGTCCTCATCTCTTGTGAGCCTTGGATTTTCCCCCGTAGGATATATATACATTCCCGAAAGCTCCACACATACTCCCGAGATCGTAACCGTATCGGATTCGGGAGCAACTGAATTATTATTATCCTCAAGCTCTATTTTGAAGTTGAGATCAAGACCGTCGCACTCGGCGTAGCTGAGAGAAACGGAAAACGGCTCACTTACCTCTTTTTCAAATGTAAGAAAGTCAGGTGTCATTCCGCTTTCGCGGCACACCTTTCCCGTAGTGTTCAGGCTTTCAAAGGCTTTTCCCACAACCGGAAGCTGCTCTGCCTTTGAGGGCATAGCCATATTGAATACAAGCAGTCCCGCCACAAGAACCGAAACGGCAGTAGGCACCCAGCGTACTATGTAGCCGCAAAAGCCCATAGGCTTCTCGGTCTGAATGCTGTAGCGCAGAGATGCCTCAAGAGAGACGTCCGGCACCATCTGCTCTTTCATGGAAGCAAAAATATCTTTTTTCATCCTTCACTCACCTCAAAATCAGATCCCTCAGTTTATCTCTTCCCCGCGTGAGCTGCATTCTCACAGTTCCCTCACGTCGGTGAAGCAGTTTTGCTATTTCTTTTACAGACATTTCTTCAAAATAATACAGATGTATAACGGTTCTCAGCTTCGGAGACATTGCCTGTACGGCAAGGAAAACGTCGTTTTCCCGCGAGCTTTCAAAGATGAACTGCTCCTCTCCCACCTCTCCGAAGGAAACTGCACGCTTCCAGATCGAAGAATTATAGCTTTTTTTACAAAGGTTCAGTGTCGCTCTGATGAGCCAGGCTTTTCTGTGCTCCTCGTCTCTGATTTTTGGTTGTTTTCTCCAGTATGCCAGAAAGACCTCCTGAAAAACGTCGTCTGCATCGTATTTTGATCTTGTATGTGTAAGGGCTACCGAATAAACGGTGCTCCTGTATTTTTCGATTATTTCGTCTATTTGAATATCAGGCACGCTATCCCTCCTTACATACATAACTACCCAATTATACCCAAAATGTCACATTATTTGATGAATTTTTTTAAAACGCTGTGTGTACAGAAAAAAACACTGTTGAAATAGCTCCAAAATCCGTTAAAATGACATTTTTTTGTTTTACTTAGTATTAAAATCTATACTGTGATTTAAAGGCGCCGTTTTTGACTATAATACGGGTAATACAAACGAACGGAGATTCATATGATAAAAGGATGCCAGAAAAGGATAATTCATTTAAAGAACACGGGTAGCCCTTATTTTGAGGAGGCCTACTTTATACTGAAGGACGGCACCGATACCCTCCCCCGCGAAAACGATATGGTAAAGGAGGCACTTCGTATCGCTGAAAGCACCAGCCTTCAGCAAAGGAGCGGGAGAGCTTCCTTTTTCAGAAAGGCAGTGCCCGCCCTCATGGGTGCCGCATCCGCCTCCCTCGTTTTCGGCATAGTCCTCCTTATCATCGCACTTTGAGCGCCCTTGACAAGGAGGGGCGTTTCGTGTATAATTAATAAGGAATATTGTGTTCGTGATTTTCCCCGCGTATCTGCAATAGTTATTTCATTCCTTTTTTCGCCGCCCTCGAAAAAAGGAGGTTATCCGCCCAAAGCCCAAGGCCTTGACTGAGCGGTGTTTTTTCGATTGGTTTTTCGTTTATTTAATTTTCGTTTATTAAACTTAGAAAGGTTACGGTTTTTTATGGCTAATCATAAGCTTAGAGTTATGATGCTCGGCGGTCTCAATGAGATCGGCAAGAATATCGCCGTTCTTGAATACGGCGACGACATTATCGTTATTGACTGCGGTCTTGCCTTCCCCGATGAGGATATGCTGGGTATCGATCTTGTTATCCCCGACATCTCGTATCTTGAAAAAAATGCCGACCGTGTCCGTGCTATACTTCTTACCCACGGTCACGAGGACCACATCGGCGCTCTCCCATACATTCTTAAAATGATAAATCCCCCCGTTTACGGCACACGCCTTACCCTCGGCATCCTTGAGTCCAAGCTCGAGGAGCACAAGCTGAAGGATACTGCAAAGCTTATTACGGTTGAAGCAGGCAGCGTAGTACGGGCAGGTGTCTTCGCCTGCGAATTCATACACGTTAACCACTCCATTGCAGATGCCTGCGCCATCGCTATCCGTACCCCTGTGGGTACAGTTCTCCATACGGGAGACTTCAAGCTTGACGTTTCCCCCATTGACGGCGGAATGATGGACCTCACCCGTCTCGGCGAATACGGACGGGAGGGAGTTCTTCTCCTTATGTGCGAATCCACAAACGTTGACAGAAGCGGCTTCACCCCCTCAGAAAGAAAGGTTGCACGCTCCCTTGAGCATATCTTCCTCAAAAATACCGATAAGAGAGTAGTAATTGCCACCTTCTCCTCCAACGTTCACCGCGTTCAGCAGATCGTTAACGCCAGCGTTAAATTCGGACGTAAGGTTGCAATTACGGGACGCAGTATGCTCAACATCGTGGGCGCTGCAGTTGAGCTTGGATATATGAAGGTGCCCGATGGGGTTCTTATTGACGTTTCCGAGATCAATAAATACCCTTACGATATGGTCACCATCGTTACCACCGGCTCTCAGGGCGAGCCTATGTCTGCTCTTTACCGAATGGCATTCGCAGACCACAGCCAGATCGCCCTTACATCAAACGATATCGTTGTTCTCTCATCCCATGCTATCCCCGGCAATGAGCTTCTTGTCGGACGTATCATCAACGAGCTTTACAAGAGAGGCATCAACGTTTATCACGACGACCACGAGGTCCACGTTTCAGGTCACGCCTGCCAGGAGGAGCTGAAGCTGATGCACAACCTCATAAAGCCTAAATTCTTTATGCCCATCCACGGCGAATACCGCCACCTTATGCAGCACAAGGAGCTTGCAGAGTTTATGGGTATGTCCGCAGAAAACATTTTCGTTATGGGCATAGGCGAGGTGCTGGAGCTTGACGAGCATTCCTGTAAGCGCGCAGGTACCGTTCCCTCGGGAAGGATACTTATTGACGGTCTCGGCGTCGGCGATGTCGGAAACATCGTTCTTCGCGACCGCCGTCATCTTGCTCAGGACGGACTTATCGTTGTGGTTGCCACCATCGATATTGACGAAAAGATCATCGTAAGCGGCCCTGATATTATTTCCCGCGGCTTCGTTTACGTAAGAGAGGCGGAGGAGCTTATGGACGAGGTTCGCGCTATCTCGGGCGACGTTCTCACAAAGTCGCTCGACAACGGAATCACGGAATGGACTCAGATGAAAAACGGAGTTAAGGATGCGCTTACAAAGTTCCTCTTCCAGAAAACCAAGCGCAAGCCCATGATCCTCCCCGTTATTATGAATATTTAAAGGAAATTTTATGGTAAAACACGTTATTATCTGGACCTTGAAGGACACTCTTTCGGAGTCTGAAAAGAAAACTGTCAAAGAAGAAGCAAAATGCGCTCTTGAGGCACTCGCGGGTAACATAGAGGGTCTTATCGATATCAGACTTAATATCGATATGCTCCCCTCCTCAAACGGCGAAATGATGCTGGATTCTACTCTTGAAAGCGCTGAAGCTCTCAGCGTTTATCAGAAGCATCCTCTCCACGTTGCCGCCGCTGACACCTTCGTTCGCCCCTTCACCGCCACCAAACTTTGCTGCGATTTTGAAATATGAGACCTGAGATCCTCTCCCCTGCGGGAGACTTTGAAAAGCTGAAAAGCGCCGTTTATTTCGGCGCCGATGCGGTATACCTTGCGGGTAGCCATTTCGGTATGCGTGCCGCAAGCGGAAACTTTACAAACGAGGAGCTGAGAGAGGCTGTCAATTATTGCCACGAACGGGGAGTAAAGCTTTACGTTACCGTAAACATTATGCCCCGCGACGGTGAATATGAGGCACTTCGCGAGTTTCTCTGCTATCTTGAAGAAATAAAGGTAGACGCCGCCATCGTTTCCGACCTCGGCGTGGCTACGCTTCTTCGTGAATGCGCTCCAAGCGTTCCTCTCCACGTTTCCACTCAGGCAAGCGTCGTTTCTGCCGCTGCCTGCCGCGCCTGGTACGCGCTCGGCGCAACAAGAGTCGTTCTCGCCCGAGAGCTCTCCCTTGAGGCTGTTAAGAAAATATGCCGGGATATTCCAAAGGATCTTGAGATCGAGTGCTTCGTTCACGGCTCTATGTGCATCGCCTACAGCGGTCGCTGTCTTCTCTCTCAGCATTACGTCGGCCGTGATGCAAACCGCGGCGCCTGCGCTCAGCCCTGCCGCTGGATATACAACTCAAAAAGCGCGCTTTTACTGGACGTTGCGGAGGAAAAGAGATCCGATGAGCTTCTCCCCATCGTTGAGGACGGCGGCGACAGCTTTATTATGAGCTCCAAGGATATGTGTATGATCGAGCATATCCCCGAGCTTTGCGATGCGGGTATCCACTCCTTCAAGCTCGAGGGAAGAGTGAGAAGCGCTTATTATACTGCCGTTGTAACAAATACATATAAAATGGCTCTCGACCGCTATCTTGCAGATCCCGAGGGCTACGAATACGACCCCGCACTCCTTCGGGAGCTTGAATCCGTTTCTCACCGCGAGTACGGCACGGGATTCTTTCTGAAAAGCCCACATGAGGATGCAAACATCGTTTCAGAGCCCGGATATATCAGAGAAAAGGCTTATATCGCCACGGCGGTTACTGACAGCGACGGCGAAGGTTATGCTACCTTTATCCAGAGAAATAAGCTTTGCGACGGCGCATCCGTAGAGCTCCTCACCCCCGGCAAGACAGGGCAGCCCTTCTATGCCAAGGGCATATGGAACGAAAAGGGAGAGGCAATCGAATCCGCCCCCCACCCCGGTATGCTCTTTAAGCTGAAGGTCCCCTTCCCCGTCCACACAGGCGACATTCTCCGAGGCGGAGAATAATAAGGAGGTAACTTATGCTTATACTTGAGCTTTTGAAGGCTCTGCTTCTCGGTATTATTGAGGGTATCACCGAGTGGCTTCCCGTTTCCTCAACGGGTCACCTTCTGCTTTTTAATGAATTTTTCCCCTTGAACGACCCTACTCCCGACGGAAGTTTCACCATGATGCTGGTTGAGGTCATCCAGCTTGCAGCAATTCTTGCCGTCGTAGTTTACTTTTTCGGCCGTCTTAACCCCTTCTCAAAAAAGAAGACGAAGGAAGAAAGAACTGCCACCTGGATCCTCTGGTCAAAAATTCTGGTTGCCGTTATTCCCGGAGGACTTGCAGTTGTAATAATGAAGCTTCTCAGTCAGGATATTCCCGATAATCCTGCAATAATTGCCCTTGCACTCATAGTTTACGGTATCGCTTTTATCGTGATCGAAAGAAGCAAAAAGAATAAGGTCCCCAAAATAGATAAGGCAGAAGAAATCAGCTACAGGACCGCATTTCTTATCGGCGTGTTTCAGGTTCTTTCAATCGTTCCCGGCACAAGCCGCAGCGGATCTACGATCCTCGGCGCCATGCTTTTGGGCGTTTCCCGCACTGCGGCGGCAGACTTCACTTTCTTTCTGGCTATCCCCGCTATGTGCGGTGCCAGCGGCATAGAGGTTCTTTCTTATGCCAAGGACGTTATTGAAAATCCTGCACTGATGTTCGGCACACAGGAGCTCATCATACTCCTCTTTACAATGGCAGTATCCTTCGTTGTATCCCTCGTATGTATCAAATTCCTTATGGGATTCGTAAAGCGCCACAGCTTCGAATCCTTCGGCTGGTACCGAATCATCCTCGGCGCTATCCTTCTTGCATATTTCCTGATCTTTGCATAATTATTCATTGCATACATCAAAGCAAAGGACAAAATTCTGTCCTTTGCTTTATTTTTTCCTTTTGTATGCAATTTTCCGTCTCTTTTTCATCATTTGAGGATGAATAAAATTCATAATTCTATTGACAAAGAAGGATTTAGGGTATATAATTGCATCTGTAATATTTTTTGGAGGTAACCAAAATGAAAAAGATTATTAGCATTATTCTTGCTCTTACTCTTCTTCTCGTTCCCGCTTGCCTTATGTCCTGCGGTGCAAAGGAAGACGTAGCTGCAACTAAGGTAATTGAGATCAATCTTACCGAAGAGGACTACGCTTTCGGTGTTGACAAGGCACAGCCTGAGCTTCTTGAGGAAGTTAACAAGTTCGTTAAGAAGATCAAGGAAGACGGCACTCTCGAAGAGATCTGCGACAAGTACTTCTCCGGCGGAGAGCCCACACCCGTAACAAGCGCAAAGCTTGACGATTCCAAGGATCAGCTCGTTGTTGCTACAAACGCAGCTTTCGCTCCCTTCGAGTACACTGAGGGTGACAAGTACCTCGGTATCGATATGGAGATCGCAAAGCTTCTCGCTGATGAGCTCGGCAAGGAGCTCGTTATCCAGCATATGGATTTCGAAGCAGTTTGTCTCTCCGTTGGCCAGCACAAGTGCGACATCGCAATGGCAGGCCTTACAGTTAACGAAGAGCGCGAGGAGCACGTAACCTTCTCCGAGTCCTACTATGCAGCTTCTCAGAAGCTCATCGTTAAGGGTGACGACACAACATTCGACGAGTGCAAGACTGTTGAAGACGTTGAGAAGATCCTCAAGGGCTTTGACAAGAAGACAAAGATCGGTGTTCAGGACGGTACAACAGGTCAGCTCTACTGCGCAGGCGACGCTGACTGGGGCTTCGACGGATTCCCTGTAACAACAGTTGGCTACAAGAACGGCTCTCTTGCAGTTCAGGATATGATCAACGGTAACATCAGCTACGTTATCATTGATGCTGCTCCCGCAGACGTTATTTCCGAGTCCATCAACAAGATGAACTAAATTACAAATGCCTCACCCTGAGGGTGAGGTATTTGTATGTTATTAAGGATTTTTATAATGGGTAATTTTTCTTTAAAACTGGAAACCTTCTGGCACGAGTTCTATACAAACGGAGCCTACAACAACGTGCTTGAGGGACTCAAGAACACTCTTATAATCGCCGTTATGGGCCTTCTTATCGGTACGGTGATCGGTACGCTTATCGCCGCTGTACGCGTTATGCCCAAGTATAAGGCGCTTCCCCGTGTTCTCAACGGAATATGCAGCGTTTACGTTTCGTTTTTCCGCGGAACACCTATGGTGGTTCAGCTTCTGGTGTTCTATTACGTTCTTTTCCCCCTTGTCGGTCTTAAAATGACCTCTATCGGCGTATCTATTCTTGTATTCGGTCTTAACAGCGGTGCTTACATCTCCGAGATCATGCGAGGCGGTATCCTCTCCGTTGACCCCGGTCAGATGGAGGGCGGACGCGCCATGGGCCTCAGCTTCACCGCTACTATGATAAAGATCGTTATCCCCCAGGCTATCAAGAACATTCTTCCCACAATGGGCAACGAGTTTATCACCCTTATCAAGGAGACCTCCATCGTCAGCTTCGTCGGTGCCAGCGACCTTTATAAGGCGTTCAACCTTATGGGTACCAATACATACGAGTTTATGATCCCCTATCTTGCAATGGCGATCATCTACATCGTACTGGTGCTTGTTATAACCCTGCTTATCAGAATTATGGAAAGGAGACTGAGAAAAAGTGATAGAAGTATGTAACCTCCACAAGAGCTTCGGAGATCTGCAGGTTCTCCGCGGTATCGACCTCACCATCGAAAAGGGCGAGATCGTTGTAATTCTCGGCCCCTCCGGAAGCGGAAAGAGCACCCTGCTCCGCTGTCTCAACTGTATGGACGACCCCACCAGCGGAAACATCTTCTTCCACGGCGTTGACATCGCTGATATGAACGTGGATATTAACGTTCACCGTCAGAAGATGTGTATGGTATTCCAGCACTTCAACCTTTTCAACAACAAGACCGTTCTCCAGAATCTTACCCTCGCTCCCGTTTACGTTGCTAAAAAGAAGGCAAGAAAGGCGCGCCTGGCTAAGTTCTTCAAAAAGGAATACAACGAGGAGGACATACGGTCCACGAAGGAGATCAACGATACTGCCACAAAAAATGCAATTGATCTTCTCGCAAAAGTCGGACTTGTGGACAAGGCGGGAGAATATCCCTCAAAGCTCTCAGGCGGACAGAAGCAGAGAGTTGCCATCGTCCGTGCTCTTGCTATGAACCCTGACGTTATGCTTTTCGATGAGCCTACAAGCGCCCTCGACCCTGAAATGGTCGGAGAGGTTCTTGAGGTTATGAAGGACCTTGCTCACGAGGGAATGACAATGGTGATCGTTACCCACGAAATGGGCTTTGCAAGAGAGGTAGCCTCCAGAGTTATCTTCATCGATGAAGGAATCATCCAGGAAGAGGGTACTCCTGAGGAGCTTTTCACAAATCCCCAGAGCGAACGCCTCCGCGATTTCCTCTCAAAAGTAATCTGAAAGAAAGCCTCCCGAAAGGGAGGCTTTTCCATTTAGATTGATCCTGCGACAAAGCGTGCAAGGATATTAGAGTCGAGTCCGTTCACTTCTCCGTCGCCGTTCATATCTCCGGCAGCCATCGAAGATTCTGTAGCAGTCAATGCACCGGAAATTATTCTCTTCAGAAGGTTTATATCCTGTGCGTTCACTTCTCCGTCACCGCTCAGATCGCCGGCGATGATCTCGGGCTCCGGCTCAGGATCTTCTGCAGCATCCTTTTGCCATACGGCATAAAGCGTTACACATTCGTCCTTTTCATAAACAAAACCGCTTTCATAGTCTACAGCAGTTGCCGTTGAAGTATTTGCCCAGCCGAGGAAGGTATATCCCTCACGCGTGGGGATCACGTCTGAAAGCTTGAGTGCCTTTCCCTTGACCTTAATCTGATTGGGGATAGCTCCCTCGCCGCCGTTCATGTCGTATGCTACGGTGCTTGCGGCAAGGAGTGTTCTCTGTCCGAGGCCCTCTCCCATAATGGTCACAGCCTCGGCAGAATCCTCAAAATCACAGTCAACCAACACCTGTCCGTCGGAGGTTTTGAGCGTCATATTGTCTATTGCCATACATCCTGCGTAGCTGAAAAGGAGCTGATAATCCGTATACGCAGTAAAGCCGCTCATCTCACGCCCCACAAGCGACCCGTCAATATATACGCTCGCCTTGCCGTTGAGTATCTTGAAGGTCACGGTATGCCAGTTTGAGATATCTCCTTCGCCCCAATCGTATGCGAAGGTGCGCCCGCCAAGGGTGACACCCTTGGTGCTTACAATGATCGAACCGCCCTCCGCTGTCCAAAGATGCGCCTCGGCCTCCTCTGCTGCGGAGGATATAAGGGCAAGATCAACGGTAAGCTCTATATCCTGACCGTTGCCGCCATATTTTCCGATATATCCGTAAGCCTCGGATGCAGGCCACTGCCATCCGTATCCTGAGGGCGCGGCATACGTGGTGTTGCCCTCATCGGGAACTATCACGGGAGGCTCGCTTCCCACGGTGTATGCCTCGATACCGCCGGGAACGATTGTCTCAAGGCAGACCTGGGCGTAGATTCTTGCCATAAAGTCATTGGGGTGGCACATATTATCGCCTGAAAAATCGAGATAATCCTTATACTCAAGGAGAGACTTGTGCATAGAGGTGACGTCTGCAACGGTAACCCCCGTATAGTCCTCAGCGATCTCATTGAGGGCATCGCGGCAAGCCTCGAAATATGACATATAGTGGCAGAAGGGGTTACAGTAGAAGGGCGCAACGAGAACGAATTCGCAATTGGGGTATGTATCGCGTACCTCCTCGATCATATCGATAACTGCGCTCTTATAATTTGATTTCAGTCGGGATGCGCTACCGGAGTCGGACTGGCTCTCATTCATCGTATCGTTTGCGCCGAACTCAATAAATACGAGATTCGGAGCCCTTGAGGTGACCTCTTCGTCAACGTACTGCACCATATCGGTGGCAGTGCTTCCGCCAACGGAGGAATAGGTTGCGTTAACTCTCATCCCAAGGTCGTTTCTAAGCTTTGAAACGATCATTTCGTTCCAGTATTCGGCGCAGGGGTAAACGTCTCTGTAGGAGGAGGAATTTGCGCCGCCGCAAATACTGTCGCCGTAGAATACTATATTGATAGCGTTCTTGTTTTCTATCTTGGAAGCCGTTATTGGGAGCTCGTCGCTCTTCTGGGGAGGAATATAATCGTCCCACGTATCGTTATGCGTGTAGGAAACGTTGATGTATCCGTTAAAGAACAGATCGCTCTGTCCCCAGAATTCCCACTTACCGTCGCCTGCGGCTGTGCGGTTGTAGTAGGTGTCCCAGCCGTAGCCGTTGGGGTTGGACTGAGGGTGGATATAGGTATAATTCTGAAGATTGATGCTTCCCGTTTCAAGGAAGGTGATCTCGTTTCCGTTTACAACGTAGTCGATACCCTCGTAATACTTTGAGGTGAAGTCGGAGCTGTATACGCTTGTGATCTCTGTGGGAGTATACATAAGAGTATAAACTGCGTTGCCGCTTGCATCCTTGATAGGATAAACGGCCTCGTTATATACGATATCGCCCTTCCAGAGAGGAGACGTGTATTTTCCGTACTCATACTTTGTACAGATATAGTCCGTACCTGAGTAATCGGGGGTTGAAACTCCGTAGATCTCTGCAATTCTTGCATCTCGTCTTGAGATCGCTGAATTGTAGTCGGAGCAAAGAATAACGGAATCAATATAAATCGTATCACCCACCTTGGAGCTTGTGAAGGGATCGATACGGATGCTGTATACTTCGCCTGTCCACCAACTGAGGGCGGAAAGGTCTACTATCTGAGAGGTATAGCTTGAGCTTTTCGTAATGCTGTAGCGTACGGATTTGCCGCCAGTGGGCTCTGTTACGCTGCCTGCAGAAATAAAGAGCTCCGTAGTATTTGCAAGGGCGGAGGCCGTTGTGGGAACTCTGTAGATCACGAGGAGGCTCTGATAGTCAGCGCAAGAAAGACCGAGAGAGGACATATCAAGAAGAGCTCTTGGGTCATAGTTATCGTTAACCGTCATTTTGAGAGCATCAGCGCTTTCATCGTAGGTCACGTCAACGCCGTTGGGCTCAGTAATATATGAGAGCATATCCTCTCCGGAGAATACGAATTCTCCCTTGGCGGGGTCATACTCGCCCTCTGCAAAAACTGCAAAAGGCAACGAAAGAAGCATTGACAGACAAAGAATGATACTTAGAATTTTGTTGCCGGTTTTCATAAGGCATCTCCGTATTTTTTATTTCAGGGAAGCTCCTGTACAGCTTAATTATATACCTTTACATATATATTGTCAAATATAGTTGTCTTTTTTTCAAAATAAAACGTCGAAATTGCCAAAATAGCAAAAGAGGCTCTTCGGCCTCTTTTGATTAATATTCCTTTTTCTCTTTTATAAGCCTTCTGAGATAGGCAAAGGTTTTTTCCTCGCCCTCATCCCGAAGCATTGTGAGCAGCTTTTCAAGAAGGTCTGAGGTCTCCTCGTGAATGGCACGGTTGGCCTTTCCTCCGATGAAATAATCGTAGGGATCTGAATCCTTATAATCCTTGCCCTTATAGATCTTGCTTGCGGCTACTCTGTCGCAAAACATTTCCGCAACGTATCTGAGGGGCATTTTTACAGGGATTACCTTTCTCAGAACAGCGCTGTAGTCTGTCCAGTATTCGAAATGATGGCGGTTTCTGCCCTTATGGTGAAGCCAGGCCTGGGAATACCCCTTTTCCTTACGCTCGCCAACATTTGGGCTTTGAGTACCCTGATAGTATTTGGCACCGTTCCAGAATTCAACGGGGGAATATTTTGACATATCGTGAAAAAGTCCCTGCCAGAAGATCCCCGCCTTTACACAGTGAGCTATTACCTTATGGCGGTGGCGGGTTATTGTATTGAAGTGTTTAATAGGATGCATTTTTTCCTCAGATCACAGCCGATATTCCCGTAAGGGAGAAGATCCACATAATAAGGGGGATCGTTGCGGCTGAAAGTATTGTTGTTATTGCAAATATTTCCGATGCGTACACCGAGTCGCCGCCGAAGCGGTGAGAAAACATAGTGGTGATGACAGCGGAGGGACAAGCGGCTGCAATGAGCACTATAGTAAGCACCATCGGGTCTGCCCCCGCGAAGGAAAAGCAAAAAAGAATAGCGGCGCATATAAGGGGCAAAAGGATAAGCCGCACAAGAGACAAAAGATATACTCTGAGCTTCTTGAGGCAGCCTATAAGGTTCGTTCCTGCAAGAGTGCTTCCTGCAATGAGCATTGCAAGGGGAGTATTCATATCTCCGATGGACTGCAAGGGCTCGTGGATTATATCGGGAAGATCGATCTTCAAAACAAAGAAGATCACACCGAGAACTACTGCAAGTATTGCAGGAGTGCAAAGGTTCTTTGCCGTCTGCTTTACGGAGATCTTTCCCGTCATCAGCGACACGCCGAGAGTCCATGTGAGAATATAGAAAACAGCGATATTCATCGTAAGATAAATAATACCGTCGTTTCCGAAAACGCTCTGAACAAGGGGGATACCGATATAGCCGCAGTTTGAGAATATGAGAGACATACGCTCAATAGCACTGCCACAGCGCTTCTTCGGTATCATAAGAAGAACGACAGCTATCTGCACAACGTACAAAAGCGCCGTCAGCCCAAGAGTGACGAGCAGGTTTTTTGCTATGGAGGGCGAAAACTCTCTCTGATAGGAAACAAATGAAAGTAGCGGGCTTACCAAAAACAGTGAAATATTGGAAAGGACGCGGTTTCCGTCATTTGTGATTATCTTAAGCTTTCCGAGAAGAAATCCGATCGCCATCATGATAAACATGACGGCGATCTTCGTTATTACTGCCTGCATTATCCGATCTCGATCATATAAAGCTTGCCTGCCTCGCCCTTGTACTCAACAGTACCAACGGCGCCGGTCTCACCCTCGTGAACCGTATTTCCATCCTCATCCTTTACAATATAGGTGAACTTATCACCCTTGAGGAAGTCGGAAAGGTCAAGGCTCAGGGCATTTTCATCGTCAGCCGCTCTGTAATTGATGAGAAGGAGCTTGCCCTCGTCCTCCTTGAGATAGCCTGTAAGTCTGCCCGTGCTGTCCTCCGTAAGGGGACAGTCGGATACCATTACGCCGTCAACGAAATAGGAAAGATATTCACGGCGAAGACGAGCACAGGTCTTTACAGCCTCGGAAAACTCGGGATACTCTGCAATAAGTGCGCCGCCGTTATACTCCTCGGGATGGGAGGGATAAACGTTCATCATAAGGTTATCCATAAAGATAAGCTTAACGTACTCGGGTGTGGAGTCAACGTTCATATTGGGACGCAGAGTGCGGACGATATGGAGATAGGGTCTGTAGTCACGCTTTTCGGACCAGTAGATCCAGTTCCAGGTAAAGTCTGTATTATCGATATCAGACTCATAATAGAGTGTTGACTCACTTGAGAACGCTGTGCCGGGATAGAGCTTTTCTGTTTCAAGTCTGTACTCGTGGATAATATCGCGGATGGAATCATCGCGGTTATCACCGAGAACGTACTGGTCCCAGCAGATGTCGGGACAGCCGCATTCGTCACGGAGGAATCTCAGTCCCTTGCGGATCTCTTCCTTCCACGTCTCGTTGGAATGGTCGTGCATCTGGAAGCATCCCCATCTGTCGCAGTAAGGTGCCGCAAACATGGGAATCGCCTCGGGCGTTTCAGCCCAGGAGCCGCTTCTCTTCTCGATTCCGAGGAAGCGTGCAGTTTCCTCCCAAGCAGAGATCCATGAAACGAGGGGAGTGATGGTCACACCCTTTGCTCTTATCTTATCGGCGTTCTTTTTCCAGTTTTCAAAGCCGCCCCATTCGCTGTAGAAGCGGTGCTTTCCGAAGGGGAGGTTCCAGTTGAACTGACCCCACACGTTAAGATCGGAAAGGCCGTGCTCAAGCATATCATCGGCAATGGTTTCAAAATCGTCATACTTCCAGGAGTAGTCTGTGGGGTGCTTCGGGTATCCGTTTGCCATAAAAATGGTACGGAAGCCCATCATCTCCTTTACACGCTTCGGCACGGGAAGAACACGGTGCTGGTTTTCAAGAACGTACTCGCGGTAGGGGGTAACGCCGCGGAGCCAGTCACCCTTGTGGGGAGTGATCACGTATTCGCCGGAATCATACTCTGCTCCGCTCTCCACCTTTACCGTATGGACAGATGCTAAGCGAAGCTTATTAACTTTATTATCAAGCTTTATCCAGAGCTGCTCGTCGTAGCCCATATTGTTGTCCGTATCGGGACCCCAGCCCCAGTGACGGCGATACATTGAGAAGCCACCCTTACGGCTTCCGATATCGTACCAGCGGCCGATAAACGCCTTCTGCTGGAGACCGCCGGCTCTCATAAAGATACCCTTGGTGGTCTCAGTCCATGCAAAAAAGTTCTCGCGGGACTTTGCTGTATTCTTAAGCTTAACAAAGGGCTTCATTGCGCCGCCCATCATCGTGAGCTTTTCATTTTCTTCAGTATCTGTGGGAACGATACCGTTCATGTCGGGGAAAAGGATCTGCTCGATGGGAGCCTTTGAATTGTTCTTCAGCTGAAGGCGCATGGAAACAGATCTTCCGTCTGAAAGGGGCTTCAGGGTCACCGTTGCAGAAATGCCGCCCTCGTATTCGGGAACGTCATCGCAGGGCATTGTGTATGCAACCTTTTCATAAACGATCTTCAGCTCGTCATCGCTGTATTCAAAGGTGGGAGCGCATCTTCCGTACAGAGCCGTAGGGTTTGCTCTCTGGATATCGTAATCCAGATGAACGGGCCAGGCAAGGTCAAAAAGTCCCTTACCCTCAGCCATCATAGGCTTTGTGCCGGGAAGCTCAATGGAAAGAAGTGCACCGGTTTCGGGATCAAAGGTATAGACTGATCCGTTTAAGGTATAAGCTTTAGTATTCATATTCCTACCGTTCCTTACAGTAATATATATTGATTGTACCAAATCCACAGCTCTTTTACAATAGGATTGACAATATTATTCCCATTTTTTCCGCGCATGGAAAAGCAAAAAAAGCATATCATATATAAAAAAAGAAGGAATTGATATGAGATACACAACACATCTTTACAATACGAAAAGCACGTCCGTGCTTATTCCGTTTTTTACAGCGGAAACGGGAGAGAAGCGTGAAGCTGAAAACGTAAAGCGGATGAACGGCTTTTACGATGAGCTTAAAAGATCCGTTTTCGGATATACCGAAAGCGATTCCTTCCCCGAGGGCGGCAGGTATTTTGCAAAGGCCCTCGTTGACGAAAACGAAAAAGGCTTTGAAGTAAAGGTTATAATGCGCCTTCGCTGCGGAGGAAAAACAATATCCTCTCGCACCCTGACCCACACCTGGCAGGACGGAGTAGTCATAAAAAAGCAAGTGGATTCCCACCAATAAACTCGGGGTTGTCGGGGAGGAGGACGGGGGGATGCAAAGAACTTTTTTGAAAAAAAGTTCTCTGCACTCTCAAAAAACTTTGAAAAGGGGATGGGTATAAATTCGGATTTGTTGGACTGTTGACAGGTCCCCCGTAGGGCGGGCAGACTCTTGCCCGCCGGACATCAGCACACGAACAAAACCTTCAAATTCGGGTTTATCGGTGAGTTTCAAACTGAAATTTGAAAGGCGAAGGACATCTCTGCGCCTCCACTTCTCACCGACGAAGGAGGTGTGAAGGGGAGGGGGACCGCTGCGGAGGCGAACGTACAATTAATGCTATCTGAATCGGGGCGGTGGAAGGGTTGCCATATCTGCACGCGAACCATACTATATTTTCAGCTTCATTGAGAATGAAAGAATAGCTGTAATCATTGGTAATTCTTTCATTTGATCTTTAGCTTTAGCATAAAAACAGTTCTTGTGCAGATGTGGCAACCCTTCCGTCATCGGTGCCGAAGAATTACTAGAAATACAATTCAGCTTGCACCGATGCCACCTCCCCTTCACACCTCCTTCGTCGGTGAGAAGTGGAGGCTTTAGTTAAGCGTAGCCGTTTATCGCAAGTGCGATCTCACCAATAAACCCGAATTTATACCCATCCCTTTTCAAAGTTTTTTGAGAGTGCAGAGAACTTTTTTTCAAAAAAGTTCTTTGCGTCCCCCGTTCCTTCTCCCGACAAACCCGAATTTAAAAGGAATCCGCCGGGGCGGATTCCCACATCTTCTCTTCACTTTTCTCTCTTCTCTCTTCACTGAAAAAAGCCACCCGAGGGTGGCTTTTTCTTTAGTTCGTTCCTGCAATCACTCTTGCAAGGATATTGGAGTCGATTCCGTTGACAGTTCCGTCGCCGTTAAGGTCTCCTGCAAGGAGCTGAACTTCTGTGGGGGTCACGCTTCCTGCAGCAATTCTTTTTGCTATGTTCACGTCCATTGCATTCACCTCGCCGTTACCGTCGAAGTCACCTGAAATGATCTCATTTGCAATCTTTTTTCCGTAAACCACGGTAGCTCCGGCGCCCACGGTAATCTCGGTTACGGGCTCTGTTGCAAATTCTTCATCAAGATACCATCCCTCAATTCCATCGGGAAGAGGGGGAAGAGTGATCTTATTTCCTGCGATGGTCGTGACAGGCTCTACACCCTCAACGTCAAAGCTTACCGTTGCCTCAACGGGAGCTGACTTTTCAATAAGGCGGGCCTGTATCCTTTCTATATTGAAGCGACCGCCTACTCCGGCATCTGCTCCGTCTGCCGACCAGGACGACCACGAACCGTTGGAATATACTCTGTACTGGACAGAATAATAATTTGCAACGTTACCCTCAAGGCTTACGGCAACTCTGTATATTCCTCTTGCCTTTACAGCATCTCCGTCCTTCGCTCCTGCAACCGAAACGCCTGATCCCTGAATCGAATAGCTTACGGATCCGTCAATCACGCCGTCGAGACTGAGAGAAAGAGACGTCATTACCTGGCTGTCTGTCATCGATCCGCCGCTGTAGATCCTGCCGTTGTTCTGCTGATAGAAGAGCGCGGGAACGTATTTTCCGTATGCTGTATCCATATAAGCAATTCGGCTTGCGATATTGGACTTAATATAGTCTACTGTATACTTGAGATAGGCATTCGCATCTGTGGTATTGGTGAAGAACTCTGCCTCACTTATATTATGGAAGAGAGCCCAGCCCTCACTTACGTAGTTATTCATAAGGCTGCTGTTGAGACGATCCTGATATGCGTCGATAGTTGCATTTATTCTCTCGGAATTGAATGCTGTATCTGCATACTCATCATACAATTCGTTTACTCTCTCCACAAATTCGGGATACTGGAAAAGCATCTTGAACCACTCTACTCTGTACTGGTCGGAGCAGTCTGTGATGTTCTTCATAAAGTCTGCGCTTGTATCCTGCTCATATCCACTGCCCTCATAATCATAAGAGCCAAAGGCACGGTCATAGTCCCAAAGAGGACCCATATGAAGAACGTCATCAGGTCCGTCAATATAGAAATAAGTGCTTGCAAGGGTTGCATCAACGTTCATTGCAAGCTCGTTGATAAGGTAAAACTGAACGAAAGAATCTACATCAATGAGCGAGGAAAGCTTTTCCCAATCCTTGCCGTTATTATAAAGCTCGTCCTCGATGGTATTTATCCTCTCCTCAAGATAGGACCTTACTGCCGCCACCTCCGAGGCAGGGGCATCCTCGAAATCAGTGTTATACTCCTTATAAACAAAGGGCTTTCCGCTTACACTTGTTGTAAACCAGAAATCCTCCTCTGCAACTCTCTTTGCAGATTCCATTTCCACCATTACGCCAAGGTCATTCTTAAGAGGAACACGGCTGTCACCGATCTCAACTTTTTCGATAAGCTGATATACGCCTATATAGTTGCCGTTTATGTAAAGGTTTACGAACACGGATTTACATACGTATGGCATACCCATTTCCTCAGCGATATCAAAAACGATCTTATTTCTGATGAAGGAGCCATCCACGTAATTGGCAAGAAGCACCCACTTCTTAGCAGCGCCCATACCGAACATATCGGTCTTTGAATCAAACTTTATCTGATAGGGCTTTTTCATATAGTTGAAGGTGGAGTTTCCTCGTGTCTTCATTTCAATAGCTGTTGAAGACATATTGAAAGAAGAGTCCCAGGCGTTCTTTATCTGAACGTGGGCTTTGATCTTTTCATCCTTGCTTGCATGGATAGTATCGAGGCTGTAGCCGGAATCGACGGTGATAACAAGCTTCGGCATACTGCCCTGCACTTCACCGAGAAGCTCTACGTCGTCTGCCGCGGTTACGCTGAAAGGAATGCCTGTTAATACGGTCACAATGGCAATCACCGCAGCGATAATTGAAACAAATCTTTTTTTCATTTTTATAAATTCCTTTCGGTTTATTTTACAAGGGCTTTTCCGAGAAGAACGCTTCCCAGCCTTCCTACGATGGCAACGGGAACGATCTCTCCGATTCGGCTCTCATCGGTTTCGAAATCACATTCGATAAAATGCTCTGTATGTCCGTTTGAAATACCATTCTTATAGGTTTCGCAAAGAACGTATGCGGGGCTTGACTCTCCGTGCTCGAGAATATATTTCTCAAGAATTTCGTTCTGGATCTCCTCGCCCACTGCGGCAAGGGTTGCCGCTCTTTGCTTTTTGATCGGCTCAGGCACCTGATCCGGCATTGTTGCCGCCTCCGTGCCCTCTCTTATTGAATAAGGGAAAATATGAAGATGCAAAAATCTTGCCCTTCGGCAAAATTCCACGGTCTCAAGAAAGTCCTCCTCCGTCTCTCCGGGGAATCCCACTATGACGTCTGCAGAAAAGGTTGCCTCAGGAATATACCTTCTGACTCGCTCGATTGCAGAAAGCGCCTTCTCTGCCGTATACTTTCTTCGCATACGGTTAAGTGTTCTCGTACATCCCGACTGAATGGAAAGATGAAAATGAGGAAGGAGACCACGGACTCTCGCAAGATTTTCGACAAACGCCTCATTCATCACCGTAGGCTCAAGACTTCCCATTGTGATCCTCTCGATACCGTCGATCCTTCCAACCTCCAAAAGAAGCTCGGAAAGCCCGATGCCACTTAGATCTCTGCCATAGGAGGCGGTTTCGATCCCTGTAAGGATGACCTCGCTGTATCCTTTTTTGGCAATTGCGGAAATTTCGCTGATAACGTCGTCAACGGGACGTGAGCGAACCCCGCCTCTCGCCTTTGGAATAATGCAGTAAGCACATCTGTTCTCGCATCCGTCCTCTATCTTTATATAGGCTCTCGCCCTCGTAGGCTTGGAAACGGACACTCTGTCATAGGGTGCTGTCAGAATATCGCCAACACACTTTATATCTCTTTCTCCGTTCACAAGGGAAAGTGCTATATCTGCAATTTTTGATTTTTCGCCGTTACCCACAACTGCTGCCGCTCCCGCTGAGAGAGCGCCCTCGGCAGCGATCTGCGCATAGCATCCCGTTACGATAACGGCGCCCTCGGGAGAAAAGCTTTTTGCCCGACGGATGTGCTGACGGCTCTTTCTGTCGCTTTCAGCAGTTACGGTGCAGGTATTGATAACCGTTATGTCACATTCCTCACCGAAAGGAACTATCTCGAATCCAACGCCTGCAAGCATTTCCGCCACAGCATCGGACTCGTACTGATTAACTCTACAGCCTAAAGTAAAAATTGATGCTTTCATTTGAACTGTCTGTTTAGATGAAGATTTCCGCCCAAGGGCGGAAATCAACAATCATTCTTCATTCTTCATTATTCATTGCAAAAGCCTCAGGCTTTTGCACCTTTCGCGCCCTTCGCGCCTGTCGGCGCACCCATTGCAAGAATGTTTGTATCGAAGGAATAGGTTATATCCTCATCCTCTCTTGCACGCTTTAGGGCAAGAGCGATAAGTCTGTCGAGCAGCTCCCGGTACTCAACGCCGAGAGGCTTCCAGAGGTAGAAAGCAAGGCTTCCGGGGATAGTATTGAACTCGTTGATATAAAGCTCTCCGTTTGCGTTATCGATCATAAAATCGATACGGGAAACACCGTTACATCCGAGATGCTGGAAGGCTTCTACTGCCATGGTTCTGATCCTCTCGCGCATCTCGGGGGTAAGATCTGCGGGGACCTTACGTTTAAGGCTTGCCATACCTCCCTTTGAGCCGCCGGGATTCTTTGCTCCCCCCTTTGCGCCCTTGGAGACGCCGCCGGACATATACTTATCCTTATAGCTAAGGATCTCGTCTGCCATAAAGGGCTCCTCACACTCAGAGGCATCTGCTCTTGTTGTATCGCCTACAACGGAGCAGTTGATCTCGCGAAGCTGGGTTACGGCTCTCTCAACCAGCACCACGTCCGCATAAGAGAATGCATCCTTGAGAGAGGTCTCAAGAGCTTCTCTGTTATCAGCCTTTGAGATACCTACGGAGGATCCGAGGTTTACGGGCTTTACGATAACGGGATAGGGTATCTTTTTCTCTACTGCCTCGATACAGTAGTCAAGCTTTGTATTTCTTTTATTGAATCTGAGGCACTCAAGAACCGGGAATCCTCCCTCCTTGAGCACTGTTTTCATTACGTATTTGTCCATACCTACGGCAGACGCAAGCACGTCACAGCCTACGAAGGGGAGACCGAGGGTACGGAGATACCCCTGGAGAGCGCCATCCTCTACGTTTGTACCGTGAACTATAGGGAACGCAACGTCAACGATAATATCGTTCTTCTTCTTTCCCGAAAGCTCGCGAAGGACCGTATCCTTGCCCTCGCGTACGAAGAGGACCTTTTTTGAAACCTTGAGCATCGCGGGGATATTCTTATATTCCTCTGCGCTTCTGAGAGTTGCGCCCGTATACATCTCACCCTCCTTGGTGATATACACGGGAATGATATTGTATTTTGCCTCGTTGAGGTTTTCCATTGCCTGGAGAGCGGAGATTACGGATATTTCATGCTCAACGCTTCTTCCGCCGAAAAGTACACAAAGATTTATTTTCACCGTTATTCTCCTCTCTTAATAGTTATCGGGAAGGTCATTTTCAAGAAGAACGACCTTCTTTTTATCTGTTGTAAGCGAATATACCTTATTCATTGCGTCACCGATAGAGCCTGCAACGAAGATCTTATCCTCAGGGTAGCCCGCCTCGATGAGTCCGCGCTTTATGGGAACCGCTCTCTTCTCGCCGACAAGAACAACAAAGTCGCAAACTGCCGCCGCCTGAGCGCCGAACGCCGCATTGAGCTCCTCTTCCTTTTCACCAAGCTCTACCATACCGGGAGTTACGAGGATCTTATAATCCTCAAAATACGAAAGAGCGTCAAGGGCTGCCTTTGCACCTGCGGGGTTTGAGTTATATGCGTCGTCGATTACCGTAAGTCCGCCCTTTTCAATAAGCTCAAGACGGTGAGGAATTGCCTTGATGCTTGCGATACCGTCGGCGATCTCATCGGGAGCAACACCGTAGCTGTCTGCAATTGCAACGGCACCGCAGATATTCTGAACGTTATGTGCGCCGAGGAGGCAGGTATGGAATACGTACTCACGTCCGTCGGGGTAGGTTACGGAGAACTCTGTTCCCTTCTTTGAAACGGAGATGACCTTTCCACGGTAGTCTGCGCCCTCAACGGTACCGTAGGTTACGGCACCCTCACGCTTCTCTTTTGCTATATACTCGTTATCGATATTGAGGAACGCCTTGCCGCCCTTAACCTCGTCTGCAAGAGCCATCTTTGTGGAAATAATATTCTCCATAGACTTGAAGGACTCAAGGTGCTGAGGGCCGATGGAGGTAACGATGCCGTCGCAGGGGTGAACGATATCGCAAAGCTCCTTGATCTCACCCTTCTTCTTTGCTCCCATCTCGCAAACGAATATCTCGTGATATCCGCGAAGATATCCGCGAACGGTGATGGTAACGCCCATGGGGGTGTTATAGTTTTTGGGAGTCATAAGAACGTTGTATCTCTGCTTGAGGATAGCTGTGAGGAAGTGCTTCATTGAGGTCTTTCCGTAGCTTCCCGTGATACCGATTATCTTAAGGTCGGGACAATCACGAAGGATCCTCTTTGCATCCTTGAGATAGTAATTTCTTACTGCGGCCTCAATGGGGGCGTTAATAAGGTTTGCCAAAAAGAGCATAAATGGAGAAAGCGCATAGAAGCCGAGAAGAACGGCGTATGAAAGCCCCTTGACACCGAGAAGAGGAAGCACAAAGGCAAGAGCAATGCAGATAAGAGCGAGGATCAGATAAGTTACCAGCATTCTCTTTACACGGGCTGTAAACACAAGGGGAGTCTTTGCCTTTTTCCTCCTGCGGTTTGCAAAAATGAGAACTGCAAATACTGCCGCAAATATTGCGTGAAGGATAAGGATATGCTTTCCGCTGTCCTGTCTCACAAAATCGGAAAACAGTGACATTCCCAGAAAGATAAGTGCAAAAATGTTATAGATCACGGATGAAAAATTCTTCATCATCCATTTCATATGAGTTCCGACTCCGTATGAATTAAGCTGGAACATATGAACGTCCTTAAGAAATACCGTAACCGATGCGCCTGCGAAAAGCACGCACGCTGCAATTAAAATATAAAGCTCCATATGTATATCCTTTCCGGATCAACCGATTTTGAGATAAGATCTGATAACTGCCGAAAAAAGCCCGGGATTATTGAGCCAGGGGAAATGTCCCGCGCCTGCGATCTTTACAAGACCTGCATCGGGCATTTTCTTTTCCATAAGCTCGCCGTCTGAAAGAGGGGTTGCATCGTCAAGGGTTCCCCATATAAGGAGCACCTCCTGCCCGATCTTTTCAAACAGATGGGTAAGATCCTCGTTGACAGCCTTTACAAGACAGCCGCGCATTATAGGAGAAGCCTTGGAATAATCGGAGCTTCCCTGCTTTGCCTGCCAGCGCTCAATAGCCTTTGGAAAAAGCTTTTTCATGGGAGGTGAGAGCATGAACTTTTTGCCTATCTTGTAGGTCGTGACCTTGATCTTATAATCAAGCCCTCTTTTGGGAAGTACTCCCGCGGAATCCACAAGAATTATTTTTGAAATTTCAAAAGGAAGCTTATCCCGGCTTGCAAGCTTGATTATTACTCTTCCGCCGTAGGAGTGTCCCATAAGAATGACCTTCTCAAGACCCAGAGCTACGATAAACTCGCAAATAGTATCCGCAAATTTATCAACGTCCCAAGGCTCGGGAGGCTCATCACTTCCGCCGAATCCGGGAAGGCTGGGGGCAATGGCACGGTATCCCTCCGAAACCACGTCGGAAAGGGGCACGTAAAGCTCCCGCTCCTGAGACCAGCCGTGGAGAATGACTACCGCTTCTCCTTCGCCTCGGTCGGAATACTCTATATTCAATCCGTTAACTAAAATATTCATAGTTACCTCATTAGTCACATAGCTATACATATTAAATATATCACATCTCTTATTTTATGTCAAGAAAAACGGAATGCTACAGTATAAAAATAATATTCGTCCCTTTGTATGAGTTGCCGACCGCACCGTTGCTTCATAATCATATCCCGTAAGGAAAATAACTTATGAATTAAATGTTAAAGTATGTAATTAGGGGTTGACTTTTCCATATAAGGTGACTACAATATACTCATGCTTTAGCACTTGAGGCTTTCGAGTGCTAACGACAAAATAAGTATAAAAGTGCAAAGCACAAGCATACAGGAGGTATATTATGACTCTCAAGCCCCTTTTCGACCGTGTTGTTCTCAAAGCGGTTGAGGCAGAAGAAACTACAAAATCCGGTATCGTTCTCCCCGGCGCTGCTCAGGAGAAGCCCCAGATCGCTCTCGTTGTTGCAGTTGGCCCTGGCGGTACTGTTGACGGAAATAACGTTCCCATGACTGTTAAGGAAGGCGACAAGGTTATCATCGCTAACTTCACAGGCTCCAGAGTAAAGTTCGACGGAGCGGAGTACACGATCGTCCGTCAGTCCGACATTCTCGCAATCGTTGAGTAATCAAGAAAGAAGGTATTTACAATGGCTAAGGATATTCTTTACGGCGTAGAAGCCAGAAACACTCTTCTCGCAGGCGTTGATAAGCTTGCTAACACAGTTAAGATCACAATGGGCCCCAAGGGTCGTAACGTAGTTCTCGATAAGAAGTTCGGCGCTCCCCTCATCACAAACGACGGTGTTACAATCGCAAAGGAGATCGAGCTTGAGAACGCTGCAGAAAACATGGGCGCACAGCTCGTTCGCGAGGTTGCTTCCAAGACAAACGACGCTGCCGGTGACGGTACTACGACCGCTACTCTTCTCGCTCAGGCTCTCATCAACGAGGGCATGAGAAACGTTGCCGCAGGCGCAAACCCCATCATCATCCGCAAGGGTATTCAGAAGGCTGTTGACCGCGCTGTTGACGCCCTCGTTAAGAACTCCAAGAAGGTAAACGGCACAGGCGACATCGCCCGCGTCGGTACGATCTCCGCAGGCGACGAGGTTATCGGTACTCTTATCGCTGACGCTATGGAAAGAGTTTCCGCTGACGGCGTTATCACAGTTGAGGAGTCCAAGTCTGCCGAGACATACTGCGAGGTAGTTGAGGGTATGCAGTTCGACCGCGGCTATCTCTCCCCCTATATGGCTACTGACACAGATAAGATGGAGGCTGTTATCGACGATGCTCTCCTTCTCATCACAGACAAGAAGATCTCAAATATTCAGGAGATCCTTCCCCTTCTCGAGCAGCTCGTTCAGTCCGGACGTAAGCTCGTTATCATCGCTGAGGACGTTGAAGGCGAGGCTCTTACAACTCTCGTTCTCAATAAGCTCCGCGGCACCTTTACCTGTGTTGCAGTAAAAGCTCCCGGCTTTGGCGACAGAAGAAAGGAAATGCTCCGCGACATCGCTATCCTTACAGGCGGCGAGGTAATCTCCTCCGAGCTCGGACTTGAGCTTAAGGATACAACTCTCGATCAGCTCGGTATGGCAAGACAGGTCAAGATCAACAAGGATAACACCATCATCGTTGGCGGCGCAGGCGACGCAGGCGAGATCAGAAGCCGCGTAACTCAGATCAAGTCCGCAATTGAGGTATCCACATCCGACTTCGACCGTGAGAAGCTTCAGGAGCGCCTTGCAAAGCTTGCAGGCGGCGTTGCAGTTATCAAGGTCGGCGCTGCTACCGAGACTGAAATGAAGGAAAAGAAGCTCCGCATCGAGGACGCTCTCAACGCAACACGTGCGGCCGTAGAGGAGGGTATCGTTGCAGGCGGCGGTACTGCTTACATCAACGTTATCGACGACGTTGCAAAGCTTCTCGCAACAGTTGAGGGCGACGAAAAGACAGGTGTTCAGATCGTTATCCGTGCACTTGAGGCTCCCGTTCGCCAGATCGCTGAGAATGCAGGCTTTGAGGGCAGCGTAGTAGTTAACAATATCAAGAACGCTGAAAAGCTTGGCTACGGCTTCGACGCATACAACGAAGTATACTGCGATATGCTTGAGGCAGGTATCGTTGACCCCGCAAAGGTTACACGTTCCGCTCTCCAGAACGCAGCAAGCGTTGCAGCTACAGTTCTTACAACAGAGGCTCTCGTTGTAAATCAGCCCGAGCCCGAGGTTGCAGCTCCTGCCGGCGGTATGGGCGGCATGGGCGGAATGTATTAATATTCCAACAAAAAACCACTGCGAAAGCAGTGGTTTTTTGTTGGAGTGAAGAGTGAAAAGTGAAGAGTGAAAAGTTATGGTTCAAAACCGCCCTCCGGCGGTTTTGTTCTGTATTTTTATATGTTTAAGCAGTTCGGTATATTGGAATCTATCCTATACTAGAACAGAAACAATAAGCTGACCACAATGAGTATCACACCGGATATCAAGCATAAAACCGGTAACATAACCTTTTGGTATATCTTCAATTTGACAGCAAACGCATAACCTAAACCTATTCCTAAAACGATACTGCCAACGAAGCCAACCAGCATCCACCAACTGTTATCGGCAAACAAAATAACGAAGTAATACAAAAATATGGGCAACAGTACTGATGCGCATACAATCGGATGCTTAGTTTTGAAGTATTCTTCTTTTGTAGGTCTAAATATGTATTGTTTAGTCCACATTTTCAAGCCTTCTTAGTTTAGTTCAAGATTATCTTATTGATCACATTATATCGCTAAAAATGTTTTTTCAATATCCCCTCTTGGCGGTTCGGGTTGTTTTGTACTTTAACTTCAAATTCGGGTTTATCGGGGAGTTGATGCAAAGGACTTTTTTGAAAAAAAGTCCTCTGCACTCCCAAAAAACTTAAAAAAGGGGTGGGTAAATTCGGGTTTGTCGGGGAGTTTAAGCTGACGAAAATAAGGCTCCCTCCGAGAGGGAGCTGTCAGCCGAAAGGCTGACTGAAGGAGTATGCGTGAACGAACGGAAAGCAGTCGCTATAAAGCGAGCAAGTAACGTTCGTGCCGAGTACTCCTTCCGTCTCGCTTCGCGAGCCACCTCCCTCCCGGAGGGAGGCTTTGGTGCGGATCGTTCGTTCACCTTTCAAATTTTAGTTT
>SVTD01000018.1 GCA_015063955.1 Oscillospiraceae bacterium | reverse complement strand
TGAAACCGCAAAGAATACTAAACACACGTTGGAAGTGATAGCTTGATGAAAAGCTCTGCGCTGCGACCATCTCATAATCAATCGTTTCCGTCAGATTATCTTCGATATAGTCGATAGCCTTTTGCAATCCTATGATCCAGTCCATATTATCCCTCCTTGTCTGCCTTCATTCTATCAAAAGGCGATTTTTATTTCCCGATATTCCGTGCTGAGTATAATCGGATTGGTTGCTGTTTATTTTGAGTGGTTGGAATAAAATCAAAGCATGAGTTTATTTCAACCGAATATAGCACGTTGACTTTCCTTTACCCTCACGTTTAAGTTCACCGGAGGCCACCATTTTACGAAGCGCTCCTTCTACAGAGCTGAGACTAAGAGAAGGGCACAGCTCGCGTATATCTTGCTTATTAAATTGACCTATCTTATTCATAACGGCTTTGCGAACCATTTCGAGAGCAGGAAGTTTTTCTTCAACAAGAGCGAATCTGTCTCCAAAATCTTTGTAAGCAGCTAGTATTGTGCCGAGCAGATATTTAATAAACGGAACGGCATCCTCCGCACCTTCGTGCCATCCGTGCTGCGAACGACTCAAGGCATCGTAATAAAGATCCTTATTCTTAGCAATTTTTGCTTCTAAGGAAATATATTTACCAACATAAAATCCGCTTCGATACAGAAGCAAAGTGGTAAGCAAACGGCTCATTCTTCCGTTGCCGTCGTTAAAAGGATGAATGCATAAGAAGTCGTGAATAAAAATTGGAATTGCGATTAACGGCTCCAATTCCATATTGCCAATAACGCGATTGTATTCATCGCAGATTTTATCTAACGCTTCCGGTGTTTCAACCGGAGCAAGAGGCGTAAACAAAATCTCTGTATGTCCGTCAGGGTAAGTCGCGCTGATATAATTCTGTACATTCTTTGTCTGTCCGGCCATAGGGTTATTCATATGGCTGCACATGATTTTATGAAGTTGAAGAATATAATTTCGGGACAAAGATATCGCATCGAAACTTTCGTGAATAATTGAGAGAGCATCACGGTACCCGGCGATTTCCTGCTCATCACGGTTCTTAGGTGTGGTCTTTTCTTCCACCAACTGCTTAATACGGGTATTGGTAGTAACAATACCTTCAATTGCATTGGAAGCTTCGGTACTTTGAATTTTTGCAACCTCGACCAACTTTTCCAATTCTTCCGGACGCCTTTTGAGATAAAGTTCTTGCTTTCCTGCCTCTTTATATATTGCGGCGATAAGTCCTAAAATTTCAGAATCCCATTTTTGATCTTTAATAACAGAGTAATTAAAAGGTCTCATTCCCTTAGCCTCCCTCTCTTTCCCTTATATTATAATCATTTATAAGGGAATAGTCAATATTTAAAAATATTCCCTTAAATATTTTGTGTTTTTAAGGGGACCGCGATGCAATTAAGGGTTATTATCCCCATTATCTTATATTTTATTTATAACAAAGCCGGATGAACATCTGTGTCCATCCGGCTCCGTGTGTAGTGGGCGCCAGCCCCTACCGCACATATTTCTCAATTCGTGATGTTACTGTTTGAGTTTACTTTTGATATTAAATATGATATAATTTTAAAAAACTCTTACGAGGTGCTATTATGAAAAAAGGTGGTTGTTGGATTTTTTTATCGCATTCCAGCCAAGACATAGATAAAGTTCGGATTATAAGAAATGAATTTGAGAAGTATTCGCATAATCCATTAGCCTTTCATTTGAGGTGCTTAAATGCCGATACTCCCGAAGGAGAACTGGAATTAGATAATCTAATCAAACGTGAAATAGATAGTCGCGAATGGTTTGTTTTTTGTGATAGTCCTGCTGCCGCTCAGTCAAAATATGTACAAATGGAAAAACGATATGTTATCCAAACAGGAAAGCGAAAAGTTTGGTCAATAAATATGTCTCTTTCTATCGATGGGATTTTGGCAAAGGTAAAAGAAATATGCACGCTCATAAAAGTTTATATTTCATATACAAAACGTGACGGCTTGGATGTTTACAACCTTTTGTCTGATGCCTTGATAAAAAAAGATTTTGATGTTTGGGATAGTGAATGTGACCTTAACACAGGCAATATCAGTATCCAAATATTTGACGCTATACAACAAACTGCTGAAACTGGATTTGCTGTTGTTCTTATCACAGATGACTATGTGCATTCGGAATGGTGCTTAAAAGAATTAGAATGGATTGTTTCTTCCGGGGCAAAAACGATACCTCTGGTTTTTGGGGATGTTAAAGTTCCAAGTATTTTAGATAAACGTGAATGTTTCAGAATTCCGCACATTCCAACTGAAACAGATGTGAATTTGATCGTAGAACTAATAGAAGCGATACTAGAAAGCAAAATAATCGGGCCTATACGTTATCAAGCAGATAAATTTAATAAGATAAAAGAAATATATGAGATATTAAATTATGAAAAACGTTATCACTCTCAAGAAGCTGTCTGCATCCATTGTGCAGGCGCAATGGATGATTATATAGAAACATATAAATTTCCGTGCTGTGGAAAAGTAGTGGTCGTCGGTGACGGCCCAATATCACGTTTTCGGGCTGATGGTTGTTGTTGTGATAATGATTAATATGAAAAGCGAGGTGAAATTGGGACAGTCCCAATCTACCTCGCTTTTGCTTGGTTTGTTAAATTATTTTTTGATTATTATTGCCGGCCGAACAGTGAAATCGGAATGATATACAAGTCTGCTATGATACTTTATTTCGCCATCTTGGCACACAACCGAGGGATAATCCATTCTTTTGGTGCTTTATTTTAGTTTTTGCAGTTTTAGGGTATTAGCAATAACTATGAGCTCCATTCCTTTTTCAAGGGGAAGTGAGGGATCTACCGTTGTGCTGATCTTATCACCGTTTCGTATTGCAACCACGTTAATTGAATACTTTTTACGAAGGCTGAGCTCTATCAGCGTTTTGCCAACCCACTCTTCTCTAACGTCGATTTCTACCATAGATACTTCATCGGAAAGCTCTATCATTTCAGCAAATCCTGACGTAAGCAGATTCTGCGCCAGTCTTATTCCGGATTCTTTTTCGGGGAAGATCACCCTGTCTGCGCCCACGCGGCTCAAGATCTTTTGGTGCATTTCATTGCCGCATTTAACGATAACGGTAGGCACGCCCGCTTCCTTGCAGAGCGCTACCGCCATAACGCTTGCTTCAAGATTGCTTGCCATCGCAATAATGACTACGTCGATATTGGATATACCCAGTCTTTTCATGGTCTCCGGCTCGGTAATATCGGCGCATTTACATACGGGGAGGGTTTCAATTGCGTTGTTGACGTTGTTTTGGTCGATATCAACAGCCAAAACTTCTGCGCCGTTATTCACAAGCTCTTCTGCTACTGCTCTTCCGTATCTGCCGAGACCTAATACGGCATAGGTTTTATTGATGCTCATATAATTTATCCCTTCTTATCCCACGCTGATTTCTTCAACCGGGTTTCTTACGATATTTTGATTATCCTTATTTCGCTTAAATGCAACGGCAAGCGATATTGGACCCACTCTGCCGAGATACATGGTTATGATAATGATAAGCTTACCGATGCTGCCGAGAGATGCCGTAAGATTTCTTGTAAGTCCTACCGTTGCGGTCGCACTGACCGTTTCATAAACAATATCGAGTGCATTTGCATCCGTTACTGCTGAGAGCAAAACCGTTGAAATAAACATAATAATAAAGGACATACAGGTAACGGCAACCGCTTTGCTGACAGCCTGTTTTGTGAGCTGTCTTCCAAAGACCTCGGTATCCTCTTTATTACGGACGGAGGCAAACGCAGATGCTGCAAGAACGGCAAAGGTCACAGTTTTTATGCCTCCCGCCGTTCCAACGGGTGAACCGCCTATAAACATAAGAAGCAAGCAAACGATAGCGCTTGCGTTTGTAAGATTTTCCTGGGGCAATGTTGCAAAGCCTGCGGTTCTCGTTGTAACCGACTGAAACAATGACACTTCTATTTTTTGAAGTAAGGTATAATCTCCCATTGTTTGCGGATTATCGTATTCAAACGCAAAAATAAATGCTGCGCCCGCAAAAATCAAAATTAAGGTTGCAGTGATAGCAATTTTACTGTGCAGGGTAAGATCTCTGAAAAATCTCACCTTCTTCGTTCGAGCTTTTTTCAGCACCCTGAGAACATCCCACCAAACGATATATCCGATACCGCCAAGGATAATTAAGGCACACGTAACAACATTGATGACAGGATTAAGTGCATAATCGCAAAGGCTGTTTTCGGCGATGATGTCAATGCCCGCATTGCAAAAGGCAGAAACGGAAGTGAACACGGAGATCCATATTCCTTTGGCACCAAATTGAGGAACAAAAACCGTCATATAGATCAGAGCGCCGATACCTTCTATAATGAGCGTTCCGATCACGACCTTTTTTACGAACCGAACGAGCCCCGAAAGCGAATTCAGATTGAAGGCATCTTGCAAAAGCAGTCTGTCACCGATACCGATCTTCTTGTTCAGAAGTATCATCAGTCCCGACATAATGGTGATAACGCCAAGACCGCCGATCTGGATCAGTATCAGAATCACTATCTGCCCGAAGAGGCTCCAAGAGGAAACGGTCGGTGTTACCACCAGGCCCGTAACACAGGTTGAGGTCGTTGCGGTGAAAAGCGCATCCAAAAAAGAAGTCGGTTTTCCATCGGCTGAGCTTATGGGGAGTGAAAGCAAAAATGCGCCTATCAGTATTGCTATCAAAAAGCTCAACAAAATAATGTGTGTAGTAGACACTGCGATCTGTCTTTTTTTCATAAATACATCATACACTCCGGTTTTGCAACAAAAAACAAAACGGAACCAACTTTCTCTGCAGACAGCCGGTTCCTTTCAAATATACTTTAATTCATTATAACACACTCTGTTATTATAGTCAAGCTTTTCCGGTAAGCTTATAAGAATACATAAAAACTTCAAAAGCCACCATAGAACCGCTTTTCAGAAATCGGGCTCAAAAAACGGATAAGTCGATAATTCATCCGGCTTTGACAGTCAGAAAGTTGACCGGAACAGTGAATAACGCAGTGTTTATGGGGCTTTATAGCTATCGGTGTTATTATAATGCAATAGCCTTATTCCTTCTCAACGGTAAACTTGAGGTACCAGCTTTCGTGAACCGAGTCGCCGCATACGCTGTAGCTGTTGCTTGCGTGGGTAACGGCCGGCTCCTGACCGCTGACTACGTTAACGGTATGGTGGTCTACGTACACCTCTGCTTTAACGTTATCACCGTCGTTAACAACAGATTCAATTACGACCTTTATAGAATCCTCGTGGGGCAGGGGATACGCGGCGCCCTCTGACAGCTCGTATCGTTCCTCACCGCTATCCTCATTAAACCAGGTGCTTTCCTTATCGTATTCGTAGTCCCATTTCATTACTAAAAAGTATTTATTCATTTTTTTATCCTTAAAATCTGATTTTGAAATATATGATCTTTTCTACCTTGTCGGAGAGCGTATCACGTATATTCTTCCGCTAACGCAATACTGTTGAAGTCTTTTTCATTTTCACCGAAGAACAGATATAGAAATCCGTCCAGGTCATCGAGGAAACCCATATCGTTATCAAGGGGGTCATATTGCATCAGAAGCTTCGGCGGCTCGTACGCGTAGTTCCAGTCGCTGGGAACACCGAAAAGACGGGTACAGTCCTCGTCCTCCTCCGCCTCGGAAAACTCCATCAGATACGCCTCCGTGTATTTTTCGTAGCCCTCCACCGAATCGTTGAAATCGTCAATGGCAAGCTCCGGCTCGCCGTCGTGATACCGCACGTTTGCACAGAGACGGTATTTTCCTTCCACTGTGCCGATGAAAACGTAGAGCCAGCCCCTATGGGGGAGTCTGTTTTCGCGGTCAAGCTCGGCTATATCGGAAAGCCTTATCTGGCAGAAAAACATTTCGTCATCGTAGAAATCATCCTCCCACGCAAGGGGGATCGTGGGGACTCCGAAGAACTTGCTTTTTGCGATATCGTAGCCCTCAGGGGCTTTTTTTACTGTTATTCTTATCGCTTTACTCATAAGATTCCTCCGCTTACTGATTATTGACAGTCCTTTACGGAATGCAGATAATAATAATCGTAAAAGGTTATTGACTGATCGTGGCCGGTAGGCATTTCGCCGAGATACTTTTCACGGTAATGAGTCTTTTCATCATCAAACAGCATTATAAGCCCGTCGTGGCAGACTCCGATGCATTGGCTGTCCTTGAAGATAAGCTCTTCAAAGCGTATCGACCTGATCTCGCTTTTTATATCGTAATAGGGGCGCGGATGATCGGGAGTGCACACCTGTGTCTTATATTTTCGTTCAACGTACCATTTTTCAAGGCAGAGTGCCCCTGCCTTGATCTCCTCCTCCGCAGCGGGAAGACTGGCATACGCATCGGTTCCGATGCGTATGCCAGTGGTGCTTTCATCCGTTATCTTCCAGCATTTGAAGATAGCTTCCATAGTAAAAACTCCTTGAAGTAAATACTCGTATCACAAAGTGTCAGCTAAGAATTGCAAGCAATCTGTAAATACCCTTATGGTATTCATCCTTAAGCCCGGGAATGGCGTCCTTTTCAAGGAAATCCCTTGCCGCCTCCGTATTCACGGGGCATCCCCAGCCGTACATATTGGCGCACGCAAGATAGATATATTCCGTTCCTTCAAATTCCTTGACCTTCAGTATATACTCCAGCGCATATTCTCCGAGATTTATGCTTTTCGCATAATCCGATTCCATAACCTTCCTGAGAACGTCCATTGAGGAGTCGTCGTCCTCTGCGGAGGCTTCCACGCAGGAGGCAGAGAGGAAATCGCTTGCCTCGTACATTTGCGATTGGTGATCGGTGGCGTTGGTCAAAAGACCGTGGGTCTTGCAGAGAGCAACGCCAATGGTTCGTTTAGCCTCGCTTCCGGTTTCTTTATTTGCCATTGCCATCGTATTTTCCGCTTTTGCAAGCTCAATGGCATTTGCTTTGGGGTCGAGAAGGACCTCAAGTGCCTGCTCGTAGGTATACTTCTTGGTCACACCGAAGCTTTCGGCGTATACCATTGCTTCACCGAGAATTTTATTAAAGAATCCCATATTCTGCTCCTTTCAGCTTTCCGTTAATGCTCAAGCTCGATCATTACGTATTCGTCCTCTGCCGTGTAATGGACTGCCTCGCCGATAACTCCGAACATCTTTTTCAGATCGGCGGTCACGTTGCCGTTTTCGTCTTTCATTTCATAGACAGTTACAAGGCCAACCGATTCCTTTCTCTTTTCTGCCTTATCCAAATCGATGATCCTGCGGATGTATGCTTGGGGCTCGAGCTCAAGGAGGAAATCGTATTTATCCTGATGCTCGGACAGAGGCATATCCGTTCCGTCAACCAGATCTCCGTGATCGTCAGCGTACTTCGTCAAGGTCTTGTCTGTAGTATTTACACGGTATACCATACCCTCTTCAAAGCCTCTTGTGTAGCCTTCTTTTGCAACTTCGATCTCAAAGTCATAGCCGTTGGGGAAGTAATCAACGGAAACGCCAAATACTATTTCATCGTTTTTGAAAAATGCCACGCTGCCGCTGTCATCAAAGCTCTTTTCTATAAGCTTGCCAAGCTCGTCGTCCTCGTCAACGGGAGCGGCGTCGGAATAAACGTATCCCTCCAGATCCTCGAGGGGATCGAATTCGGATTCGTCGTAGGAGAAGGACCACTTATCCATCTTTTGCTTTTCGGGATAGAGGGTGACTGCGCAGAATACGCCGCCGCTTACCTTTGTAACGTCATCGGAAAGCATATAGGAATATACCATGGTGTCATCCTTGCGGACAAACTCCATCCAGAAATCGTTGGTGCCGGAAAGGGCGTGCTCACCGCCGCTTGTAAGATCAAGCACTGCGCTGAGGGCTTTATCGTGACTAAGCTCCAGAAGCTTCGGAGCGTAGGTATCGTAAAACTCGGTGCCCTGCTTGTAGATCTTTTCGTTCGTGTCGTCGATAAGAACGCTGATACCGTCCAGTTCGCCAAGGGTGTACCATCCGTCGGGGATACCGGTGCCTGCATCGTCGCCCTCGAAGCGGTACTCAAGAGCAGTTCTGCCCTCAAAGGTGTAGCAGCCGAGGGTATAGCTGACAGCCTTATCCTGACCGAAGATGCCGCCGAGATAGCTCATCATATCCGTGGGAGATTTTTCGTACGTTACGTGCCAGCCGGCATATTCCGTATCCAGAGAAAGCAGATAATCACGGTAAGCATCCTCCGAGCGGGAGGACTCCTTATCGGCAGTAGTATAAGTCCACTCGCCGTCGTGAGCATTTGCATAGCTGTAGACGGATACGGCGCAGGCCGCTACGATCACCGCTGCAAGGATAGGAAGAAGGAGGCGGGAGAGAAGTATTTCTTTTGCAGATTTCGCAGATCTTGCGTGGCCTTCTGCATTCACCAGGGTGCGGATCTCCTTCGTCTTCCAGGGCAGATGGCTTTGGCTGTATCTTCTGTCCGGCTCCAGTCCGCAGCTGCCGTTTGAGCAAACGTAGTACTCCTCCGTGCGGGTCCTGTTTTCCGTGATATCCTCTACGCGTGTGCTTTTGCTGCCGTCGCTGTAGGTGGTGGTTATGTGCCTTTCGCCAACCTTTGCTCTGTAGCTTACACGGCGGGTTCTTATTTCAATGGCCGCGCCGCAACGGGGACAGGTCTCATAGCCGTTATCTCTTGCCTGCCTGCGGTAGTTGTTCATATAGCCAAGGGGCCAGCGGCGGCGCCACGCGCGAAAGAGGCCGATTGCCATCATAGCCACAGCGATCGGCACGAATACGGCGTACCACGCTCCCTTTATGCCTTTTGCCGCCATGGGCACCATGATCTTTGAAAAGATAGTGGGGGCGGCAAACAGCATCACCGCCAAAATAATTCCGTAAATGATGAATTTTCTGATAAACGCGGAATTGTCGGGTCTGCCGACTTCTTTTTTTACGTCTCTTGTCATAAAAAATCCTCCTTAAAGTAAGTAAGCGTTACGTGCGTTCTTTTAGTATTTCGATAGCTATCTGTAAGCCTTTTTCAATATATTCAGTCTTTTCTTTTGTAAAGACGTCGGGATGCCCGTCAACGGTGCGAGTTATGACCTCTTTTATCAGCCTGCAAATATCGGAGTCCGATATCAGGGCAAAGTCAACGCAAAAATCGCATATCAGATCGATGACCTCAAGCTCTCCGTACTCGGCCTCGCTGAGTATTGGAGCCATACCCGCAGTTATTCGGGAGGCCAGTTCAAGGAAATACCTCTCCCGCTCGTCATCTTTGAGTATCGATGAATATAAGGAGTAGTATTTCATTACCCACAACACTGTCTGAGGAGGCACCGCCGTTTCACACGACTCGGAAAGGATCTGACCGAGGATGGGGAAGAACGCCTGAACTTTGTCTTCAAGGCAGTCGTTGTCAAATCCTATGTCGTGGAGCTGTGCCAGCTCGTAGGCTGTCTCAAAGTCTGTGGGAGTCTCCGCCATCCGTGAAAGACACCACGAAAACAGCTCTTCAAAGCGTTCTCTTGCAGTTTCCTTTTTTTCGTGAGCGATCAGGAAGCGGCAGTAGTTTTTAATTGCGCCGATGTACATTGACCGGTCCTTGATATCCGGTGGGTTATCCTTGAAATGCTTGATAAATAACGTGTAAAATGCGTTATAGCAGGTATTTGCTTTTTTGATCTTGCCCTTCTTATAGCAGCAGAAGCCCCACATGGCGAGAAACAGCGCATAAACATCGAGATCCTTTTCGGGGAGCTGACCGATCTCGCCCTTCAATAAGCTTTTATAACGCGCAGAATCTTTTGTTGTGAGGTATGCCTCCAGTTTCACGCATTGCTTGTAAAGACCGTGAAACATAGGATGACCTTTAGGGTCGTCCATTTTCAAAACGTCGGAAAACATTCGGAACATCTCAGTAGAGCTGCTCCTCAGCACGTCCACGAGGGGAAGCTTTCTTTCCCCGATGATCTGCAATACCCTCTGGGGGCGGTCGGGGCCCTCTTTCTTTATCAGATCAGCTATCCTGCCTGCTTTTTGTGCCGCAACAGTGCCGCCGATTTTTTTCAGAAGGGGAATCATAAATGAGCTGCACATTAAGAAATGAGTAAATGCCAGCACCTCGCTGTCGCAGGCATCCCGAAGCTTTTCAATATGCTGCTCAAGTCTTTCAAGAAAACTGTAGGTGTGCGTCAAGTCATCCTTCTCAAATACGTAGCTTTGGGGGATGCACTGCAAGAAATACGCCGCAATATCGTAGGGATATTTCACGTCTTCTTTTGCAACGGCGTCAAAGATGGATTTCGATACCGATAATGCAAAGTCGCTGTCCTTGCATATCTCGTCCGTCATAATGTCGTAAAAGGTGCGGTGGCAACGGAGCGCCACAGTCTGATCCTCTGTGTAGCGTGCGCCGTCAAGATGGGTAAGAACACAGCCGGCAAAGCCTTCAGCGTCCCCAAACTCCCGGTACAGTTTCATTTTTGCCTTAATAACTTCCTTTACGGGCTTCGAATCCATAAAGTCCATCATTGCCGACATATCCCTGTGGGTGCACCATTCTTCAGAAAGCTTGCGTGCCGCCGCCGCTACGTCGTCGTTTGTGTAGCGCAAATAGCCGGAGACATCCTGATATACGAGGGAGGGAAAGGTCTTCTTGAAGAGTGTGTAGTCAAGTGAGGAATAGCTCCATCCCCGATAGTCGAAAAATTCCTGTATGTAGTCCTCAGTGAAGTGGGCGGGAAGGGCGATATGGGCCACCAGATGAGGGATCATCACGGGGTTGATTCGCTCTGCCAGCTCCAAAAGCAGCTCCTTGGCAATTTCAGTAACGGTGTCGCCTGACTTGCGGATAAGCTCCTGCATATAGGCGTTGATGCTATCCATACCGTCGCCCCGTGCGCGTATGGCGGAAAAATCCTCGCTGTCGAGAATGAGCAGACGCTCTACAAGCAGAGAAAGGTAAAGGGGCAGATCTGCCGCGCTGTGCTTTTTGATCTCGTCAATGACTACGGGAGGCAATTCCTTTCGCTTTGACTTTAGTATTGCGCTCACCATTTCTCCGATCTCATCAGGATCAAGGGGAGGGACGTGAGTTATGCGATTGTTAAGGAAAAATGGAAGAGCCGATTCGTCGGAAAGGGGCTTTCTGAAATGAACGCAGAATCCCACTCCGAACAAGTACGGATAAAGGGCAAATAACTTGCGAAAGATCGCAATTGCTCCTTGCGGTAGGTTTATCAGGTAAAAATAGATATACGGAAGCTCCGCGCAGTCGGTATATTCTTCACACAGACGGGCAAAGCGCTCTGCCGTCGCCTTTTTTTCGTGGGGGATATCCATAAGCTCCTCCAGCCGATAGCAAAGGGCAGAGAGCATTTTTTCGGTGCTGTCTGTAAATTCGTCCATACCGAATGAAAAGCATACGGCGTTGTACCCTGCGTCAAGGGTGTTTTTATATTTCTGGGCAACCAGAGTTTTAGCACCGATTCCGTGGGGGCCGCATACCACCTCGAGAACGGGATTGTTTTCAAAGCGAGATTCGCAGAAGCTGTCAAATGCTTCGAAATCAAATTCGTTTACCGCTGAAAGAGGGCGGAGGTAGGAGCTTTGGGCAAGCTTCTCAAAGTGATTTTTGGAATTGGCAAGGGCGCGCTCCTCGGTGGGGAGGGAATTCAGATACGTAAGATCCAGATCAAAAACGCGCTTCAGATCTTCGTAGATCAGATCAGTCAATGCATCGAGACCGACGAGCTTTTTGCTGTCGGCATCGTATGTAACGTCATAATAGCGGATGTGATTGGGGTATTTTTTTCTGATCTGCTCCTTCAGCCTCTCAACCTTTTCCTTGTGGAGAGGGGATTCTGAAACGTAGTCTGCCCTTTGTTCTTCCGTCATTTTCGACATATCGAAGGGATTGCGGAAATAAAACAGCACCCGTCCCTCGAAATCGGGATTCAGCAGAGCACCGTATTCGATCTCAAGCTCTGTAACGGAGGTGTTTTCCTTGATGGCGGAAACGTCCATCCCCTTTAGCAGCGCGGCTGTGTGAAGAAGCTCGGCAGAGGGTATCCAGCCGTAGCGCTCGCCGACAAAAACTATCATATAAGGCCTGCAATCGTCGATCTGGTCAAGACAGACACGGAGAACCTTTTTGGATGATTCCTCGCTTTCAAGCTCGGTGGTGTTAACGCCCCAGCGCAGATCGCCAAAGTGAACTGTTTCCGAATAGCGTTCAAGGAACTGATTGATGCGGGGCACCACGCGTGTGTTGAGAGCATCGCGCTCAAACTGCATATCGCGAAATGTGGAGGAAACGAATACCAGCTTCATAGAAAACTCCATTTACTTTAATTATAACAACATTATACCACAGGACGGACGGCATTACAACAGTGTTATGAAAACTTCTTATTAATCTAATCTTTTTCCCTTTTGTTATAAGAATGGCTTTTTAAAAAACTTTATTGACAATAAAGGGAAATGGATATAAAATTATATTGGTATAGTGTGAATACAAATATCAAATACAGAAAGTAGGTTTTGCCAATGGAAAGAAAAAAGATCCTTTTTGTAACAAGTGAGGCTGTCCCCTTTATCAAGACAGGCGGTCTTGCTGACGTTGCAGGTACGCTTCCCAAGTATTTTGACAAAAAGAAGTATGACGTTCGCGTTATCCTTCCCAAGTATCTCTGCATCAAGCCTCAGTGGCAGGAAAAGCTCACCTATCTCACTCATTTCGAGATGGATCTTTCCTGGAGAAAGCAGCACGTTGGAATCTTTACGGCTGAGATAGACGGCACTACCTTCTATTTCATTGATAACGAGTTCTATTTCGCAGGCGATAAGCCCTACGGTGAGATCCGCGGCGATATGGAGAAGTTTATCTACTTCTCAAAGGCGGCTCTCTCAGCGCTTCCCATTATAGGCTTCCGCCCCGATATCATCCACTGTCACGACTGGCAGTCCGGTCTCGTTCCCGTATATCTTAACGACAGCTTCCAGGGTGATCTTTTCTTCCGCGGTATACGCACTGTTATGACTATCCACAACCTGAAATTCCAGGGTGTATACGGTAAGGATATGCTTACGGACGTTGCAGGTCTCTCCGATTATTATTTCACCTCCGACAAGCTTGAGGCATACGGCGCCTTGAACCTTCTCAAGGGCGGTATCGTTTATGCCGACAGAGTTACCACCGTAAGTGATTCCTATGCCGAGGAGATCAAAACTCCCGAATACGGTGAAGGGCTTGATCCTCTCCTTCGTGCAAAGTCAGGCGTTCTTTCCGGTATCGTCAACGGTATCGATTACGTTGAGTTCGATCCCGAAACCAACAAGAATATCGAGCATCACTTCAACGCCGATAATTTCAGAAGCGAAAAGGTCAAGAATAAGCTCGCTCTCCAGAAGGAGCTTGGGCTTGCAGAAGATCCGAACGTTATGCTTATCGGTATCGTTTCCCGTCTTACAGACCAGAAGGGCTTTGACCTTATCGACCGCGTTATGGACGAGATCTGCCGTGATGCAGTTCAGCTCGTTATCCTCGGCACAGGCGAGGAGCGCTACGAGAATATGTTCCGCTACTACGAGAATAAGTATAAGGGTAAGGTTTCTGCCAATATTTACTATTCCGAGCCCCTTTCCCATAAGATCTATGCGGCGTGCGATGCGTTCCTTATGCCCTCACGCTTCGAGCCCTGCGGTCTCAGCCAGCTGATGAGCCTCAGATACGGTACTGTGCCCATCGTCCGTGCAACGGGCGGTCTCAGAGATACCGTTGCAAACTATAACGTTGACGAAAAGACGGGTACGGGCTTCAGCTTTGAGGATTACAACGCACACTATATGCTCGATACCATCCGCTATGCTGAAAAGATCTTCTATGATTTCAAGGAGGACTGGAACGGTATCGTTGAGCGCGGTATGAGAACAGACTTCTCCTGGAATGCCTCCGCAAGAAAGTACGAGGCTCTCTACGACGAGCTTTACGCCGATTTCCTTGCCGCAGAGAAGGCAAGAATAGCTGCGGAAAAGAAGGCTGCAAGGGAAGCTGAAAAAGCAAGGATCGCGGCAGAGAAGAAAGCCGCAAAGGAAGCCGAGAAGGCACAGAGAGCGGCTGAAAGGGCAGCTGTGAAGGCTATCGAAAAGGCTCAAAAGGAAGCAGAAAAGAAAGCTTCCGCAAAGAAGACACCTGCAAAGAAAACACCTGCAAAGAAAACTACAAAAAAGTAAAATAAAAAAAGCGGAGTAGAGCTGAGCTCACTCCGCTTTTTCTGTTATCATATTGATCCCTTCCTGCAGTGTTTCTGCATTGATAGCTCCCTTTGCGTATGCAACAAGATTGCCGTCGGCATCGATAAAATAGGTTGTGGGGATCGAGCTTATTGCGTATGCGTCAACTGCTGAGTAGTCCTTATCATAGAAAACGGGGAAGGAGTAGCCGTTTTCTGCGATAAACCCTTTTACGCTTTCAACCGTATCTCTTGTGCCGTCTGTGAGATTTACCATCAGGAATTGAACCTCGTCTCCGATTTCAAGATACTTTGCGTTAAAGTCGGGCATTTCTATCTTGCAGGGGCCGCACCACGTTGCCCAGAAATTGAGAACGATAGGCTTCCCGATAAAGTCGTGGAGCCGGATCTTATTTCCGTTTGCGTCGTAAACTGTGAAGTCAGGGCAGGTGGGCTCTGAGGGCTCTTCTTTTCCTGTGGTCACAGGCTCGGTTGCAGGAGGCTCGGTTGCAGGAGGCTCGGTTACCGGAGGCTCGGTTACCGGAGGCTCGGTTACCGGGGGCTCCGATACAGGTTTTGTTACAGGCTTCGTTTCCGGGGGAGCTGCCTTTGTGGTTTCCGGCGTCGGAGCTTTTGCTTCAGTCTCGGCGTTTGCTTCAGGAGGCTCGGTCACTTTTTTTGGAGGCTCATTTTTAAGCAGAGGGTTACCTGTTGTTTCTTCGGCTTTTTGTGTTTCGTTTTTTTGAGTGACCTTTATTTCATCAACGGTTTCGGAAGGCTTTGCTTTTTGATATTCTTCTTTAGTTGTTTCGCCGTCAATTTCCCTTGGAGAGGTTTCAGCAGTCGCAGTATCGTTTTCGGTATAGGTATCAGCGGTCGGGGCTATTGTAGTTGATTGGGTCGTCGTATCTTGCCCGATCAGTTTCGGTGATACTCTCGGTTCGGTCTGTATATCCTTAACCGGTTCCTTGGCAGGCTCGGCGCCAAAAATGCTTGACAGAACGATTGCTGTTACCGTAAGCAAGGTGACGGATATTACGGAGATGATTAAAGCTTTGTTTTTCATATTCGTTTACTCTCCTTTTTCAGGTATTATCTGTTTACGATTACATTATATACCATGAAAAAACGTATTTCTGTGACAATATCACAAAGCAGAGCGCTGAATGAGTAAATTGAAGTTTACTTTCACTTTTTGCTGTGGTATAATTTTAAAAAGGCGGTGATGTTATGGATTTTGCTTCTGTATACAGTCAGTTTTTTCCCTTTTGGGGAAAAATTTCCGATGAGGATAAAGAGCTGCTTTGCAAAAGCTCTTCTCTTCGTCATTTTGAAAAAGAGCAGCCGGTGCACAGCAACGCAAGCTGTTCCGGTGTATTTATCGTAAAAAGCGGTAGGCTTCGTGTATATATACTTTCTGAGGAGGGAAAGGAAATAACCCTTTACAGGCTTTCACGAGGGGAAACCTGTATGCTTTCTGCTTCCTGTGTTTTGCAAAGCATTACCTTTGACGTGTATATTGATGCCGAGGAGGACTGCGACTGCTATATGATAAGCATTCCGGCATTTGCTTCTGTCAGCGAAAAATATCTTGAGGTACAGAATTATGGTCTTGAAATTGCCGTCAGTCGCTTTTCCGACGTTATGTGGATATTGCAGCAGATCGTTTTTATGAGCATGGATCGCCGTCTGGCCATATTCCTTCTTGACGAGATCGCACAAAACGGGGAGGATACCGTGACGATGACCCATGAGCAGATCGCCCGACATCTTGGAACAGCACGGGAGGTCGTAACAAGAACTCTCAGGCATCTTGCCTCCGATGGAGTTCTGGAGGTTGCCAGAAAGGGCATTACGATAAAGGATAAAAAGAAGCTGCGGGGCATAGCGTATTAGCTGCCCCGCTGTGCTTTTATACCCACCGCAGAAAAACAACTGCTATTAATTGCTTGTGATTTTTGTTATCCACTTTACTTTTGGTGTTGATTGTGATATAACGGATACAGTGAATCCGGGTAAGCAGGCTTTGCAGCTGCTTTGTGTGCGAAAGAAAGGATCGGTCATATTATGAAAAAGTATAAAATAGGTGTGTTCGGTGCCGGACGCGGCGTTGACCTTGCGAAAAACTTTATCCTTCTCGGCTGCGAGATCGCGGCTCTTTGCGATGACGATGAGGCGCGTCTGAAATACGGTGCGGAGCGCTTGCCGGACGTGCCCACATACACGGATTTTGATGAGTTTTTATCCTGCGGAATGGATGCCGTCATTATTGCGAATCTTTTCCACGAGCACGCGTATTATACGATAAAATGCTTTGAAAAGGGCATTCACGTTTTTTGCGAATGCATCAGCAACGGTACCATGGCCGAGGGCGTGGAGCTTTACCGTGCCCACAAGAATACGGATTCTGTCTTTTTCCTTGCGGAAAACTATCCTCAGATGGTTTTCAACCGCGAAATGCAGCGGGTTGCACGGGGAGGCACTCTCGGTAAGATCATCTATGCCGAGGGCGAGTACAATCACCCCTTCAATATGAACGACGACGATTTCAGAAAAGTTTATATGTACCATCCGCGTCACTGGAGAAACTATCTGCCCAGAACCTATTATATAACACATTCTCTTGGTCCAGTTATGTGTGCAACGGGAGCCACTCCCAAAACAGTCACGGCATTCGCCGCCTTTGCGCCTCACGAGGAGAGCATTCCTACGGCAGAATTCGTCGGTGACAGGGTAGCTATCATAACTACCCAGAACGATGACGGCTCTATCTTCAGGGTCACCGGCTGCGGAGGGCTCGGCGCACATCACAATTCATACCGTATCTGCGGCACGAACGGCCAGATTGAAAACCTGCGGGGTATGGGAGAGAAGATAATGCTTCGCTATAACAGCTGGTCTGTTCCCGAGGGAAGAGAAGAGATTAACTGCTACGACGCTCAGTGGAACGATAAGGATGAGGAGCTCATTAAATCAAGCGGCCACGGCGGCGCAGACTACATAACTGCGCGTATGTTCATAGAATGCCTTGAGGAGGGCCGCCGGCCTGAGCATCCCTTCGATCTCAGATCCGCGATCGCTATGTCATCTACGGGCATCCTTGCCCACCGCTCAATGCTTGAGGGAGGAAAGCCTTATGATATCCCCGATTTTGACAATGAGGATGATTGCCGCCTTTATGAAAACGATCATCTTTCTCCCTTTTATAAGGCGGACGGCACCGAGCCCACCCTTCCTTGCTGCTCTCATAAGGACTACCGCCCCACCGACGGCCAGATAAAAGGCTATCTGGAGGCGCTGGGGATAGATAACGAATAAAAAATCGAGGCTTTTGCCTCGATTTTTCATTGCTTTTTCATTTGACGGAGAAACAGGAGAACGGCAACCGCCAGCAGTGCTGCACCGTAGCCGAGGACCCACGGAAGATGGGGAAGTGCGCCGCCGAAATCTCCCGAAAGGACTGCACGCTCCATTTCTACGGCGTGGACAAAGGGAAGGGCGTAGGCGATCTTTTTGAAGGTTCCGCCCACAAGTTCGAGATCAAACCAGATCCCCGATAGCCATGCAGAGAGGTTTGTAAGCAGCGCACCGCATATTCCGCCTACCTGCTTATCGGTGAAAACGCTTCCGCAAAGGAGCCCCAGCGCAATATAGAGAACCGAAACGGGGATAATGAACACGATAGCATATATGATGCCTGCGGAGAGCTCAAGTCCGAGGATGATCGCCGCGACATAGCATACGATGCACTGGGCTACGGCTATGGGAACAATGGGAAGGGTATAGCCGAGAATAAAATCTGCGGGGGTCATCGGCGTGGTATACAGGCGCTGAAGCAGTGAGCTGCCCCTGTCCTTTGATATGACCGTTGCCGAAAAAAGAGTCATAAAGGAAAGCCCGAAAACGCAGATGCCCGGAGTCAGGCGCTGTATCTCAAACAGCTTAACGGGGATATTAGCCTGGATCGCGCTGAGGAGAAGTATCAGCACGAGGGGAAAGCCGAGACCGAAGAAAAGAGTCAGCGGATCCCTGAGGATTTCCAGGGCATTTCTTTTGGCAAAGGTGAGCATTCTCATTTTTCTGCCCCCTTTACAATACGGATAAACGCCTCTTCGAGGCTGCTTGCGCCGACGCTGCTTTTTATTACATCGGCAGTATCGCAAATAAGCAGTCTGCCGTCCTTCATAACGGCGATGCGGTCGGACAGGGCCTCTGCCTCCTCCATGTAATGGGTAGTCAGAATAACTGTGATCTTTCCCTTGAGTGAGCGGATCAGATCCCACAGATCGCTTCTGGCGAGAACGTCAAGACCGAGGGTAGGCTCGTCGAGAAAGAGTATTTCAGGCTCGCTTATGAGCGCCATGGCGATGCTGAGTCTGCGCTGCCATCCGCCGGAAAGCTTGCCTGCTTTTTTATTGAGGATCGCTCCGAGCCCAAGGCTTTCGGTAATCTCGTTGATCTTTGATCTTTGCTTTTCCTTTGAAAAGCCGTGAAGCCCTGCTATGAGCTCAAGATTCTCACGGCAGGAAAGCCCGGGTGCTACGGCGGTCTCCTGGGGAGAAACGGCGATCAGCGCCTTTACGGCAGAGGGCTCCCTTGTGATGCTTTTTCCACAGAGAAATGCATCTCCCTCTGTGGGCGCCGTCAGGCAGGAAAGCATTTTTATGGTCGTGGTCTTGCCTGCGCCGTTAACGCCCAGCAGGGAAAACAGCTCTCCCTTTTGAACGCAAAGATCAAGTCTGTCAACGGCAACGGTGTCCTTATATTTTTTAGTTAATCCAATAGCTTTAACAGCATCCATTATTTAACCTCACCTTCGAACTGCTTTCTGAGTCCGTTGTAGGAATCCGTAAGCATACGGCTTATGAGCTCTCGGTCAAGGTCGAGAAAGCCCGTTGCAAGCATGGCGGCGATTCCGTGAACGTATGCCCACATCTCAAGATGGAAGAGCTTCGTATCCTCGCCGCAAAGCCCCGTGTTTTCGTGAACGATGGATTCCATTGCATCTGTAAGCTCCGATGAATCGGGAATAGCTTCGCCTGAGCGGTCACGCATATAAAGAAGCTTGAAAAGCTCCCGTTCCTCCTTTGCAAAGCGGATGTACGCCATACCGCTTGCCTTGTAGGGAGGAAATCCTCCTCTTTCAGCTTCTTCTTTGATATACTCACAGTAAAGCAGCTCTGCCTTTTCTGCCACAGCCAGACGAAGACTTTCCATTGTAGCAAAATTTGAAAAGATGGGCTGAGTGGAGCATCCGAGTTCGCAGGCGACTGTTCTTGCGTTAAGTGCCTGGGCGCCGCTTTTGCGAACGATACCGATGGCGGCTGTGATAATATCCTCTTTAGTTACTTTGATTTTTGGCGGCATAATGACCTCAGTTATATAGCATATGATATATATCGATTGTTATTTTATCATATCGGTAATGCTTTGTCAATAGGCAGGTTTGTTGTACAGTATTAATTCGGGTTTATCGGTGAGTTAATGCAAAGAACTTTTTTGGAAAAAAGTTCTCTGCACTCTCAAAAAACTTTGAAAAAGGGTGGGACAAATTCGGGTTTGTCGGGGAGTTAAATTTGCAGCGAACGCCACCTTCGTCGTCATCCTGAGCGTAGCAAACAACCCGGTGGGTTGTTTGCGAAGTCGAACCCGACCATAGGGAGGGCGCCCCTAAGGGGCGGGATCTACGAACAAGCTAACGGTAAAGTTGTTTCTTTCCGCAGATCCCGCCTTCGGCGCCGTCCTAAGGGACGGTTCGACTTCGTAAAACACCGCACTGTGGTGTTTTACTCCGCTCAGGATGACGCGGAGGGGATGTTTGCCGAAGTTCAAACAATTCGATAAACCCGAATTTATACCTATCCCCTTTTTGAAGTTTTTTGCGGAGCTTTTTTACAAAAAAGCGACCGTTCCTCCTCCCCGACAAACCCGAATTTGAATGCAAATGAAAAAGGGATCTGCGTGGCAGATCCCTTTTTCAGTCTTCTTTTTTGATGGAATTCATATATTCTGCTGTAACGATACCGGCGGGGAGAGCGACGATTGCGATTCCGAAGAAGGAAGAGATCATGGCAACGGCTCGTCCTACTACGGTAACGGGGTAAATATCGCCGTATCCCACGGTAGTCAGGGAAACGGTTGACCAGTATATTGCATCGAAAAACGTATTAAAGGATTCAGGCTCTATATTGAAGATAAGAATTGCCGAAACGAAAATGTAACCGAATGCGAGACCTCCCACCGCGGTAAGGGGCTTTCTGGATTTCTTCAGTATATCAAGGATCATCCGCGCGTTTTTGGAATACCTGAAAATTCTGATTATTCTGAATACCGCAAAGACCTCTGCTGCCACAAGTCCTTCAAGCCAACCGAAATAGGAGCACATCAGCGCAAGGATCGCGGCTATATCTATGATGGAAATAATGCGGAAGGGGTATTTTAAAAAGGCGGAGATCTTTTTCGTGCCGAACTTATAATCGGCGGTGAGCCATCTGAGAAAGAAGTCCAGTATGAAAATAATGATGCAAAGTCCGTCTACGTGCCTGAAGAGGGAATAATCCTCCTTTGTCATCAGAGGGAGGATACTCACAAGGGTAGCGAGTATCATAAAGTATTTATAAATTATGCTGCCGGGATTTCCGTTGTAAACGTGAACGGTCTCGTAAATTTTCTTTCTCATAAACTGCTTCCTTTTGCTTTATGAATCGTGCATATTCTATCATATTTTTCTGATAATTACAATATTTGCAAAAAAATATAAAAAATATTGAAAAGCTATTGACAAATACTGAAATGGGTGTTAATATCTAATTGTTAGTAACAGTATGATACTAACAGAAAGAAAATAACAGGAGGAACAGCTATGTACGTAAAATTTTCACCCAATCTGTACGTTATCAGATACCGCAACGGTAAGGTTGTAAAGGAGGGAACCGGTCTTTCCTTTTTCTACCTTGAAAAGTACACCTCCGCGGTTGCCGTGCCCATCACGAACAATGATACCGACTTCATCTTTGAGGAGACTACTAAGGATTTCCAGTCGGTAACTGTTCAGGGACAGCTTACATACAGGATAGCGGACTGCAAAAAGGTAGCAAATGCTCTTGATTTTTCAGTCAATATGAAAACCAAGACCCACGTCGCGCCCCCTATGCCGAAGCTTTCAAAGAGGATGATAAATATTGCAGAGGTGTTTATCAAGAGCCGCATCGGAGAGCTTGGGCTGACAGAGGCTATGCGCTCATCAAGAGAGCTTGCTGCACAGGTGTACGAAGAGCTTCGTGAAAGCGAAGAGCTGAAGGCGCTGGGAATTGAGATATGCGGCTTCTCCGTTCTGAAGGTTAGTGCAAACCCCGAAACCGCAAGAGCACTTGAGGCAAAGGCAAGAGAAGAGATACTAAAGAGGGCTGACGATGCGCTTTACGAAAGAAGAAACGGCTCAATTGAGCAGGAGCGAAAGATAAAGGAAAACGAGCTTGCAACGGAGCTTTCCGTGGAGCAGAAGAAGAAGGCGATCAGAGAAAGCGAGATCGCCACAAAGAAAATGATCCTCGAAAGAGAGAATGAGCTTGCGAGGATGAAAACGGAAAGTCAGAACGAGCTTGAGCGCATCCGCCTTGAAAACGAAAGAGTTCTCGAGGAAAAGAAGAAGGAGATCGCAACCCTTCGCCTTGAAAACTCTAAAAAGGATGCAGAGGCTGATGCATACAGGATCGCGGCGGTAATGGATGCGTATGCAAAGCTCAGCCCCGAGGTTCTCGTTGCACTTGCAACGATGAATATGGATCCCGGAGCACTTATAGCAGAGGCATTCAACAAGCTTGCGGGAAATGCAGATAAGATCGGTCAGCTCAATATCACCCCCGATCTTCTTGAAACGGTAATGAGAAAGAAAGCGTAAAGATGGAACACAAAACAGACAATAAGATAATCCTGATAACCTGTAAAACAAGGCTTGAGAATCTTGTGTACAGATACAACACGGTCGAGCAGGCAAGGTTCTATATAGAGCATCACGGCGGAGATTTCAGTGACTATGCAGCGGAGCACGATACCTATTGCAGGGCGGTGAAGGTTTGCCTGGAGTTCTTGCAAGGATTTGGAAGAGTCGCACAGGTGGACCGCGCCTTTGTTCCGAACTATCTGTTCGGTGCGGATGATCTTGTTGTTGCCGTTGGCAGAGACGGGCTTGTGGCTAACGTTATGAAGTATCTCACCACCCAGCGCCTTATCGGAGTAAACCCGGATCCCGGGCGCTGGGACGGAGTCCTCCTGCCGTTCAGGGCAGAGGACCTTAAGCTGATAGTGCCTGATTTATACAGGGGCGTGCGAAAAACGAAAAGCGTCACCCTTGCCAAGGCTACGCTCAATGACGGACAGGTGCTGTACGGTGTGAACGATCTGTTTATTGGCAGAAGAACTCACGCATCAGCCCGTTATTCCATAACCGTTGGAGAAAGGACTGAGGTACAGTCGTCAAGCGGAATAATCGTATCTACGGGTCTTGGCTCCACGGGCTGGCTTAAAAGCGTCGTTGCGGGAGCACGGGGAATAGAGAGATACTTTGGAAGCGAGAGAAAGTCCGAAAGCGTGGCGTTTCCCTGGGATGCAAGAAAGCTCGTGTTCAGCGTAAGAGAGCCATATCCCAGCAGATCCACAGGCGCGGATATCGTTTTCGGAAGCATAAGCGAGGGCGGCTCCATAACGGTGGACAGCTATATGGCAGAGGAGGGCGTGATCTTCAGCGACGGAATGGAGGAGGACCACCTCTCGTTCAATTCAGGCTCCAGCGCCGAAATAAGAATAGCAGAAAAATCCGGTATGCTGGTAGTATAAGATTATGCAGGGGACTTTTCAAAAGTCCCCTTGCTGCCTCAGAAAGCTTTAACAAGCTGATAGAGTAAATTCGGGTTTATCAGTGAGGGATGGGGGGGTGACGCAAAGAACTTTTTTGAAAAAAAGTTCTCTGCACTCTCAAAAAACTTTGAAAAGGGAATGGGTAAAAATTCGGGTTTGTCGGTGGGACGATATTGGTGTACTGTAGGGACCGGCGTCCCCGACGGTCCTAAATATCTGCACACGAATCGCACTTCAAATTCGGGTTTATCGGGGAGGGATACGGTCGCTTTTTTGAAAAAAAGCTCCGCAAAAAACTTCAAAAAAGGGACAGGTAAAAATTCGGGTATATCGGTGTGTTTCAAACTAAAATTTGAAAGGTGAACGAACGATCCGCACCAAAGCCTCCCTCCGGGAGGGAGGTGGCTCGCGAAGCGAGACGGAAGGAGCACTCGACACGAACGTTATTTGCTCGCTTTATAGCGACTGCTTTCCGTTCGTTCACGCATACTCCTTCAGTCAGCCTTGCGGCTGACAGCTCCCTCTCGGAGGGAGCCTTATTTTCGTCAGCTTAAACCCACCGACAAACCCGAATTTGAAGGTTTGGCTCGCGTGCTGAGGGAGGCGGGCAAAAGGGTTCCCTGAAAATGAGCTTGCGAATTTTTAGGGGTCCCGTCAAGGGTCTGCCCGCCCTACGGGTTATCTTCAACACACCGATAGACCCGAATTTATACCCATCCCTTTTCACAGTTTTTTGGAGTGCAGAACCTTTTTTTCAAAAAAGGTTTTGCGTCCCCGTCCCCTCTACGCTCCCTATCTGAAAAGACTCCCATTGCATTTTGCAATGGGAGTCTTTTCAGAATATTTCATCAAGGTTAAAAGAAAACCAGGGGCTTTCGGGGAGGAATACCGTATCAAGCCTCTTTCCTGTAACAGGGTGGTCGAAGGCGAGGCGGAAGCAGTAAAGTGCCAAGGGCATATTATCCTTTGCACCGTATTTTCCGTCACCCACCAGGGGAAGGTGTCGGCTGGCAAACTGTACTCTTATCTGATGGGTACGTCCTGTGTGAAGGGTGACTCTTGCGAGGGATGTTTCTTTGTTTGAGGAAAGAAGCGAATAGTCGAGAAGTGCTTCCTTGACTCCGGACCTCTGTCTGTCCACGACGTACGCCTTGTTTTTTCTCTTATCGTGGAAGAGAAGATCCTTCATCGATCCCTCTTTCTCGCATTTTCCGTAGAAAGCGCAGACGTATTCCTTGACGGCGTTTTCAGCCGACAGCGCTGCCGTCAGCCTTCCTGCCGTTTTTGAATCCTTGGCGTATACCATTACGCCGCCTGTGGGGGTATCAAGCCGATGGACACAGAATATCCCGCATCCGCACTCCCTTGAAAGAAGCGTCACCATATCGTCTCTTCCGGAGGGGTCCGGCTGGGAGGGAACGCCCTGCGGCTTCTTTGCAATTACCAAAAAATTGTCTTCGTATAAGATCTTCATATCCTTGGAAAAAAGCAGGAAGGATTCCTTCCTGCTTTACCTTTTTTTATTTCACGAGAACTCTGATGATTCCGTCAACTGCGGCGATGTCAGCTACCTGCTCTGCGGTAACTGCCTTGGAGCAGTCGAGAAGAGCGCAGGCGTAGCTGCCCTTGGAACGGGAAGCCATGTTTTCGATATTGATTCCGTCCTGAGAAAGAACGCTCGTGATCTTTGAGAGCATCTCAGGCTGGTTCTTGTGAAGGACCACAAGTCTTGCTTCGCCGCTGCGGGGCATAGAAACTGCAGGGAAGTTTACGCTGTTTGTAATGTTACCGTTTTCGAGGTAATCAACGAGCTGATTCGCAGCCATAACGGCGCAGTTATCCTCGCTCTCGGCAGTGGAAGCGCCGAGATGGGGGATGGTGATGATGCCGGGGCAGTTGATGGTAGCCTCTGTGGGGAAGTCGGTAACGTAGGATGCTACCTTGCCGTCCTCAATAGCTGCTTTGATGTCCTCGGCGTTAACGAGATCGGCACGGGAGAGGTTGATGATGCGCACGCCGTCCTTCATCATATTGAGGGTTTCGGCGTTGATCATATTCTTTGTATCGGGAGTGGAGGGAACGTGAAGAGTGATGTAATCACAGGTCTTGTAGATGTCCTCGTAGCTTGCGGCGGAGTGGATCTTTCTGGAAAGCTTCCATGCGGCGTTTACCGTCATATAGGGGTCACATCCGATAACCTCCATACCCATATCCTCAGCTGCGTTTGCAACGAGACCGCCGATAGCACCGAGACCGATAACACCCAGACGCTTGCCCTTGATCTCGCAGCCTGCAAAGGAGCTCTTACCCTTTTCTACGGACTTTGCAACGTCGCTTTCAAGGGAGTTTGCCCACTTGATACCGCCGACGATATCACGGGAGGAGAGAAGGAGAGCGGCAATAGCAAGCTCCTTAACGCCGTTTGCGTTTGCGCCGGGGGTATTGAATACCACGATGCCTTCCTCGGCACACTTGTCGAGGGGGATGTTGTTTACGCCCGCACCTGCTCTTGCAATAGCCTGAAGTGCAGGATCGAAGGTCATTTCATGCATGGAGGCGCTTCTGACCATAATGGCCTCGGCACCCTCAGCATCGGTTGCTACGTTGTACTTATCCGCCGCGAAAATATCAGTTCCGCAGGGAGCGATCTTATTGAGAAGTTTAATGTTTGTCATTGTTATATACCTGCTTTATGCCTTGGGGTTCTCCTCGGCAAATTTCTTCATAAAGGCAATAAGTGCCTCAACGCCCTCGTAGGGCATAGCGTTGTAGATGGAAGCGCGCATACCGCCGACGGAGCGGTGGCCCTTGAGGTTCTTAAGGCCCGCCTCACCTGCCTCCTTTGCAAACTTCTTGTCAAGGTCTGCGTCGCCGGTGACGAATGTTACGTTCATCATAGAGCGGCAGCAGGGCTTAACGGGTGCGATGTAATAATCCTGGCTGTCAAGGTAATCATAAAGAAGAGCAGCCTTCTTTTCGTTGAGAGCCTTCATAGCCGTAAGTCCGCCGAGAGACTCGATCCACTCGTAAACAAGCTTTGCGATGTAGATGGAGTAGCAGGGAGGAGTGTTGTACATGGAGCCGTTGTCTGCCATCAGCTTCCAGTCAAGCATTGCGGGAGTCTCGGGGCGTGCGTTTCCGAGAAGGTCCTCGCGAACGATAACAACAGTTACGCCTGCGGGAGCCATGTTCTTCTGAGCGCCTGCATAGATAACGCCGAACTTGGAAACGTCAACGGGCTCGGAGATGATGCAGCTTGACATATCCGCAACGAGAGGAATATCGCCGGTATCGGGAATATAATTGTACTTTGTGCCGTAGATTGTGTTGTTGAAGCAGATGTGAACGTAGTCTGCATCGGGACGGAAGGTCTCTCTTGTCGTAGCGGGGATCTCGGAGAAATTCTGCTCCTTGGAGGATGCAACTGCTACTACGTCGCCGTACTTCTGAGCCTCTTTGTAAGCCTTCGTGGAGAACTGACCGGAGAGGATGTAGTCAGCCTTGCCTGTCTTCATAAGATTGAGGGGCACACAGGCAAACTGTGTGGAAGCGCCGCCCTGCATGAAGAGTACCTTATAATTATCGGGTATATTCATCAGAGCTCTGAGGCCGGCTTCGGCCGCAGTGATAATTTCTTCGTAAGCAGGAGATCGGTGACTCATCTCCATAACGGACATACCGCTGTCGCCGTAGCAAACGAGCTCGCCTGCCGCCTTTTCGAGGACTGGCAGAGGAAGCATGGAGGGACCTGCCGAGAAATTGAATACTCTGTTCATAATTGTTTTCCTTTCTGTACGCGCCGTGCGTAAATGATATTATTAACATTATACACTTTGCAAGTTTTGAAGTCAAGAATTTCATTTTGTGATGTTTGTAAATAAACGGGTCGCTTATTCATATAATTTGTACAAAGCCCTTGACAGAAAGGGCTTAAAGGGGTATAATATAATGAACTGTAATATAATGATGAAGTATGTCTATTTGACAGATTTATCATACAATTATTGAAAATAAAGTAATTTGGAGGCTGTAATGGCAGTTAAGTACCTTGAAGATGCCGGCAAGGCATTTGCTTTCGCGGCAGATCCCGCCGGATATGAGAGATGTGATATCGGTCACATTAACGACACCTACTTTGTAGATTGCGGCGAGGGAAATCCCCGCTATCTTCTTCAGAGAGTAAATACATCTATCTTCAAAGATCCCATCAAGCTTATGGCAAATATGAAGGGAGTGTGCTCTCATGTTGCAAAAAAAGTAGAAGAGGCAGGCGGAGATCCTGACCGCGAGGTAAGAAAGATCATCTTTACTAAGGACGGCGGCGACTACTACGTTGACCCCGACGGCTGCTACTGGAGAGCTTTCCTTGAGATCGATAACGTAGTATCCTACAACTCCCCCGATTCTCCCGAGCTTTTCTATAAGAGCGCCGTTGCATTCGGTAAATTCTTCAACCAGCTTGCAGACTATCCTGCAGAGACTCTTTACGAGACTATCCCCAACTTCCACAACTCCGTAAGCCGTATGAACGACTTCAAGGCGGCAGTTGCTGAGGATAAGATGGGCCGTGCCGCTGAGATGAAGGATGAGATCGAGTTCGCTCTTTCCAAGGAGCCTCAGTGCTCTTACATTCTTGACAGACTTGCAGACGGACGCTGCAAGCTCTGCGTAACTCATAACGACACAAAGCTCAATAACGTACTTATGGACGCTGAGACCGGCGAGGGCGTATGCATCATCGACCTTGATACTGTAATGCCCGGTTCCGTTCTCTACGATTTCGGCGATGCTATCCGCTTCGGTGCATCCAGCGCTGCAGAGGATGAAACAGACCTCGATAAGGTATATATGGATCTCGAGATGTTCGAGACCTACGTTAAGGGCTTCGTTGGCGAGCTTCACGACTCCATGACAGAGGAAGAGATCCTCTCCCTTCCCATGGGCGCATACCTTATGACTCTTGAAACAGGTATCCGCTTCCTCGGTGACTACCTCAACGGCGACGTATATTTCCATACACGCTATGAGGGCCACAACCGTGACCGTGCAAGAAATCAGCTCAAGCTCATCGCAGATATGGATGAGAAGATGCCTAAGATGCAGGAAATCGTTAAGAAGTATCTCTGATCATTATATGGGCGAAAAGCCCAAAGGAGATCCAATGGAAGTAAAATATCTCGATATGGCAGGAGCGGCATTTGATTTTGCCGCTCCTCCCGTCAATTTTAACAGATGTGATCAAGGCCTGATAAGCGACACCTTTTTCGTTGATTGCGGCGAGGGCAAGCCCGGTTATATCCTCCAGAAGATCAACACAGAAATATTCAGCGAGCCCCATAAGCTTATGTCAAACATCAAGGGCGTTTGCACACATATTGCGAAAAAAGTCGAAGAGCTTGGAGGGGATCCTCTGCGTGAGGTCAGGACCGTTATCTCAACAAAGGACGGCGCGGACTATTTCGTGGATCCCGACGGATGCTACTGGAGGTCCTTTCTTGCAATATCCGACGTAACCTCCTATGATTATCCCGACTCACCCGAGCTTTTCTACAAAAGTGCGGTGGCATTCGGCCGTTTTGCAAGACAGCTTGCAGATTATCCCGCAGAGACCCTTTATGAAACCATTCCCGGTTTTCATAACTCCGTCAGCCGTATGGAGCAGTTCAGGGCGGCTGTGGAAAGCGATAAGATGGGCCGCGCCGCTGAGATGAAGGAGGAGATAGAGTTTGCTCTTTCAAAGGCACCTCTGTGCTCCTATATAGTAGACGGGCTTCGTGACGGTCGCTTCCGCACCTGCGTTACCCATAACGATACGAAGATCAATAACGTTCTTATGGACAAGCACACAGGCGAGGGAGTATGCATAATCGACCTTGATATAGTAATGCCCGGAAGCGTGCTTTACGATTTCGGCGATGCGATACGCTTCGGTGCATCCACGGCTCTCGAGGATGAAACTGATCTTTCAAAGGTCAGTCTTGATCTTGAGATGTTTGATGTGTTCGTCAACGGCTTTGTTGGCGAGCTTTACGATTCAATGACGAAGGACGAGATAATGGGCCTTCCCATGGGCGCGTATCTTATGACCCTCGAAACAGGTATCCGCTTCCTCGGAGACTATCTTAACGGAGACGTTTATTATCATACTGCCTATCCCGGCCACAACCGTGACCGCGCGAGAAACCAGCTGGCACTGCTTCGGGATATGGACGGTAAGATGGAAGAGATGCAGGCAATAGTAGCCAAATATCTCTGATATACTAAAAAGAAAGGAGCAAGGTAAAGTGGAAAAAAATGAAAATCAGTCCAGTTTGCAGGCTCTGTTATTCGTGCTGAGAAGAAGGATGATATATATACTGGCTGTCGGCGTAGCAGTAGCTCTTGCTTTTGCGCTGGTAACGGTATTTTTCATCACACCTATCTACTCTTCAACCGCAAAGTTCTACGTAAATAATACCCAGGATCAGATGACGAGCGTATCCCAGCAGGACCTTTCAGCGTCCAAAACTCTGGCGGAGTCATCTATCGTTATCGTGAAAAACAGCTCCCAGCTTCTTGAAAGGGTGATAGAGGCGGCAGGCGTTGACTGCACGGCAGCACAGCTGAGAGAAAGCATCGTTGCGGGAACCTATTCGGGAACGGAGGCGTTCTATATTTCGGTAGAATCTGAAAAGCCGGGGGATGCATATAAGCTTGCGAAGGCCTTTTACGATATTATTCCCGAGGCAATTCCCGATATTATCAATAAGGGAGATGTTTCTCAGATGGACCCTCCCAAAAAGCCCGTGGAGCCCGATTCTCCCAGCGTTGTGCTCAATACCGTGATCGGCGGTATCATCGGCTTTGCCATCGCGTTCCTTGTATTCTATTTAAAGGAAGTTCTTGACACTACCATCTACGTTGAGGACGATCTGAAGGATAAGTTCGGCTATCCTATAGTCGGCGTTATTCCTACCATCGTAACGGAGCAGCCTCAGAAGAGCTCCGGCGGTATCGGTATTAAAAGAGAAAGGAGCAAAAAATAATGGCAGGCGAAAACATCAGCAGCTATAAAGGCAAGCTTCTTTCCGATAAAACCTCTTTTGCCATAAACGAAGCGTTTAAAATGCTCCGTACGAACCTTTTCTATACGGCAAAGGGCGAAAAGTGCCCCGTTTACGGAATAACCAGTACCTTTGCCCACAGCGGTAAGAGCCTTCTTATCTCAAACCTTGCAGTTTCCTTTGCACAGCTTGAGAAAAAGGTCCTTCTCATAGACTGTGACCTTCGCAGCTCCGTTATCCATAAGATATTCGATATGGAAAAGGGCGAGGGCATCAGTGAGCTTCTGGCAAGTGCAGACAGCTCCATAGATAAATATGTAAAGAAAACAAAGTATCAGAATCTTTCAATTATCACAGCGGGAGGAACTCCTCCTAACCCTGCAGAGCTTCTTGCAGGTGCAAGGCTCGGTAAGTTTATCGAGTTTATGAAGCAGCATTTTGATATAATCTTTGTGGACCTTCCCCCCGTGGGAATCGTAACCGACGCGGTGGTGATCAACGAGTGCGTAACAGGTTATCTTTACGTTGTAAGAAGCCGCGTTGACGATAGCAAATCACTGCGTAACGCCCTGTCTGTAATGGAGCAGATGGATGCAAAGATCATCGGCCTCGTTCTCAACGACGTTGATCCCAAAACCGGTGGCTACGGTAAATACGGTAAGTACGGAAAGTACGGCAAATACGGAAAATACGGCAGAAAGTATGCCCAAAGATACGGCTACGGCTACGGATACGGTTACGGTTACGGTTATGGCTACGGCTACGGCTACGGACACAGTCACCGTAAGGAAAAAGCAGAGGAGTCTTCCGAGGAGAACTGATAAATAACGAAAAAAGGGGAGCGGGAACATGAACGGTCTGAATATAACAGATTTCCATGCCCATATTTTGCCCGGAGCCGACCACGGCTCGAAGAATATTGAAACCACAAAGGCACAGCTTTCTCTTATGAAGGATGCGGGTGTTGATGCAGTGGTGGCAACTCCTCACTTTTATCCTCAGAACGATAGCGTTGAGTCCTTCCTTGAAAGAAGGAAAGCATCAGCCGAGGCGCTTCTTTCGATAGAGGCAGAAAGCCGCCCGCAGGTGTATCTTGGTGCAGAGGTGCTTGTCTGTCCCGGAATAGATCATATGCCGGGAATTGAAAGGCTTTGTATCGAGGGAACGGGGATAATGCTTCTGGAAATGCCCTTTTCCTCCTGGAGTGACGGGCATATTGCTTCGGTCGCAAGGCTTGCCCGTAAGGGATTCACGGTCATTATGGCACATATAGACAGGTATCCGGAAAAGGACGTGGCAAGGCTTGTGAATGAGTGTGACGTTTATTATCAGATAAACGGAGAGACTCAGAGCACCCTCAAGGGAAAAATGAAAGCGGGAAAGATCATGGATAAGCTTCCCGTGGCTGCGGTAGGCAGCGATATTCACGGAACGGATAAAACCTACGTGAAAAACTTTCTCCGCCTCTATGAAAAATGTGAAAAGGCAGGCTTTGACCTCAGCTCATACGCAAAAGAGCTCCTCGAAGGAGCAAAGACAATATAAAAATTCCGCCCTCGGGCGGAATTTTTTTGCTAATATTTCAAATTCGGGTTTATAGGGGAGAACGGGGACGCAAAACCTTTTTTGAAAAAAAGGTTCTGCACTCCAAAAAACTTTGAAAAAGGGATGGGTATAAATTCGGGTTTATCGGTGTGTTCACACTTGCTTTAACGTAGGGGCGTCACTGTGTGCGCCCGCCATCTGCACACGAAACAGGCTTTCAAATTCGGGTTTATCGAACTGTAGGAAGCTGAACATAGTAAGTCCTTCCCCCATGATTTGGGGGAAGGTGGCAGCCGTAAGGCTGACGGATGAGGGTTGCTACCTGGGTGCGAACTGTCTGAGAATTTTGGTTAAGCGAGAAATGATAGAATAAATAATACCGTGTAGACTACCATATTCAGTTTAACTATAACAGTAAGATAGTTCTTGTGCTGATGTTCAACCCTCATCCACCGCTCTGCGGTCTCCCTTCCCCCGAATCAAGACGGATCCCCCCGCTACGCGGGTCCTTCCATCGGGGAAGGACTTGGTGCAAACTTTATCTTTTACCTTTCAAATTCGGGTTTGTCGGTGGGTTTAAGCTGACGAAAATAAGGCTCCCTCCGAGAGGGAGCTGTCAGCCGCAAGGCTGACTGAAGGAGCATGCGTGAACGAACGGAAAGCAGTCGCTATAAAGCG
>SVTD01000017.1 GCA_015063955.1 Oscillospiraceae bacterium | reverse complement strand
AAAACTCGTTCGCGTTATCTTCTCTTTAACCAAATCCAACACTTCTTTTATCGACCTTTTTTCGGCTTGACTTTTCATAGTTGGTCTACAATACACCAATATCGTCCCACCGACAAACCCGAATTTACCCATCCCTTTTTCAAAGTTTTTTGAGAGTGCAGAGAACTTTTTTTCAAAAAAGTTCTTTGCATCCCCTGCGTCCCCCTCACCGATAAACCCGAATTTGAAATATAAACGAAATCCGCCTTTGCGGATTTTCCCTTAACGTTCCCGAAGGGAACATTTCACATTTGCAAGGCAAATATTTCATCCCGAAGGGATTTCACCCGCCGAAGGCGGATCTCACTGAAAAAAGCACCCCGGGGGGTGCTTTTTTCTTATGCTCCTGCAAGAATTCTCTTGAGCATATTTGTGTCGATAGCATTGATCTGGCCGTCTCCGTTAACGTCGGCTGCCTTTTCCTGGCTGCTTCCGCTCTCAATGGAGATGGTGCCTGCAACTGCTCTCATAAGGTAGTTGGAGTCGATGCCGTTAACCTGTCCGTCGCCGTCGAGGTCACCGAGAACGACCTCCTCTTCAAATACCTCCTCGGTATAGTAGCAAGCGAACATCCACGCATCCTCGCCGGAAAGACCAAGCCAGCCGTCTGCGCCGTACCAGCCGAGATTATCGCCGATATCCTGGAACATTGTCATAAGGTCCTCTGTGAGAGGATAAAGATAAGTAGCTGCATCTACACACTCGAAGTACTCTGCAAATGCGTTGTTATAATCGATGATGGCTACAAGCTCGCCGTCCTCGTTATACTCTGCGCCCTTGAGCTGGCCGTAGCTCGTTGCGGCGCTGAGGCTCATCTGACTGTCGTTAAGATTTGCATAAAGGATATAGCCGTCTGCGGAATTAAGATGATAATATCCGTCGGAGCCGAGAACTGCTGTATCAACGGTTGAGTTCATTGTATTTACGTTCTTGATAAGAGAAGCATCGCCGGGGAAGGTGAACGCCTCGGGAGCAACCTTATTTGCGTACTCGATCTTCTCGATAACTACTCTATCGGACTCCCCTGCCTCGACCTTGATGGAAGCTGTAGCTGCATCTGTGATAACAGCAAGCCAGATCTCCTGACCTACGCCTGTGCACTCCCAGGAAACGGAGCTTTCGGTTACGGTGGATTCGGAGGGAGCTACGGTTACCCACATAGCATGGTGGCTTGCAAGTCCGATAAGACCGTCTGTTACCGTAAACGTATACTTCCCCGTTTCATCGGGCATAAAGCCGAAAAGTGTGTAATCGTAGAGCTCGCTCATCGTATACTCACCCTCACCTACGGCAAGGTATGTGCCGTAATATACGTAGTTTTCGCCCACGTCCCACGCTTCGTCAACGTTTTCTGCCGAAACGACCAGGCAGAAGGAGAGAAGCATCGCGGCACAAAGGGCAAGGCACATTGCCTTTGTCATAATATTTTTCATATTTTCCTCCAATATATATAATTCCGTTCAAATAAACGCATTAACATTTTAGCATACTAAAGTGCCTGTTACAAGACCTTTGGAGGAATTTTTTCTTTTTTTCCCTTTATTGCGCTCCGAATATCTCCGCAAGGCTCGCCCCACGGGACAGACGGCGCGCAAGCCCCTCACGACAGGAGGAAAATCTTGCAAAAAGCCTTGAGGCGGCGCCTGCATCGGAATATACCTTCCATTCACCCACCAAAAGCACTCCCTCGTCCTTATGATGGATAAAGCCGTAGATATCCTCCACGGGATAGCCGAGAAATGCCCCTATCTCGTGGGGAAAATCCTCCTCCCCAAGACGCATTTTCAAATAATCGATGGTTTCTCCAAGGTCTGCCCCCTCGGGATAGCCTGCCCCCAGCAGAAGCTCTCTCACACCGCTGACTCCCAGCTGACGCAAAAGCACCTTCGGACGGTACACGAGAACGAGAAGCCGTTTTTTTCCCTCCGCCACTATCTCAAGACGGATGCCCTTTTTTGAAAGCTTCTCATCAAGACGGCATATCTCTTCCCTTCCCTCGGGATATTTCTTTTTATCTATTGCCACAAGATTTGCGCTTTTTATCCCTGCAAGAGCAGGAGCGCAGTGTCGCGCTATCAATTTTTCCATATTTCACCTCTTTTTTCAGTTGCAAAAAGCTCTCTGTTACATTTTTCGCATTTGTGCTTTATATATTCGCAGTTAGCATATGCTAACCGTGCGGTATTTTTTACGCCCCTCGCGGGGGGCGGCGCCAGTTAGCATATGCTAACTACAATTATATTATAAAGAAAAATATTCCCTCTGTCAACAGTTTTTTGTGACAAAGGGATTTTTTATCATCCCGGATCAGTACAGAAAAGCAAAAAGCCCCCTGCCGAGATCTCGGCAGGGGGCGGTCGTTTTCAGAGCATCATACTCCGGGTGTTATAACGCCTGCAAGTATACGCTTCAGAAGATTTTCGTCCATAATATTTATTTCACCGTCACCGTTTACGTCAGAGGCGCGGTACTCGTCTGTGCCCACCTTGACTTCAACAATACCTGAAATAATACGCTGCAGCCTGTTTGCATCAATAGCGGTGATTCTGCCGTCACCGTCAACGTCGCCGCCCGTGACGGTGACAGCTTCTTCACTCACGTCACGAACGATATAGTAGCCTGTCGCCTGGGAAACCACAACGAAATGGCCGTCGACACACTCAACGAAAAGCTCAGTTGCGTTACCGTTTTCATCAACGTAATACAGGCGGCAATCCTCAGGATCCATTCCCTCAGGGACGGGGATGGAAACTATCTTTACCTCATCCTCCTCAAGATATTCTATCTCGCACATCGTAATGGGATCGTTACCGTTGCCCATATATACCTTACCGAACTCAGCGGGCGAGCCATTATAGACAACGGAGCAAATATTTTCGCATCTGTAGAAGGCTTTATACTCAATCGCCGCAAGGGCGGAAGGAAGATATACGCTGACGAGCGAGGTGCACTTATTGAAGGCATAAGCCCAGACGTAAACAACGCTTTCGGGAAGGATGACACTTTCAAGAGAGGTACAGCCTGAGAATGCGTAGTCGCCGATCTCACAAATTCCCTCTCCGAAAATCACGTTCCTGAGGCCTGTACAGCCCTCAAAGGATCCTTCCTCAATGAACTCAACAGTTCCGGGGATGGAAATGCTTGTGATATCCGTTCTGCCGGCAAATGCTTTCACATCTATGGCAATCACTCTGTAGCCACGGTATTCAGCGGGAATAACAAGCTCTGAAAGAAGACCGTATAGCCGGTTACGGTTATGCTCCGGGCATCCTCATCCGTAGTAAAAATGAATCCCTCCATGGGAGTTCCGTAATTGCAGATCACGTTTGTAAAATAATTTACCGCGCCCATATTGCTGCTGTATTCCGCTAAAGTTCCCGCATAAAATACGTTACTGATTCCGGAGCTTGATGTATATGAGCCTTGAATTCGGATGGTTGTATCGGCACCGCTAATATAAAGTGACTCAAGCTTCGCACTGCCCGAAACGGAAAGAACGAGACTCTCTATATTTTCGGAAAGATAGATGCTTTTGATACTGCTGCTTTTGTAAAGTGTATCTGCTACCGTACTTACGGGATATCCTTCAATAGTGGCAGGAATATAAAGCTTACTCTCCTCACCTGTATACCCGGTGACGGTGACAGCACCGTTTGATACGGTATATATCAGCTCCCGGGGTACAAGCTCAGTCTCACCGCATACGGTACAGGTGCCGAGTATTACAGTATGTCCCTTGGGGGGAATTATCTCAGTTCTTGTATGAACCGAGCATACGGTGCAATAAAAAGTCTCCTCGCCCTCAAGAGTACAGGTAGGCTCTATAACCACAGCCTCACCCTCAGTATGTCCGAGTGGCGCCTTGATCACCGAAGAGCACACAAGACAGAGCTGCGGCTCGGTACAGGTTGCATCAGCACCGGGAGTATGTGAGCCGAGAGCCTCTATTATCTCAATCGCGGAAACTTCACCGCATATACTGCAATACGTTGTTTTCGTACCGTCCTTCACACAGGTAGGCTCCACGGTCACAACGTCGCCGTTCCTATCGTGGCCGGTTGCGGAAATATACTCACGGCGGACAATCAGGCCGCAAAGAGTACACTTATGCACTATCATGCCGGGCTCCGTGCAGGTAGGGTCGGTAATAATCGCATCTCCCTCAACATGATCACAAATAACACTAACAAACGTAATATCTGATCCTATGACAGCAGGACTGTATTCCACAAATACGGGGAACCCTGTCCCATCATCCGTATAGGCATACAGAAAATCGCTATCTCCGTAATACATACTGATATCGAGCGCGTCTCCATCTTTGACGCTGTCTGAAACACTGAAGCTCAGCGTGCACAGCACTCCGTCGGCATCAGCAACCGTATCAACGGTTTCTGATTCAAAATAGACCGTTGTGGAGTGATACCCCTCCTTAACGATGGAAGGATCACTTCTCATAACCTTTTCAAAGGTAGCCGGCTGACGGGGATCGTCAAGTGCAAGGTCGGGAAGACCGGGAAGCATTTCACCTGCTCCTTCAAATATCATAAAGGAGTTCTCTACCCTTGCGTTACCGTCTGCATCGGCAAGGGTAAGAGCCTCGGGATATACGATGTAAATACGCGTAGCCCAAAGTCCGGGGTTTTGGTCAAGTCTGATATCAACGTCGATACTTGTTGTGCCAACGGTTACCTCAGCAATTGCAGGATCCATAAAGACTGTGAACTCATCATGGATGCCTGTGAGTGGGTCAGCCACGTAAGATACTGCAGCAGACACACCTTCGAGTGCAATATCGTTGCCGTCAGCGTCAAGAGCCTCAGCAACTGCTACTGTGTAGTTGAACTCGCCGGGATCGGAAGCGATGATCTCGAAAGGGATCTCAACGGCAATACCGTCGCCGTATACTGTCTCCTCCCCTGCTCCGCAGAGCTCAACAAAAAAGCCGTTGCTCATATCCCTGAGCTCTTCGGGAATATGATCTCTTACGTTCCTGTGGGTGCCTGCGTACTCCTTGGAAACCTCAGAATCGTCTGCGCTGAAGACAGAATCAGCGAGAGAATCCGCTGTGTCACCAAGTGCAAGCTCGGAAGAATCGTAGTATACTACAAGCCTTACGTAGGAAAGACCGGGATTTCCGGCAATTGTAAGCTTTGGGGCTACTGCTGTACCGCTACCCTCCACCTTTTCCACAGATTCTGCCGCGAGGGTTACATCAACTGCAGATACGGCAGCCGCAGAAGCCATGCAACCGACAAGTATTGCAAATATCAGCAAATATGAGATCAGCTTTTTCATATGTAACTCCTTCTAAAACGTATTTCTGTAATATTATTATATCACCGCTATATATCTTTGTCAATCTGCGCTCATTTGCAGCCGTTTATCCTCTCTCGCGCATCGGCACTGATGCGGGCGTGGTCGTTTTTGTTTACGCTTATCATCTGCTTGTTTTCGTTAAAGCCGCATATCTCGCCCTTTTCGTCAAAGATGGGCACGTTTGTTATTCTGAACCGGCAGGCATCGGGGATAATGAGCACGCTTTCAGCGCAAAGGTCCCAAAGGCCCTGGGCCCAGCTGATCTCCCGAAATCTCTTTGCAAGGAAGCGGGCAAGGGGGCTCTCACAGTACTGCTCCTCTATCTCCTCGTCAGTTCTTCTGAAGGGGGCAACCGTTCTGCCTGCCTCAACGAGGAGGATATTTTCCGAAAGCTCGAAAAACAGCTTTCCGCCCTCGATGTCGTTATGATAATTGTACTCTCCCGTATTGGTGGTGCTGTCAAGTCCGTCAAGCCCAAGCCACACCGTTACAAGCTTCTCGCGTATATCGGGATAAAGTGCAAGGGCGCTTGCAATATTTGTGATGCATCCCGTGGATACGGAATACACGGGTCCATCCGCCTCTCTTACTATCTTCGCAATGACCTCTGCCGCGCGGCTTTCAACGGGGCCGCCCCTTCGCGTTATGTAATCGGGGCTTCCCGCGATCGCTCCGTATTTTACCTCGGCGCCCGATGCCTCGATTATATCGGCACTTTCCTGCCTGCCCCATTCTACGGTCTCGTGGCTGTTATCGTTATAGGGGGCGCAGGTCACCGCCAGCACTCTTACCTTATCGGGAGAAGCAAGGGCGTAGCCGCAGGCAAACTGATCGTCGCCGTCAGCTCCCATATCGCAGTCAACGATTATATCCTTTATTCTGTCAGATCTTATATCCTTTAGTATTTCTTCAAGCTTCACGGTAATCTCTCCCTGAATATCCAGTTTATTGCATCGTAATAATGCCCGTATTTTGTTTCGCAAAAGAATTCCGAATCTGTCATCGTGCCCTCGTAGGAGCAATCCTTTCTTACAAGACAGCCGTTCTCGTAGGTGTAGCCGTAATAATAGCTCCACAAGAATCCTGCGCTGTCGTTGGTCACCTTTTCCTGAGTTACAAGTCCCTCGGTGAGGGTGTACACGTGGGTGGTCTTTACAGATTCCGTAGTCTCCGTAAGGATCCTGCCCTCATCATCGTAGGTGCAGGTCTTCATCTCGTGGTAGTAGCCTCTTTCGCCGTTGTACCGCTCAAACCTCGTGCCCACGTGGGTGCCCATTTCGTCGTACAGCAGTCTGTAGACGGTATTCTGCTGCGCTACGTTGCGCGACTGTTGAGTGGCGATCCTTCCGTTTTCATCGTAGGTATAGGTATAGGCGTTCTGTATCTCGCCCTCGCAGAACCGCTTTTCGTCAACTATCCTGCCGGACTCGTCCAGATAATAATCGTCCCGCCACTTTTCCGTTCTCGTATCGTTTACGCAGATCAGCCATTCCATTCTCAGGGGAAGACCGCCCTCGTCAAAATATACGGTGTAGGTGATGGGGGGATCCTCCGTGTAGTCTGTCTTTGAAATGCTCATTCCGTCAGCGGAATAGGTGTATTCCCACTGGAGCCTTCCGTCCTTTTCGTGGCGCAGCGGCACCGTGAAGGTTTCCTTTTCCGTGGGTTCAACGGGGGACGTGGTATCAGGTGCCGTCGTCACCTCCTCCGTGGTGTCTGCGGGCGCTGTGGTGTCCGCTCCATCCCTGCCCGTGCAGGAGAGCAGACAAAGGCACAAGGCAAGGGAGGCAATTATGCCCGTTATCTTCAAAAAGCTCTTCACTTTTTCTCTTTCCTTTCCGAAAACGGCTCTGTGTTGCCGCTTTGCATCCAATTAGGTGAACATTTGTTCTTTTTTCTCTTGAAATGTCGAAATACAGGTATTATAATAGGATCAGACGGGGTCGGCAGACCTCTCGAAGCCGACCGAGACCGTCACTGCTCAGAATCGCTACCCTGAGCACTCCCGTACTGTTACAATATCACAAATTCTGCATTCCGTCAAGTGTCCGCGGCGCCCACTTCTCCTTTTATCCGTCCTTGAAATGCTGCTTTCAGGGATCGCGCCGATCTTGCTTTTTTCGACAGACCGGTGCTTTTTCGCAACATAATGCAACATAATCGGCTGTCGAAAGCCTTGACACAGATGGTAAAAATTGGTAATATTTATGCAGAATCAAACAGAAAGGAAGATCAGCATGGAAATCAATATCGAAAGACTTAAAGAAACCGTTGTCTCAAGAAATACCACCTTAGAGGCACTGGCTTACGAGCTGGGCATCAACAGAAGCACCCTTTACAGAAAGCTGAGACGCGGGCAATCTGCCATTACCCTGAAGGATGCAAGCACCATTTCCAGAAGTCTCGGGCTTTCACCCATGGAGCAGGTCAGCATTTTCGGAGGCGGATATGTCACTCGTATGTAGAGACGGCGTGTCAGCCTGCCTCGCCTGCGGGCTCTGCTTTGAGAGCGACGATCGGTGCGACGTTTGCAAGCGACCTATGAAGGACGGTGAAAAATACTACAGGCTTTCAAGAAAAAACGTCTGCGTGGACTGCACCGATACCCCCGCGGGGGAAAAATGCATACTCTGCCAAAAGCCTGCAAAAAACGGGCTGAGGTATAAGGATATCGTCCTTTGCCGCTCCTGCTCAGGCGTTGCCACGGGGTACGTTGGATATATATGATAAATTGAAGATAATAAGTAAAAAGGAAGGAACGGAAATAATGCCAAATAAAGCTATAGACGCACAGATATTTTGCCCTTTTTATATATCGGAGGCGGCGATGAGCATTACCTGCGAGGGAATAATCGGCTCATCCACCGTATCGAGATTTAATAACGAATACGATAAGCTCTATCACGAGACCAACTTTTGCACAGGGAAAACCTGCTCCGGCTGCGGTGTGTTTTCAGCCCTGATGCAAAATTACACCCCCACCCGAAGAAAACGCCCCGAGCTGAGACACTGAGGCACGGGGAAAGGAGGGAATGGGGAGAAGGAACGGGGGATGACGCAAAACCTTTTTTGAAAAAAAGGTTCTGCACTCCAAAAAACTTTGAAACAGGGATGGGTAAATTTGGGTTTATCGGTGGGACGATATTGGTGTATTGTAGGGACCGGCGTCCTCGACGGGAACCCCCAAAAGCTCACAGGCTCACTTTCGGGGAACCCCTACGACGGTCCTTAATATCTGCACACTAATCGCACTTTAAATTCGGGTTTATCGGGGAGATCGCACTTGCGATAAACTGCTACGCTTAACTAAAGCCTCCTCTTCTCAGTACCGAAGGTGCTGTGAAGGGGAGGTGGCATCGGTGCAAGCTGAATTGTATTTCCAGTAATTCTTCGGCACCGATGACGGAAGGGTTGCTACATCTGCACAAGAACTGTTTTTAAGCTAAAGCTAAAGATCAAATGAAAGAATTACCAATGATTACAGCTATTCTTTCATTCTCAATGAAGCTGAAAATATAGTTTGGTTCGCGTGCAGATGGGCGGGAGCAGCAAGCGGCTCCCCTACGATGGGGTGAGTACGAACATACCGACAATCCTTATATATACCCCTCCTTTTCAAAGTTTTTTGAGAGTGCAGAGAACTTTTTTTCAAAAAAGTTCTTTGCATCCCCCGTTCCCCCCCGACAAACCCGAATTTGATAGAAAATTAAGAATTCCGCCAGAGGCGGAATTCAACCAATTCTCTTATCTCTTCACTCTTATCTCTTCACTGAAAAAAGCACCCCGAAGGGTGCTTTTTCTTACTGTGCAGCAGATACGATTGCGTCAAACTTCTCGGGAACGAGAGATGCGCCGCCGATAAGGCCGCCGTCTACGTTATACTTGGAAAGAAGCTCTGCTGCGTTCTGGTCGTTCATGCTTCCGCCGTACTGGATAGTTGTAGCCTCAGCTACCTCCTCGCCGTAGAGCTTTGCAATTGTTGCACGGATAACGCCGCAAGTTTCGTCAGCCTGCTCGGGAGTAGCTGTGAGGCCGGTTCCGATAGCCCATACAGGCTCGTATGCGATGATAACGTTCTTCATATCCTCTGCAGAGATGCCTGCGAGGTCGAGCTTTGTCTGCATGGAAACGATCTCATCTGTGATACCTGCAAGTCTCTCCTCCTTAACCTCACCGAGGCAAAGAAGAACCTTGAGGCCTGCTGCAAGAGCTGCCTTTGTTCTCTTGTTTACAGTTTCGTCTGTCTCGCCGAAGTACTGTCTGCGCTCGGAGTGGCCGATAACAACGTACTCAACGCCGCACTCTGTGAGCATAGAAGCGGAGATCTCGCCGGTGTATGCACCCTTAGCCTCGAAGTGAACGTTCTGAGCACCGATCTTAACGTTTGTGCCCTTTGCAGCCTCGATTGCAGCTGCGATATCAACGAAGGGAACGCAGAGAACGATCTCGCATCCGTTCTTGCCCTCAACGAGCTCGGCTGTCTTCTTAACTGCAGCCGCAGCCTCAGAGGGAGTCATATTCATTTTCCAGTTGCCGGCAATGATTGCCTTACGTGTAGCCTTGTTCATTTTATTATACCTCTTTGATCTTATTTGTAAAAAACGCGGGTGGCATTTTCCTCCACCCGCGTAAAGCTCTGTTATTACTTGTCCTGGAGGCAAGCGATACCGGGAAGCTCAAGACCCTCGAGGAACTCGAGAGATGCGCCGCCGCCGGTGGAGATGTGTGTCATCTTATCAGCAAAGCCGAGCTTTGCAACTGCTGCTGCGGAGTCGCCGCCGCCGATGATGGAGATAGCGCCGGATTCAGCAACTGCCTTTGCAACTGCCTCTGTACCGCCTGCGAAGTTCTTCCACTCGGAAACGCCCATAGGTCCGTTCCAAACTACGGTGCCTGCACCGCTGATTGCGTCAGCGTAGAGCTTACGTGTATCTTCACCGATGTCAAGACCCATCCAGCCGTCGGGAATATTGTCGGACTTAACATACTGGAACTCTGTGTTCTCGTCGTATTCCTTACCGATAACGTTGTCGATGGGGATGAGGAACTTAACGCCCTTAGCCTCAGCCTTCTGGAGAAGCTCCTTAGCAAGGTCGATCTTGTCATCCTCGCAGATGGATGTGCCGATCTCGTAGCCGAATGCCTTGAAGAATGTGTAAGCCATACCGCCGCCGATGATAAGTGTATCAACCTTCTCGATGAGGTTGTTGATAACGCCGATCTTATCGGAAACCTTAGCACCGCCGAGGATAGCTACGAAGGGTCTCTTAGGATCGTTAAGAGCCTGACCCATAATAGAGATCTCTTTGTTGATGAGGTAGCCGCAAACTGCAGGGAGGTAATCAGCAACGCCTGCTGTGGAAGCGTGAGCACGGTGTGCTGCGCCGAAAGCGTCGTTTACGAAGATCTCTGCCATGGAAGCGAGCTCTTTTGCAAACTCAGGATCGTTCTTTGTCTCTTCCTTGTGGAAGCGAACGTTCTCGATAAGGAGAACCTCACCGTCCTTGAGAGCTGCAGCCTTAGCCTTAGCGTCCTCGCCGATAACGTCCTTAGCCATAGCAACCTCGATACCAAGGTACTCGGAGAGCTTAGCTGCAACGGGAGCGAGGGAGAACTCCATCTTGAACTCACCCTTAGGTCTGCCCATGTGAGAGCAAAGGATAACCTTTGCGCCGTTTGCGATAAGGTACTTGATTGTGGGAAGTGCACCAACGATTCTGTTATCGTTTGTGATAACGCCATCCTTCATGGGTACATTGAAGTCGCATCTTACAAGAACCTTCTTGCCGGCAACAGCAATGTCTTCAACTGATTTCTTGTTGTAAGTCATTTTTTATCCCTTCCGTCGCCCGGGGCGACATTAAAAATTTAACAATTTAGGATTTTTCGGTAAAAAGCACATTTCCCTTTTTACCACATTAAATATAACATAATTTCAATTGATTTACAACAATTTTTTCCTATTTTTTTCGCACTCATTCAAATTTCTTTTTCTTTGTGATATTTAAGCGTAAAGGATTTTGATTTTTATAGATTTTGACGAGGCATCACCATTCAAGTTCTAAATAATACGGCTGGTCATCCCCATTATCCATACTCGCACATACAATATATCTTACTCGCATTTCAACTTCATCGTATGCAAATATATAATACACATAGCTGTCCGTAACTTTTTCAAATATACGATCGGTTTCGTTTTGCTCACATCTAACCAAACAAGTATACGAGCCTTTTTTTACCTCGGTATAATCATATACTCCGTTCTCCTCTTTAGCTTCGTACTCTTCAAACAGCTTCCTTACTCTTTCCACCTCTTTTTCAAACTCTTCTTTTTCCAAAGGCCACTCTGCAATTATATCATAGGTATAGTCAAAACCGTAATAAAAATGATAATAGTAGATTGCATCAAGAAAAACCGTTTCGTATTGTCCTTCTTCATTTTTCACATTTTCAAAATATCGGGGAGAAACAGGAAACAACTCTTGAAAAAAGAGACTTTTATTTTCTATACATTCTGCATCCAGTTTCCTATAATCAGCATAATAAGTTGTCATAGACCCATCATGCACGCCCCATGAGAACAAAAAGCTCACAGGAAGATACAATAAACAACAAACAAGAGCAATACGGCGAACAAGCTTTTTTACCGGTCTGCGACGCTTTACCGAAAATAATATCAGAATAACTAAAGACGGAAGCAACGCAAGCAGAATGAAAAGCCACCAATTATCGCTTGGTTTGGGATACTCATACATTCTGTAATCAGAAATAATCGCGGCAATCATAAACGTAATCGGAACAATACCGATATAACCTATTACCAAATTTTTTATAAAACCTTTTATGATTTTAAAACTACTCTTTTTTGTATCCTCTATCGGCAATTCACTTCCACATACAGGCAAAATAAGCAATTCAGCAAGCTCTGCTATCGTATAATCACGGTCTTGTTCGATATTTTCAATAACTAAAAGATAATTTGCCTGCTCGTCCAAAAGCTTCCGTTTTTCAGACCTAATACGAGCCAATATATCCTTGCTTTTTTCGGGACATTCTTTTATTACTTTTATATCCGTTATAGAAAATCCAAATTTTCTTAAAACAGAAATATCTTTAAGACACTTTACATCAGATTCGCTAAAATCAAAGGTTCTGCGCCCAAGATAATTTTCTACAAAATCAGGAGACAGCAATTCCTCTTCAATATAGTATCGAATCGTTCTGTCACTAAGTCCTGTCAATTCACAAACAGTCTTTATTTTCATAAGACACCTCCTTTTTTAAGAATAATAATCTTTTACGTAACGTAAAAGTCAAGAGATTTATCAATTTTTTCACATAAATTGTACCACAAACAAATAGCAATCTCAAGAATCAACCCATCAAATACAGACCAACTATATTTAACAGACAGTTCTCGTGCTGATGAATCGGACGAGCAATGCTCGCCCCTACATTGTTTGATTTAAAACTGTTTGATAAACCCGAACCCCTCCCCTACAAAATATCAATTACATCTCCCCCGATAAACCCGAATTTGAAGTTAAAGAATAAAGAATAAATAAAATGGCTACGGGAAAACCCATAGCCATTCCTTTTTAAAGTTTTTTCGGTTCCTTTTTTAAAAAAAGGAACAAAGTCCTTACTTCGTGCAGGTGATAATAAATCCGTCCACGTTATTGCCGGAAACGGTATAGGTGCAGTCCTTGGGGATTAGGGTATCGGTGGATTCCTCTCCTTCATCTGCGGGAACGTAATAGATCATAACGCCGCTTTCAGCCTCGTAGAACTCCTCCGCCTTCATATCGAACACTCCCGTTTCATCGTCGTATCCGAGGCAGATTCCGTCGTAGGTATAGGATTTCAGATAATCGATATACTCCTCAAGGCAGAAGTTCATATCCTCCATTATCTGCGCGTGAGGCACGCCCACGTATCTGTAGTGCCAGGACTCGTGGCTGATTCCCGTCATATGTACCTTATCCTTGGGGAAACGGAGGATAAATCCGTATTCCTGGCACTTCTCGCGGAACCACTCGCATTCGGCGTCACTCTCAACGTAGGATATGGCGCCCTCGCGGTTTACGTTAAGGTCGATGCCGAGACCGGTGTGATGCTCGCTTTCGCCGGGGTTTGCAACGTATGCCTTGGCATACTCCTCGCCCCGCTCCTCAACGTACTGAGCATAAAGAGTCTCCTGCTCCTCGCGGCTTCTGTAGCAGCTGTTTATCTGCAGATACTTGAAGCCCGTTTCGTTGTAGCAGTCCTCGGTGAGCCTGTTGAAGGCATCCAGCGCTACCTTGCTTGCCTTTACCGAGGTGGAATAGCTTGACATTCCGTAGTATTCGTTCTTGTACTCCGAAATATTGACTACGTCGCCCTCCATCTCCTCGGGGAAAAGGTATTCGTTATAGGAATTGACGAGAATGAGCTCGCCGTAGCTTATCTGATCCTTTGTAAGCTCTGCGGTAAAGTAGGGCAGAGGGTCCTCGGTGGTCACAGCCTCTGTGGTCTCATCGGGCACAGGGCTTTTGCCGGGGTCATCATTCTTATTATCTGAGGGACGGTTGAGCCCGCTTGCAATAAGAAAGATGCAAAGGCCCGTTATGAGGATGAAAATAAGCGTTATAATTACTGCCGCCGCATTGAGCTTCGGACGCTGGCGACGTCTTCTGTTGTAGGAAAGGCGGCTGACGGGCTTGCGGTGCTTATCGTGCCCTGCCTCCTCGGGAGTATACGTACGCTTGACCTGGGGCTGACCCAGCGGGTCATATCCGTTGTCAAACCTTCTCGGATCCTGATTATTGTTCATTTTAATCTCCGTTATGTAAAATGGGGTATAGTAAATCCAAAACAGCTTTTCAAATTCGGGTTTATAGGTAAGGGGTTACCTACTTTCTTTAGAAAAAGAAAGTAGCAAAGAAACCTCAAAAAAGACAAAGATATCTAAAAGGCAAAAGCCAATGCTTTAGGGTAAAAACCCGAAAATAAACTTGTTCATTTTCGGGTTTTTACCCTAAAGCGCTGGTTGGCGCTGTAAGCGCCGCAGGGCTTTGCCCTGCAACTTTTGCCTTGTAAACTTCAGCTACACCAATAGTTCAAAGTTTTTTGAGAGTGCAGAGGACTTTTTTTCAAAAAAGTCCTCTGCAAAATATTCAAGGGCTGTCTTGCGACAGCCCTTTTTTAATTAGTTTTCTGCGTTAAGAGCGTCTTTTCTGGAGAGGTTCATTCTGCCGCGCTCGTCAACACCGAGGAACTTGATCTTCATGGTGTCGCCAACGTTGCAAACGTCCTCAACCTTCTCTGTTCTCTTATTGTCGAGCTTAGAGATGTGTACGAGACCCTCCTTGCCGGGTGCAAACTCAACGAATGCGCCGATGGGGATGATTCTTGTAACAACGCCCTCGTAGATCATACCAACCTCAGGCTCGAATACGATACCGTCGATGATCTTCTTAGCTGCAGCGATAGCGTTCTTATCAACTGCGGAGATGAATACGGAACCGTCGTCCTCGATATCGATCTTAGCGCCTGTATCAGCGGTGATCTTCTGGATCACCTTACCGCCGGAGCCGATAACCTCACGGATCTTATCGGTGGGGATCTTCATGGAGATCATCTTGGGAGCGAACTCGCTCACTTCCTCGCGGGGTGCGGGGATAGCCTTGAGGATAACCTCATCGATGATGTAGTCACGGCCCTTGTGTGTTACCTCGAGAGCCTCTGCGATGATCTCGGGTGTAAGACCGTCGATCTTGAGGTCCATCTGGATAGATGTGATACCCTTGTGTGTACCTGCTACCTTGAAGTCCATATCGCCGTAGAAGTCCTCAAGACCCTGAATATCGATCATGGTCATGAAGTCATCGGAATCCTCTGCAGTAATAAGACCGCAGGAGATACCTGCAACGGGAGCCTTGATGGGAACACCTGCGTCCATAAGAGCAAGGGTGGAGCCGCAAACGGAGCCCTGAGATGTGGAGCCGTTGGAGGAAACTACCTCAGATACAAGGCGGATAGCGTAGGGGAACTCCTCAACGGAGGGAAGCACGGGAACGAGAGATCTTTCAGCAAGAGCGCCGTGGCCGATCTCACGTCTTCCGGGGCTTCTGGAAGCCTTTGCCTCACCTACGGAGTAGCCGGGCATATTATAGTGGTGGATATATCTCTTGGACTGCTCCTCCCAGATAGTGTCGAGCATCTGCTCTTCGCTGATGGGGCCGAGGGTTGCAAGAGTCATTACCTGTGTCTGACCTCTTGTAAAGAGACCGGAGCCGTGTACACGGTTGAAAAGACCTACCTCTGCTGCGAGGGGTCTGATCTCGTCCATTCTTCTGCCGTCTACGCGCTTCTTATCAACGAGAAGCCAGTTACGAACGATCTTCTTCTGGATCTTATAGATGAGCTCGGGGTAAATTACCTCGAGGTCGGGATACTTCTCAAGGAACGCCTCCATAACCTTATCCTGGATGGGCTCCATTCTCTCGTCACGAACGTTCTTGTCGTCTGTGTCAAGAGCTGCCTTAACGTCCTCTTCAACGTATGCGAAGATCTCGTCGAACATATCGTGGTCAAGCTCACCGGACTCGTATGTGAACTTGGGCTTACCAACCTCTGCTACGATGTTTCTGATGAATACGAGAAGCTGCTTGATAACTGCGTGAGCCATCATGATAGCCTTGAACATATCATCATCAGAAACCTCGTTTGCGCCTGCCTCGATCATAACGACCTTTTCCTGGCTTGCTGCAACTGTGAGCTCAAGAACGCTGTCCTCGCGCTGCTTCTGAGTGGGGTTTACCATGAGCTTTCCGTCCTCGGTCATACCCATGAACACGCCGCCGATGGGGCCGTTCCAGGGAATATCGGAGATGGAAAGAGCGATGGATGCACCGATCATAGCGGTGATCTCAGGGGAGCAGTTGTAATCAACGGAAAGAACTGTGAGAGATACGTTAACGTCGTTTCTCAGGTCCTTGGGGAAGAGGGGACGGAGGGGTCTGTCGATAACACGGCTTGTAAGGATAGCCTTCTCACCGGGACGGCCTTCTCTCTTGAGATATCCGCCGGGGATTCTGCCTACAGCGTACATTCTTTCCTCAAAGTCAACGGAAAGGGGAAGGAAATCGATGCCCTCGCGGGGACGTGCACTTGCTGTTGCACAAGCAAGAACTGCAGTTTCGCCGTAGCGAACGATACAAGAGCCGTTTGCAAGACCTGCAACCTTGCCTACTTCAACAGTAAGAGGTCTGCCTGCAAGCTCGTATGAAAAAGTTTTGTAATTCTCAAACATTTTTGCTTTCTCCTTAGTTTTATTTAGATGAAGCCTTCGATGGGTTTAGCACTTAAATACGTCACCCTCAGAGAGAGTAAAATATTTAACTGCTAACCCCTGAAGGCGCGCTTACAAAAATATAGGCCTCGTCAGGACGAAACGTCCTGACGAAGCCGACTTAGCCCTTATGGCTCTCGGCTAAAAGTGGAAATTACTTTCTGAGGCCGAGTCTTTCAACGATCGCACGGTAGCGCTCGATGTCAACCTTCTGGAGATAGTTGAGAAGGTTACGGCGATGGCCAACCATCTTGAGAAGTCCGCGACCGGAGTGGTGGTCCTTCTTGTTAGCCTTCATATGCTCTGTGAGAGTCTTGATTCTGTATGTGAGAATCGCGATCTGTACCTCAGGGGAGCCTGTGTCGCCTTCGTGAGTCTTGTACTCTTCGATGATAGCTGTCTTTTCTGCCTTTGTGATCATGGTATTCACCTCATAAAAATATTTGCTTCGGTCATCTCAGGCTCAGGCGGGTGAAGCATTTCTCTTAAAGAAACTGATTCCTGCGTCCGGGACGCCGACACATTGCCTTGACATTGTATCACAACAAAAGCCGTTTGTAAAGGGCTTTTTCATTTTTTTATAACTTTTTATTCCTCAAATATGCACAAAGGGCGCGAATCAGGGATATCCCGCCTGCGATAATAAGCATAACGCCGAATATCACCCTGACGGTCTCGGGCCTCGCGGCGGACGCCGCAAGGCTTCCCGCAAAGGACATAGGCATACCGAATGCCGCCAGAATCAGAACCAAAGGATAGTTGATCCTTCTTTTCGTGCAATGAACGAAAAGAGCCGCCGCCGAGGCAAAAAGAAAAAAATAAAGATTAAGCCCCTGTGCCGATATCTGATCTGTGCCTCGGACCAGGGTGAGATAAATAACAAGCAGCCCACCGCCGCCGATCCCCATCCCCGACAGCGCCCCCATAAAAAATGAAGCGATCATATCAATAATTGTCATCTTATCCCCCCTTACACCTTTTCTTATTCTTTGCAGAACAAAGGATAATATTCAAATTCCAGTTTGTCCGGGAGGGTTTACCTACTTTCTTTAGAAAAAGAAAGTAGCAAAGAAACCTCAAAAAGGACAAAGATAGCGAAAAGGCAAAAGCACCTTTCGGTGCTTTTTTCTTTAGCTTGCAAGCTGCTCGTTTATCTTTTTGACGAGGGCTATATTCTGCTCGTGCTCGCCGATTCCCGATGCATAATACACCTTGCCTGCGTTATCGGTTATGAAATAATAATAATTCGTATCCGCAGGATACAGGGCGTATCTTATTGCGCTGGCGCTGGGGTTCGTTATGGGTCCGGGGGTGAGGCCCGAATAGATATAGGTATTATAGGGATGATCGAACTTATTATCCTCGGGGGTGACCTTATCGGGTCGCTTGCCCGTTGCTATCTGGATAGCGTATACGGTGGTTGCGTCGCTTTCCATTCGGGGATAATATGCAGGATTATTCAGTCTGTTATGGAAAACTGAGGAAACGTACATAAAGTCACCCATTCCACCTGCCTCCTTCTCAACGAGAGAGGCGATCGTCAGGATCTCATCCACGGTATATCCGAGCTCTCCTGCCTTCGTTCTGTAATCCTCAACGAAGACCTCGTCGAATCGTTTAAGGAGTCGATTGATCACCGTCTCCTCGCTTGACGCCTTATAAAACTCATAGGTATCGGGGAAAAGGTATCCGTCAAGACGGTACGCGCGGTCATCGCTCACGCCCTTTTCCTCAAGCTCCTTGACAAACCAGTAATCAAAATCGTAATTATTGATTACCTCGATATACTTTTCCCTCTTGCCGATACCGTTTTCCACAAGAAGATCGATGATCTCATCGGTGGTATATCCCTCGGGAATAGTTATCCACACCGTTCCCGTCACCACCTGCTCCTTGAAGGCGCGGCGAAGGTCGTCGTAGCTCATGGAGGGGGATACGGTATAATCACCGGCAACGAAGGGGCCCTTATCCTTCTTTATGGAGGCGTACATCTTGAACACGCCCGGGAAGCTGATGATGCCGTTATCGTGAAGGATCTGTGCAATATCGGAAACCTTTGCATCCTCGGGGATGGTCACGTCTACCGCCTCATCGCTCTTTACGAAGGCAAAAACGTCGTTACCCACGCGGATGACGAAGATGGAAATAAATACGGATACCACAAGGATCACCACCATATAGGCGATAGCCTTGACGATGCCTATCATCATATCGGCGCCGGCTTTGGCGTTTTTCTGCTTATCGTTCTTCTTTTCGCCGCCGTTTTTTTGCTCCTCGGGGCTCTTTTCCTTTACCTTGGGCTCCGGCTCTGCAGGGGCAGGCTGCTGAGGATTTTTGGCGGGACGGGGCGCGGGAGCTACTACGGTTTCGTTATTGCCGGGCACACCCTCGCTTTCCGCCGGGGTGCGGCGCTGTCTGTAGGGGGAGGGAGCTGCTCCGTTTGCAGACCCTTCGGGCGCTGCGGGACGCCGGGGTGCACTTCGGGGATCTGCGGGGCGAGGTGCCTGTGCTCCGGATGCTGCGGGACGCTGACCCTGTGCCTGTGGAGCTGCGGGGCGAGGCGCCTGCGAGCCTGCGGGGCGCTGTCTCTGTGCTCCGGGGGAGACGGGCCGCTGTCCCTGTGCCCCGGGGGAGACGGGGCGGGGTGCCTGTCTTTGAGGTGTAGCGGGGCGGGGTGCCGAGCCCTGCTGAGGGCGTCTTACACCTGACTGCGGCTGAGTGCCGGAGGGGGCTGCTCCCTGCTCTCTTCTTTTGGCAAAGAGGCTTTCGTTATCTGCTCCGATGCCGTCCTCGGAGGGGGGCGTTATTCTTTTGTTTTCATCCATTAAAAACACCGGCCTTTCGTGAATATAGCTGAGTCCTTCCCTTTAACGAAGGGCTCAAAGGAGTTTTCTACAATAAAAATGAGGCAACGGCCCAGAATGCGCAGAGAATGAGCAGTGTGGGCGACAGAAACGCCTGAACGAGAAGGGGCGGATCTGCAACGGTTACCCTTTTTACAAGGGGAGCCGGCTTGTTTTCCACGCTGAACTCCCAATAAAGCTTTTCCGCCTTACTGAAAAACAGTATTGCCGAGATAAGCATTACCAAAACAACGATAAAGGTAAGAAGAATGATTCCTCCGCTGTGCTTTCCCGCTATTTTATAAATATACTTTTCAAAATACAGCACGAAAAGATTGTTCAGAACGTGGATTATCACCGTGGGCATAATTGAATCTGCCGCCCCTGCCGTCAGGGCAAGGATGATTCCCGTGAAAAGATACAGAGGGAATCGGACGGGGGAGAAATGGAGGAGGGCAAAAAGGGTTGCCGAAAGAATGACCGCCGCCGCTCCGCCGTATTTTGAGTATTCCGCTCTCACAACTCCTCTGAAAAGAAGCTCCTCAAGAATTGCGGGGAGGATAGCGAAGGTGACTGCCGCGTATATGCTGTCACCCGTTGTATACTGAGTGATGGCAGTATTCTTCGAATCCATTCCCGATGCGGCAAATGCCTCGGGAAAAAGGCTGTACATAAGAAGGCTCAGCGCCATGGTTCCCGATACTATAAATATGAGAGAATATACGGAAAGAGTAATATGCTTTGCCTTCATAAGTCGGATCCCAAGCTTTGCGCGGTATTCGTTTCCCCGAAGGAGGCAGAAAAACACCGCAGGGAGTCCTATACATATGATCTGCAGGATAGCAAGGGTGAGATAAGGGCTTACGTCGCCCGTTATCTTCGATATATCAAGATATTCCGCGGCGCACATCATAGCCGCCACCACGGTTATCAGGGCGGGCGCCGCATGGATTCCTTTAACTTTCAACTGTTCTTTTCACCTGACTTTCGGTGATGATATAGTCTGTTTTTTTATCGTGGACCTCTCTCGGGAGGCTCTCTGCAAGGCACGCTTCATAGGTAACGCCGACAGCCGTGCCCGAAAACTCCGAAAGAAATCTGTCGTAGTATCCTCCGCCGTAGCCGAGACGGTAGCCGAAGGAGTCAAAGCTGAGGGCAGGAACAAACACAATTGAACCCCGGGTTTCGCAAAGGGGTGCGCTCGCAGGGGACTCCATTATGCCATAGTATCCGGACTCAAGCTCCGAAAGATCAACGACCTTATGAAAGACCATGTTTTCCCTGTCAACGCATCGGGGAAAGCCGACGGTCTTTCCCGATTCCAGCGCAATGCGGGCAAGGGAAGAAAGATCCACCTCACTGCCCTTCGGAAAATAGAGAAGAACCGTACGGGCATCCAAAAATTCCGCAAGGCTTCCGCAGCGCTCGCAAATGCGGCGGCTGTACTCCGCCCGCTCTACGAGGGAGTCTCTCAGGGTCTTATATTTTTTGCGAAGGAAGGATTTATCTTCCATTATGCGATAACGGCATCAAGAACGCCGTCCGCCGCCTCCTCGCCCTTGAGGGCTGTGATAAGCTGTGCCGCAAAATCAACGGCGCTTCCCGCCGCGCGGGCAGTTATGATATTGGAGTCGCAGATAACGCCCACGTCAAACACACTGGCGCCTGCAAGCTTTTCCTCAAAGCCCGGATAGCAGGTTGCCATCTTGCCTCTCAGAAGTCCCTTCTCTCCGAGAACGTAGGGAGCGGCGCAGATAGCCGCGATGTATGCGCCCTTTGCGTCTGCCGCGTCGATAAATGCGTTTACCTTTTCGCTTGCGGCAAGGTTAAGTGTTCCGGGCATACCGCCGGGGAGAACTACCATTTCAATATCGGCACCCTCGGGTGCTATCTCGCACTCGCAAACGTCTGCCTGAACGGTGATACCGTGAGCGCCTGTGACTGACTTTGTGCCAACGCCGACTGTAGTTACCTCGATCCCTGCGCGGCGCATGAAATCAACGGGGGTGAGGGCTTCGACCTCTTCAAAGCCTTCTGCTAAAAATACGTATACCATAATACATTCCTTTAATGAATAGTGAATAGTGAATAATGAATAATTCAGGTGGATTTTCGCTTAGGCGAAAATCTTCATTATTTTATTGCTTCTTTGATTTTGTCGTTGATCTCCTCGATGGGGAGAAGAATGCCGTCGGGGGCGCACTCGATAACGTGCCAGCCGTCCTTTTCTGCGGCAAAAAGTGCTGCCTCGGCGCAACGGAGAAGATAATCACGGTCCTTTTCGTGGATATCGATCATCTGTCCCGTTTCGGCGCTTCTGTCCTTCACGTTTTTTGAGGAGATCTCCTGATTCATGGAAAGAAGAACTACAGAGTCGGGACGGGGGAGGCCGATCTTTGAAAACTCAAAGTCGTAGAGCCAGGAAAGGAAGCCCTCCCACTCCTCCCTCGGGAGCTTTGAAAGCTGATGATAAGCGTTTGCCGTAGTATATCTTGTAGCAAGAACGATACATTCCCCGTCCTCGATATCCTTTTTCCAGTCAGTAACGTAGCTGATATAGCGGTCTGCCGCATAAAACACCGATGCGGCGTAGCCGTTCGTATCGGAGGGAGACTCACCGAGAAGACCGCCGAGATACATTTCAACAAGGGTGGCACTTTTCTCGCCGTAGCAGGGGAAGGAAAGCTCACGGACCTTTTTGCCCTCACGGCGAAGGCGCTCTGCCAGGAGCTTGCCCTGGGTAGTTTTTCCCGATCCGTCAAGACCCTCAATTACTATAAATCTACCCATTACTCCTCATCCTCTTTTCTGAGCTTCATTTCCATATAATCCTGCTTCGTTATGAGAAGCTGTCTCGGCTTCTGTCCCTCGGGGGCGGAAACGTAGCCGAGCTCCTCCATTTTATCGATGATCTTCGCCGCTCTGCCGTAGCCCACGGAAAGTCTTCTCTGGAGAAGAGAGGTAGAGATCTTTCCGCTCTCAAAGGCAACCTCCATTGCCTGATCGATAAGGGGATCGCCGCCGTCGCCGCCTGCGTCTGCAATAACGGCACCGCCGCCGGAGCCGCCCTTCTTAACACCGCAGAGCGCCGCCTGTGCCTCGATCTCCTTCATTACCTCATCGGAGTATTCTGCTCCGTTCTGGCAATTGTTTGCTCTGATGAAGCTTACCACCGCATCAACCTCGGAGTCAGACACGAATGCGCCCTGGACTCGGCGGGGCTTTGCCGCACCTACGGGGTTATAAAGCATATCGCCGCGGCCGATAAGATTCTCGGCACCGCTGCGGTCGATGATGGTTCTTGAGTCTACCTGGCTTGCAACGGTAAATGCGATTCGGGAGGGAATATTTGCCTTGATTACGCCTGTGATAACGTCAACGGAGGGGCGCTGTGTACCGATAACCAGGTGCATACCCGCAGCTCTTGCCTTCGCCGCAAGACGGGCGATGGAGGTCTCAACGTCATCGGGAGCCGTGGACATAAGGTCTGCAAGCTCGTCGATAACGATGACGATACGGGGCATATGCTCCATCTCGGGGTCGTTCTCTGTTATCTTATTATAGCCGTCGATCTCACGCACTCCTACGGACTCGATAAGTCCGAATCGGCGCTCCATCTCGTTTACTGCCCAGGTAAGGCTTCCTGCCGCCTTTTTCGGATCGCTGACTACGGGAACGAGAAGGTGGGGCAGCCCGTTATAAATACTGAACTCAACCTTTTTGGGGTCGATAAGGATAAGCTTTACGTCATCGGGAGTAGCCTTATAAAGAAGGGATACGAGAAGGCTGTTGATGCACACGGATTTACCCATACCCGTAGCACCTGCGATAAGCAGATGGGGCATTTTCTGAATATCCATAATTACGGCACTTCCCGCAACGTCCTTACCGAGAGCAGAGGAGATATTACTCTTATGCTCAGAAAAGGCCTTATCGCCGATAAGGGAGCGCAGATATACCGTTTCCGCAACCTTATTGGGCACCTCTATGCCTACCGCCGCCTTGCCGGGAATAGGCGCCTCGATACGTACGCCGCTGGTTGCAAGGTTGAGGGCAATATCGTCCACAAGGTTTGCAATGGACTTGACGCGGGTGCCGGGCTCGGGAAGGAGCTCGTATCGGGTGATCGTGGGACCGCGGGATACGCCTACGATCTTAGTTCTTACGTTGAAGCTGGCAAGAACGCTGACAAGCTTCGCCGCATTATCGTGAAGCTCCTCGCGGACGTTCTGAGCCTTCTGAGTGCCGCCGCCCTCTCCGAGAAGCTCGATGGGGGGGAACTTGTACTCGGGCTTCGGTATTTCGATGGGAACCTGCTTTGCCTCGGGAATGCCCTCGGATACAGGCTCTCTTTTAACCTTCAGAGGATCCTCGCCTTCACCGTCACCATCCTCGCCGAGGAAGGTATCTGCCAGCTTATCAAGGATATCTGTATCGATAGCTTCGTCAACGGGAGACTTTTCTGCGGGAATATCCTCAAAGCCATCTTCAAGGAGGCCCTCGCCGTCGTCAAAGATAGCGTTCTCAGCGTCAAGCTCTTCCTTCGTCTTGCTCTTTCTCGTGTTATTTATAACATCGTTATATTTTTCCCGTTCAATGCGCGCTCTCTTCTCCTCGGGAGTTTCCTCAGCCTCGGGTGCGGGCTCGGGCTCGGGAAGAAGATCATCGTCGTCAATGGGAACGTCAGGCTCGAATTTTGGGCCCTTTTTCTTTTTGCCCGTGGGAAGAACGGGGACGGGCTCAGGCTCGGGAAGATACTCGCCGTCATCCTCGGGGACATAATCATCCTCGGGCTCATCCTCGTATTCATCCTCCTCAAGAGCCGCCGCCTCTTTTCTCTCCTTTGCCTCCTGCACCTTCGTTCTGATATACTGGAACACCTTTTTCGGGGTGAGACCGAGGGTGAGCATGATTCCGAGAAGGAGAAGTGCAATTACGATAACGTAGGACGCTGCGGACTTGAAGCAGACGAGAAAGGTCTGACCGATAAGACCGCCGATAACGCCGCCGCCGCGGATGTCTGTTCCCCGCTTGAACATTTCGATAACGTTATAGCTGCCGTTGGGGGAAACAAGCTCGAAAAGCACCGAAAACAGAACGGATGAAACAAGGGCAAAGACAGTTCTCATTCCGATAATGTTGTCGCCCTTATCAATAAGCTCGGAAACGCCTGCAAAAATAAGGAAAACGGGAATGACTATGGCGGAAATGCTGAAGAATCCCGTCATAACGTTGTAGATAAAGCCCGTTACGATACCGGGCTCCTCTCCCTTGCCCGTGAAAAAGCAGATAATGAGAAGGATAGCGCCCACGATAAGAAGATAGGGTACAGTCTGCTTCCAGATAGCCTTGTATTCTTCCTTTTTCATATCGGAAATGCGCTGCTGCTCCTCAACGCGCTTTCTCGCAGAGGAGGAATTCTTCTCGGGGGGAGTCTTTTTCTTTACGGAATAAGACTTCGAGGGTGATTTTTTCTGATCCTTTTTCTGTGCCATTTATTATAAACTCCAAAAGATATGATCTTTATTTTTTCGCATCCTCCACCCGGGGGCAATAAAAGCGCAAAAGGTGGAAACAATAATCAATACATATAAATATTCATTATAATAATAGCAGATTTTCCCCGTGATTTCAAGGGGGTCATATAAAACTGACCAAAAAAGGGAAAAAGTAAAAAAGCAGGCAAGGATCGCCAAAGCTTATAAAACAGGAGACGCTGAAAAATGGTACCGGATAAAAAAAGCATCAAGGATTTTTCTTTAGCCGCAACTGCAGGAGTGGCGGCAGGCTTTATCAACGGATTTCTCGGAGCGGGAGGAGGGATAATCCTTTTGTGGATACTGGGACGCCTGAATCCGGATAAGGGTGCGGGTGCCGTGAGAGATAATTTTGCCTCGGTGGTGGCGGTAGTCCTTCTTCTAAGCTGTGTTTCCGCCGTCACCTATTCTCACACCTCAAATATCGAGACCGCCTCCCTCCTGACCCTTGCCCTCCCCGGCATGGCAGGAGGAGTAGCCGGCGCCTACCTCACCGACCGCCTGAACACCAAGCTCCTGAAGCTCGCCTTCTCCGTGCTCATCGTCATAGCGGGGATAAATATGGTGTTTTAAAGCTGTCCAAAGGACAATATCACTCAGCGAAAGCTGAATATCACTGCAAAGCAATACCACTCGCCAAAGGCGAATATCACTAAAAAAAGAGGCGGTGACCCACCGCCTCTTTTGAACTGATATATTACTGTCAGTAATTATATTACTTATTAAAACAGATCCTTACACTCGGCATCCAAATAATACACCTTCGCCGTACTGTTTCTTCCTGCGCTCACTAAGATCACACCGTCACAGAGATCAAAATTATAGCTGTAGTTAGAATCTAAGGATACGTCTATTTCTCCGGTTTTTTCGCCCTTGCTGTTGAAAACCTCCCCACGATCACCGCTTCCAAGGCTTTCGTCTGTAACTAATATGTATTCTCCGTCAGTTCGAACGAAGCTATACTTTGTTTCAACAGGCTCAAAAAGGTGTTCTCCCGCCTCATCGATCATGGTAACGTAATATTTGTTTGCATCGGCATTATGATATACGATGGCAGCCCTACCGTCAACGAAAGAGCTTGCACTGCATACCACGCCGTTTTTAGTCAGATCCACAGCCAGCGTAGCCGCACTCAGATCACTTCTGTCATCGGAAATATAGTATCCCGTATACTGAAAACTGTTGCTTCCCGCAATCCATAAAGAAGACTCCGGCGCACCTATTTCAGATCTCTCGTTTATTACCTCGCCTGTTTTTAAATTCAGTCCCTTCTTTACTTCGACGTTATAATAGATGTCGCCAACAGTAAAATCGGAGGTATTTAAAACGTTATAAAGTCCCAGATAGCCGTTTTCATCGGCTAAACTTTTATATATCTCCTCGCTCGGCTCTACAGTCCATTCAAATTCGGTATTCAACACACCGAGCTTTTTACTCGTAGAAGAATAATCCGACGTTACTACCTCTGCAATAATATATCCGGCACTTAAAGTTGCAGTATAATAAAAGCCGGTTGCTCCGACGTCGGCAGGTGTTGTAACTTTTCCTGTTTTGTCACAAAAGCCTTCGTTAACGTAAGCAAGACCGTTGTTAAATACGGAAAAAATATCACTGTTTGTAGACAGATCTATATTTAATTCGAAAACAACGTTGCCTTTTTTGTCTATACAGTAGGTTTTGCCCTCTTCACCTGAGATCTCTACAAAAGCAAGTCCTTCAGAAAATACAGATGCCGCGATTATTTCGCCATCGATTTTCTTGCCTGTGTCTTCGACGTCGTTTTCCTCTGCATTCGGTTCCTTATCTGAGGGTTCAATGATCTGATCTTTATCCGGAGTTTCTGTTTTCGGATCGTTACTGCCGCAGCTGCATAATGCTGCCAGAACTGTCATAAGAGACAAAAGCAAAGCCAGAAATCTTCTCATAATATGTACCTCTTTATTTATAATCCCACACGGGTTATGTAAATTATAACAACATTTTATAATGATGTCAATGGGTCATTACCAATGAAACCGATGAACGGAGGGCTGAATTATAGCATCCCACGCACTTCGATACGAAAACGAAAAAAGCACCCTAAGGTGCTTTTTCTTATTCCTCGGACTCTTCCTCGCCCTGCTGCTTTTTCAGCATCTCGCGGATCTCGCAGAGAACGGAAAGCTCTGTTTCCTTGGGTGCTTCTTCCTTCTTCTCCTCCTCTTCCTTCTTCTTGAGGCTCTCGAGCTTCTTCTGAGCAAGAGTCATAGTACGGAGAACCACGAAGATGGAGATGGCGATAATAAGGAAATCGATAATGTTCTGGAGGAAATTACCGTATGTAAGGGCAAGCTCGGGGGTAACAACGGTTACACCGTCCTCTGCAAGAACTGCTTCGTTTATGACCCACTTGAGCTCGGTAAGGCTTACCTTGCCTGTGAGGATGCTTACGAGAGGTGTGATGATATCGTTAACGAGAGAAGTAACGATCTTACCGAAGGCGCCGCCGATTACAACACCGACTGCCATATCGATGATATTGCCCTTCATAATGAAGGCTTTAAAATCTGCAAAAAACTTTTTCATTTTTGTTTTCCTTTCAATATTTTTTATTAGTATACCACCGTTATTTCTTTAATGCAAGAGTTTAATACCTATCTTGACAAAAAATGATTTTCATGATAAAATTAAGGTGTCCTGACATAAGGTTCTTTCGTTCCGATTGAAAGGGTGTTTGAAAATAAAACTTCGGGGTAGCTGTACCCTTTTCAAATGCTGCAGGACAACTGCGGCATTTTTTATTTGTGGAGGTCAATATGGCAAAGAGAATAGCTGTTATGGGAATAATCGTTGAAAACCGCGAAAGCGCGGAGCCCCTCAACGCCCTTCTTACGGAATACGGTGAGTTTATCATCGGCAGAATGGGCGTCCCCTATAAGGAAAAGGGCGTTCATATCGTTTCCATCGCCATTGACGCACCTCAGGATACTATCGCCGCTCTTGCGGGAAAGGTTGGAAACCTTAAAGGCGTAAGCTGTAAGACCGCCTATTCCAACGTGGTGAGCGATGACTGACAGGATCCGCTCACTTTTCAACACCCTTATAAAAACCCGCACCTTAAAGGTCTCCGAATACAAGGAGCTGATTGAAGGATATTCACCCGACGCTCGCGAATATGCGGCAGCTCTCGCCCTTTTAGAAAAGGAAAAGGTATACGGCAAGGCTGTTTTCATCCGAGGACTGATCGAAATATCAAATATCTGCAAAAACGACTGCCGCTACTGCGGGATCAGAAAAAGCAATCACAACTGCAGCCGATACCGCCTTACCCCCGAGGAAATACTTTTGTGCTGTGAACGGGGCCACGAGCTCGGCTTTCGCACCTTCGTTTTGCAGGGCGGCGAGGACGGATATTTTACAGACGGGGTGCTTTGTCCCCTTATTGAAGAAATAAAGCGCCGCTATCCCGACTGCGCTGTTACTCTTTCCTTGGGTGAGCGAAGCCGCGAAAGCTACGAAAAGCTCTACGGTGCGGGGGCAGACCGCTATCTTCTCCGCCACGAAACGGCTGATCCCAACCACTACGCTCTTCTCCACCCCTCGTCTCTTTCATACAGCGAGAGAATGAGGTGCCTTCGTGACCTCAAGGATATAGGCTATCAGGTGGGATGCGGTTTTATGGTAGGCTCTCCCGGGCAGACTGTAGACCATCTTGCAAAGGATCTTAAATTTATCGAGGAATTTTCCCCTCATATGTGCGGAATCGGCCCCTTTATCCCCCACAAGGACACCGAATACAAAGACTGCTCTGCAGGGAGCGTTGACCTTACCTGCTACCTGCTGTCTATAATCAGACTTATTAAGCCTGCGATCCTTCTACCCGCCACCACCGCCCTCGGCACTCTCGAGGAAAACGGACGGGAAAAGGGAATCCTTTCGGGAGCAAACGTAGTAATGCCCAATCTTTCCCCCGAGGATGCAAAGGCAAAGTACACTCTTTATAACAACAAGCTGACAAAAGGAGCCGAAAGCGCAGAGGCTTTGGAGCTTTTGAAAGAAAAAATGGCCGCCATCGGTGCTGAAATAGTCTGCGCACGCGGCGATGCAAAGTAAAGCGGTTGATAAATCAACCGTAGGGGCGCCACTGCGTGCGCCCGCGGGCGACCACAGGTCGCCCCTACAAGAATAAAAAAACAAAATATAAACAATTCCCTACATAAAGTTTCTTTGCTACTTTCTTTTCAAAGAAAGTAGCAGAAAGGTACCACCATGGCTGAATACAACGTAAAATCACTTAAAGCTGAAGAATTTATCAACGACGGAGAGATCCGCGCAACCCTCGAATATGCAGAGGCTAACAAGAACAATATCGAGCTTATCGACGCAATTCTTGAAAAGGCCCGCCCTAAAAAGAACGGCAACGGTCTGGAATGCAAGGGACTTACCCACAGGGAGGCAAGCGTGCTTCTCGCCTGCGAGATCCCCGAAAAGATCGAGGAAATGAAGAAAATCGCCGAGGAGATCAAGCTTGCGTTCTACGGCAACCGTATCGTTATGTTTGCCCCCCTCTACCTCTCTAACTACTGCGTGAACGGCTGCGTTTACTGCCCTTATCATTTGAAAAACAAGACCATCTGCCGCAAAAAGCTCTCTCAGGAGGAGATAAAGGCAGAGGTCATCGCCCTTCAGGATATGGGCCACAAGCGTCTTGCTCTTGAGGCAGGCGAGGACCCCGTTCACAATCCTATTGAGTATATTCTTGAGTCTATCAAGACTATCTACAGTATCAAGCACAAGAACGGCGCCATCAGAAGAGTTAACGTAAACATTGCGGCTACTACTGTTGAAAACTACAGAAAGCTCAAGGAAGCAGGCATCGGCACTTACATCCTTTTCCAGGAGACCTATCACAAGGAAAGCTACCTTCAGCTCCATCCCACAGGCCCCAAGCACGACTACGATTACCACACCGAGGCAATGGACCGCGCTATGGAGGGCGGAATTGACGACGTTGGTCTCGGAGTTCTCTTCGGTCTTGAGCTTTACAAGTATGAGTTCGCAGGACTTCTTATGCACGCGGAGCATCTTGAGGCAGTTCACGGCGTTGGCCCTCACACGATCAGCGTTCCCCGTCTGAAGCGCGCCGACGACATCGACCCCGATCAGTTTGACAACGGCATCGACGATGAGACCTTCAAGAAGATCATTGCCTGCATCCGTCTGGCAGTACCCTATACGGGTATGATCATCTCAACCCGTGAGTCAGAAAAGGTTCGCGGCGAGGCACTCAACATGGGTATCTCCCAGATCAGCGGCGCATCCCGTACATCCGTCGGCGGCTACACAGAGGAGGAGCGCCCCCACGACTCCGAGCAGTTTGACGTTTCCGACCAGAGAACCCTTGACGAGGTGGTTCGCTGGCTTATGGAAACGGGCCATATCCCCTCATTCTGCACCGCCTGCTACCGCGAGGGCAGAACCGGAGACCGCTTTATGAGCCTTTGCAAGTCAGGTCAGATCCTTAACTGCTGCCACCCCAACGCACTTATGACTCTTACCGAGTATCTCGTTGACTACGCCACCCCCGAAACTCAGGCTGTTGGCTTTGCTCTTATCGAAAAGGAGCTTGAAAAGATCCCCGGCGAAAAGGTAAAGGCAATCGCAAAGCAGAACATCGAGGACATCAAGAACTCTAACAGAAGAGATTTCAGATTCTGAGGAGGATGCAAAAACTTTTTTGAAAAAAAGTTTCTGCACTTCAAAAAACTTTAATAAGGGTATTTGTATTGGGCTTGTGCATCAAGTTTATGTTAGCTTTAAACTATGCACAAACAATATCTTAACCTTTAATCCCCTACATAAAGTTCTTTTGCTACTTTTCTTTCAAGAAAAGTAGAGAAAAAAAGGAGAAAACAATGTCACTAAACGAAACTGCAAGCGGCGAGAGGCTGCACATAGGCTTTTTCGGTATGCGAAATGCGGGAAAATCCAGCGTTGTCAATGCCGTTACGGGGCAGGAGCTTTCCGTTGTTTCCGACGTTCTCGGCACCACCACCGACCCTGTTAAAAAAGCCATGGAGCTTTTACCTCTCGGCCCCGTTATGATAATAGACACCCCCGGCATAGACGACGAGGGCAGCCTTGGTGAGATGAGAGTTGCCAAGGCAAAGCGCGTTCTTGCCACCTGTGACGTCGGTATACTTGTAGTTGACTCCACCGTAGGTATGCGTGACAGCGACCTTGAGCTAAAAGCGCATATGGAAAAGAGAGGCGTGCCCTGCCTTACGGTTTTCAACAAGGCTGATCTTCTCGATAAAGTTCCTGCGGAGGGAGCTGATTTCATATACATAAGCGCGAGAGATAACGAAGGAATCAACAGACTTCGGGAAAAGATCGGTGAGCTTTCGAAAAAAGAGGAAAACGAGCGCCGTGTTGTTGCAGATCTTCTCTCTACCTGCGATCACGTTGTTCTCGTTGTTCCCATCGACAAGGCTGCACCAAAGGGACGACTGATCCTTCCTCAGCAGCAGACTATCCGCGATATTCTCGATGCAGGATGTACTGCTACCGTCTGCCGAGATACGGAGCTTGAGGAAACTCTTAACTCCTTCAAGGAGCCCCCAAAAATGGTTATCTGTGATTCTCAGGTTTTCGGAAAGGTATCAAGGATCGTGCCGAAGAGCATCCTACTTACGTCCTTTTCAATTCTATTCGCAAGGTATAAGGGAGATCTCCGCTCGGCAGTACAGGGAGCCGCTATGCTCTCAAGGCTTAAGGACGGTGACCGCGTTCTCATTTCAGAGGGCTGCACCCACCACCGCCAGTGCGGAGATATCGGAAGTGTTAAGCTTCCCGGCTGGATAAGGCAGTTTATGGGAGTTTCGCCCGTTTTTGAATTCACAAGCGGCAATACCTTCCCCGACGACGTTTCAGATTACGCACTTATAATCCATTGCGGCGGCTGTATGCTGACGGAAAAGGAGATGCGCTACCGCTCAAGAGTCGCACAGGATACCGGTGTTCCCATGACAAATTACGGCACCGCTATCGCCGCTCTCCACGGAATCCTCAAGAGAAGCCTATCCCCCTTCCCGGATATTCAAAACGAATTAGATTAAATTTTAAAATCCGCCTTTTCGGCGGATTTTTTCATTACTTCTTCACTATTACTTATTACCTATTACCTATAAAAGAAGCGCCCCCGCGATTGCGGGGGCGCGATAATTTTATGTTCAGTTATCTTTACTTACTGATTATTTAGCAAGAGCGATTCTGATCATGAGCTGGTCCTTAGCGTTGATAGCGCCGTCGCCGTTTACGTCAGCAACAGAAGCGTCAACGAAGTCCTCAGCAGTGATGATACCAGCGAGGTACTGTCTCATCATTGTAGCGTCAGCTGCAGAAAGCTCACCGTCACCGTCGATATCGCCTGCAACCTTTACGATCTCGAAGTCGTAAGAACCGAATGCGAGGTTATCGATTGTGTAGGATGTACCGAACTGACCGAATGTGGGGAACTTGTGGTATGCGCCGAGGTCTGTACCG
>SVTD01000016.1 GCA_015063955.1 Oscillospiraceae bacterium | reverse complement strand
ACCCTTCCGTCATCGGTGCCGAAGAATTACTAGAAATACAATTCAGCTTGCACCGATGCCACCTCCCCTTCACAGCACCTTCGGTACTGAGAAGAGGAGGCTTTAGTTAAGCGTAGCAGTTTATCGCAAGTGCAAACACACCGATAAACCCGAATTTGAACGTTGAGTTCGCGTGCAGATGGCGGGAGCAGCAAGCCGCTCCCCTACGATATCGTGAGTGCAAACACACCGACAAACCCGAATTTATCCCACCCTTTTTCAAAGTTTTTTGAGAGTGCAGAGGACTTTTTTTCAAAAAAGTTCTTTGCGTCTCCCCGTTCCTCCTCCCCGACAAACCCGAATTTAAAGGGGGGAGAGAAAGTGTATTACTGTTTTCATACTTTTAAAAGCACATTGACAATCCGTGGATATTTTGATAGAATTTAGACAAGAAGAGAAAGGACGGATCGTTATGAAAAGATATTTTAAAAGAATAGCTTTCGTTTTCATTATGGCGATGATCCTGGGTGCGCTGAACGTTTTTGCATCCGCCTCATCCGTCGTAAGCGGTGACCCGGCAGATACCTACGTTCCCGAGATCGCTCCCTACGAGGATGAAGGGCTCAGCCTCTGGTTTGAGCATTCTTTTACAAAGGTGCTGACAAGAGACACAACTCCATCGGGGATGGACACCTATTCTGCCTATATGGCGAAAAACGAGGTAGAGAATATTCAGTTCGTTCTTTGCTCCGACACTACGAAGGCGGGAATGGGTGCTAAGGTCAGCGACTTTACAGATGAAAACGGAAACGTTATATCTGCCGAGCTTTATTACGAGATGTACGTGACCGTGTCCGGCATCAGAGACGAGTTCGTTCTCGGAGCAGATGCTTCTACCACCCCCATAAGAGAGGGAGAAACCCCCGATCCCGTTTATCCTCTCTCAAAGATCGGCGGAAAATTCCAGTTGAACGCAGGCAAGAGCCAGGCGTTTTTCATAAAGCTCAGAACTGATGAGAGCACCCCCTCGGGCTGGTATTCTGCGAAGCTTGATATTACTGATTCATCGGGCAATGCCGTAAAGTGCGCCACTGTTTTCTGCTACGTATGGGATTTTACCCTTTCCGAAAAAACTGCTCTAAAGACGGCAGTATTCCTTGATAACGATACTGCCTACGGCGGCACGTACGAGAAATTCTACAATTATCTTCTTGATAACCGCATCGTGGCAATGGACCCTCCCGGCGGTCTCTCCCCCTCCAATCCCTATCTCACAAATCCCCGTGTAAACGCTGTCCGCGTGACCTATGACGGCGGAGGCGCATCGGGAAGCTACGGCGAGGTGGGCACATTTGTTGAATATGACAGATATCTTGATATCTACAGCGACCTTTCGTCAAGCGATATTTGGGATGACGTAAAGGATAAATTCTATTTTTATACCGCGGACGAGCCTGTGGGCGCCGTATGGAACAAGATCACAGGCAGTAAGAATATGACCGTGGATGACGTCAAGACCTTCTACGGACATCTTGAAAACTACTGGGAAGCACCTATGGCGGTGGTTCCTTATCACGAGAATCATCCCTATCCCTATTTCCATTACACAAGCGCCCTCGGCAACTATAAGGACTACGAGCTGACAGACTCTACTCAGGCAATGATCGACCAGGGCGGTGTTTCCATCTGGTGCCCCCAGTTCTATGCCTTCACCCCTCAGTCGGAGCTTTTTGCGGCAGGCTACAAGGGTATGGGAGGGGAGCCCGTGCGAGATCTTTCCGCCTCCATTTCCGGCCTTTACTCCTACGGCAGCAACAATTCTGCCACCGGCACGTTCGGTGTGGACTTCTTCTTCGGAACGGATTACTATAACTGGAACGGTCTCTTTGGCGAGTTCTCAGACAGAATACAGAGCGAAATAGCTCTTGCAAAGCGTGAGGGAAGAGTCGATAACTCCGTTCTCTGGACGTACGGAGCAGGCGGAAACTACTGCTACACCTACGCAAATCACCTTATCGAAAACACGGGCCTTCAGACGAAGATGCTTTTCTGGCAGTTTTATCAGAATGACGTGGAGGGCTATCTCTATTACTCCTCAAACGGCTGGCGCGAGGTGGATGAGATGAACGGCACCGACACCGTGGACAATACCGTAACGGGATCCTTCAAGGCGTGCGAGTGGAGGACGAACAAGCTCGTTTACAACGAGGACACCTTCTACGGTAACGGCGTTCTTTTCTACGGCGCAAGCCAGGCGAGAATGCGCGGTGTTTCCGATTACGTAGGCACTCTGCGCGTAGAGCTTATGCGCGACGGTATTGAGGAATATCAGATGCTCACGATGCTTGAGGATTACCTCGGCGAGGCTGCAGCCAAGGAAGTTGTATCCGGAGTATCCACAAACGTTGTTCGCTACCTCTCGCTCCCCGGCTTTGACGTAAGCGGTTGGGACTCTGATATGGATGCGGACGATATTATGGCATCCGTTCGCCTCGACCTGGGTAACGCTCTTGAGGCTGCTGTTGAAGAGGGCAAGTGCGACCACGAGTGGGACGACGGCGTTGTAACAGAAGAGGCAGGCTGCCTTACAACGGGTACGACCGTTTACTCCTGCAAGAGCTGTGACGCCAAGTACGACGAGGTTATTCCCTCGCTCCACTCTGCCGGCGATTGCTTCACAAAGGTTTCCGGCACTGCTGCAACCTGCGAGCAGGACGGCGATGAGGTATATCAGTGTACCTATTGCGGCTACAAGAAGGGCGTTAAGACAACGGCGTTCCATAATGACAAAGAATATTACCGCTACGGGCAGAACGACGAAAAGACCCATGGGATATACTGTACCGTATGCTCTGAAAAGGTAGACGTTAAGGAGCATATTTGCGTTACTATTGACACGGCGACCTGCACCGACGGCGGCGAGATAGCGGATAAGTGCCGCTTCTGCGATTATGTGAAGTCAACAGGCATTGTCACAGAGGCAAAGGGACACGACTTTGAGGACGGCGTCTGCACCGCCTGCGGCGAAAAGGAATATACGGAGCCCGAGTACACCCCCGGCGACGTAAACGGCGACGGCGAGGTCAATGCAATGGATATGAACGTTGCAAAGAGGATCATTGCAGGAACAATAACGCCTACATCGGAGCAGGTTCTTGCAGGAGACCTCAGCGGTGACGGAGCATTCAACGGAGTAGACTCAAACTACCTTGCAAGACTTATCTCCGGCACAAACTAAAGAAAAAGCCCGAAAGGGCAATATCATCAAGTAAAAAACAACCGAGTCTTTTTCCGGACTCGGTTGTTTTTTTACTTAATGACATTGGCACTGTGGCTCCTTTTTATTTTCCTATTTTCTCAAGTATATAGGGGAGTACCTCTTCGCGTTTGATTCCGAGGACAAAGGAAAACTCCTCTGTTATGGCTTTTTCTGCGGTGCTCAGTATTTTCGCATCGCTGGCATACAGCTTTCTCTTTTTTTCTTCAAGCTCTTTCTTATAAATAGAGAGCACCTTTATAACCCAAAGGATCTTTGCACGGTCGCCCTCAAGAAGAATATCGCCAAACTTCTGAGCCCGATCCTTTGTATCGTTTGACCATTCAAGCTCCTCGTGCTCAGCCTCGTTTATGATACCGTCTATTTCTTCTTTCGAAAGGATATGACGCATACCTGCCTTGAGAGGCTCCGAATCAAGGGGAACGAATATTACCGTTTTCATATCGTACACGGGTGAAAGCTCAAAATATTCTCTCTCTCCCATCCCGGCAAAATTCTGCTTAACGATCTTATTGATCCTGCAGATGCCGTTCTGCCTGTACGTTACGAAATCTCCGATCTTATGCTCTGCTGCCATTTTCTTCACCGTCTTTCTATGCCCTGACTGTTTTGCAAAAAAACAACAAAGGCAGCCTGATGCCGCCTTTATACACTTTCCTGCAATATAATTTTATCAGATTCAGCCTGTTTTTTCAAAGGCGATATTAACTAAAAATTTCACCGTTAATTATAGGTGAAGTGAACAAAAAAGGATCCGCAAGGCATTGCGGATCCGAGTTTGTTATTTCCTTTCTCTGTGGCCGAGAAACTCGTCCACCTCATCGGTAAGCTGTCCGCCTGCTTTTCTCAGCTCAGACATTACCCTCTTCGTTGCAAGAGGCTTGAGATGCCACGTATCCTTTGAAATGCCTTGAACGTCAATGGGCGCTATCATAAACTCCGTATCCGGATAGGCATAGCTATAGTACATAAGACAGCGGCGGGCGTGGAAGGACTTACAGCAGATTATCGCCCTTTTAATATCCAGCCCCATCTTATCAGTGAGCTTTCTCGAATTTACGGCGTTCATTTTCGTAAAGGTGGATCTTTCCTCACAAATGATAGCTTCCTCGGGAACACCGTTTTTTATGAGAACGTCCTTATAAAAATCGCACTCTGTCACGTAGCTGCCCGTGTAGATATCCTTCTTTGACTGTACGCCCGCAAAGGCGCCCGCCTTGATGCCGTACTTTCCCGCAGGCATAACGATCGGGGCATATCCGAGAGAGAACACCTCAGCACCCTTTTCGGGAACCTCGGCATGGGCTCCGCCGGGGAGAAAAATAATATCCGCCTCCGAAAGCTCGTCCTCAATGAAGATAAAATCGGAGATTTCCTTAATAATTCTTTTCTGCATAGCCGTTTTCAGCTCAGTCTGCAAATTCAACACCGCCACCTACAGTCATAGACTGAACGCGGGCGAGGGATTCAACTCTGTAGCCGCGGCTTCTGATAAGATCGCCGCCGGGCTGATATGCCTTTTCAACTGCGATTCCGATTCCCTTGACCTCGGCGCCTGCAGCCTCACAAAGATCGATAAGTCCCTCAAGAGCCTTGCCGTTTGCAAGGAAATCGTCAATAATGAGGATCTTATCGTCAGAGGTGAGAAATTCCTTGGAAACGATAATGTCGTAAACAGTCTTATGTGTAAAAGACTCTACCTGAGATTTATAAACGTCGTCAGAAATATTGACGGTCTTTGTTTTCTTTGCAAAAACAACGGGGACGTCAAACTCAAGAGCCGCAATGCAGGCAATTCCGATACCGCTTGCTTCAATCGTGAGTATCTTTGTGATCTCCTCTCCCTCGAAAAGACGCTTCCATTCGCGTCCGAGCTCGCGGATAAAAGGCGCGTCTATCTGATGATTCAGAAAGCTGTCCACTTTAAGAACGTTGCCCTCAAAAACCTTACCGTCGCGCTGAATTCTTTCCTCAAGAAGCTTCATATTTGTAATCCAACCTTTCCAAAGCCTTTTTGTTTCATTATACAATGATTCGACAATTAATGCAACTGTTTATTTTAAAGCAAATTTATTCCACGCATATTCAAATTAGTTTTTTTATTGTAATTCCTCTTTTCAAAAAACAAAAAATGTGATATACTGAAATGTAATGCATAATTTTGAGGTTTGAAATGATAAAAAACGAGCTTTTGGAAACTGATCTTACCCTTCACGATTTTTACTATGATCTTCCCGAGGAGAGGATCGCTCAGACTCCCGTGGAGCCCCGCGATTCCTCCCGTCTTATGGTCATAGACCGAAGCGTTGAGGAAATTGAGCATAAGGTATTCAGAGATATTCTTGATTATATCCGCCCTGAGGACGTTCTCGTTATCAACGATACGAGAGTAATTCCTGCCCGAATTATCGGCAGAAGAAGCGAAAAGATGACCCCCGAGGGAAGGATCGAAAGCGACAGCATGGCTCCCGTTGAGCTTCTCCTTTTAAAGCAGAGAGAAAACGACGTGTGGGAAGCCCTTGCAGGCCCCGGCAAGCGTGCCAAGGTGGGCGATATAATCTCCTTTGGCGACGGAGTTCTAAGGGCTGAGGTTACGGATATTATTGAGGGCGGACTTCGCGTTGTCCGTATGTTTGCAGACGGCGCCGAATATAAAACAGTATACGAGGCACTTCACGCTCTCGGTACTATGCCCCTGCCTCCTTATATTACTGAAAAGCTTGAGAATCAGGAAAGATATCAGACAGTTTATTCAAGAGAAGAGGGAAGTGCGGCGGCTCCAACAGCGGGTCTCCACTTTACTCCCGAGCTCCTTGAAAGGATAAAGGAAAAGGGATGCGCCATCGTCCCCGTACTTCTTCACGTCGGTCTCGGCACCTTCCGTCCCGTAAAGGAGGAGAAGATCACAGACCACGAGATGCATTCCGAGTATATCAGAGTTACAGAAGAGGCTGCAAAGGAAATTAACGAGAGAAGAGCACGTGGCGGAAGAGTAATTGCCGTTGGAACCACCTCCTGCAGAACTCTTGAGAGCGCGGCAGACGGTAACGGAATCCTTCACCCCTGCAGCGCAGATACGGGAATATTTATCTATCCCGGTTATAAATTCAAGATCACCGACGCCCTTATTACAAACTTCCATCTGCCCGAAAGCACCTTGCTTATGCTTGTGTCTGCCTTTGCGGGAAGAGAAAAGATGCTCTCTGCATATAATCTTGCCGTAGAGGAAAAATACAGATTTTTCTCATTTGGCGACAGTATGATAATTGTTTAAAGGAAAAAAGTATTGAAAACAAAAATAATAGCAGTGGCAGGACCTACGGCGTCGGGTAAGACGTCTCTTGCCATAGAAATCGCAAAAAGAGTGGGCGGAGAGGTCATCTCAAACGATTCCATGCAGGTGTACCGTGGCATGGAGATAGGAACTGCCGCACCAACGCTTGAGGAAATGGACGGAATCGTTCACCATATGGTTGGCGTTTGCGACCCCACGGATGAGTTTTCCTGCGCGGATTACGCTGAGAGAGCCCGCAGAATAATCGATGACGTTGCAAAAAGGGGAAGAGTCCCCGTATTTTGCGGCGGAACCGGGCTTTATCTTGATGCAGTTCTTTCAGTTTCCGATCTTTCAGAGAGCGGAAAGGACGAAGGGGTGCGGGAAAGGCTTTCTGCGTTTGCCGAAAAAGAAGGCAACGAGGCGCTCCACGCCCGTCTTCGCAAGGTTGACCCCGAGGCGGCAGATGCAATTCATAAAAATAACGTTCGCCGAGTGATCCGCGCTCTTGAAATATACGAGACCACGGGCATAACGAAGACCGAGTGGGACCGACGCTCAAAGGAGCGTGAGCTTCCCTACGACGTTTCAATGGCGATAATCGAGTTTTCCGACCGCGAGCTCCTTTATTCGCGAATTGACCGCCGCGTGGAAATAATGATGGAATCGGGACTCCTCACAGAGGTGAAGGCTCTTTTCGAAAAGGGACTTCTTTCGCCTGATAAGCCTGCATTCCAGGCAATAGGATATAAGGAGTTTATTCCTTATCTTGAGGGTAGCGCGCCCCTCAGTGAGTGCATTGCCGCAGTTCAGCAGTCTTCAAGAAGATATGCAAAGCGACAGATAACCTGGTTTCGGCGTTATCCCGATGCTGTTCGCCTCGTGGCAGACTGCGGGGGGAACGTGCGTAGCGCCGAAGAAATGTGCAGTGAATTTCTTGAAAAAAGCAGTTTTATGAGGTAAATATGGGACTTATTGAGGTGCTTATCCTTGCCGTTGGTCTTTCGATGGATGCCTTTGCGGTATCCGTGTGCAAGGGCCTTGCAATGTGCCGTGTAAAGCTTAAAAATGCCTGTATCGTGGGTCTTTGGTTCGGCGCGTTTCAGGCGCTGATGCCCCTTTTGGGATACTTTCTCGGCAGCCGCTTTCAGGTATATATAGAGGCAGTCGACCATTGGGTGGCTCTCACCCTTCTTGCCCTGATCGGACTTAATATGATAAGAGAGGCCCTTTTCGGCGGTGAAGAGAAGTGCGATTGCTCCGTCCGTGCCCGTGATATGATAGCTCCTGCGTTTGCGACCAGTATAGATGCGCTGGTGGTCGGTATTGCAATGGCAATGGCAGAGGGCTCCGGGGAGGGACTCAACGTTTTCATCTCCGTCGGAATAATCGGTATCGTAACGTTTCTTCTTTGCGTTATCGGCGTTAAGATCGGCGGAATATTCGGTGCAAAATATAAAAAGACCGCAGAGGTAGTCGGCGGCGTGATCCTTATTCTTATCGGCGTAAAAACAGTACTTGAGCATACGGGAATTATTAATTTTTAGGTTAGAAAATGAAAAGAATAGTAACGATGCAGGATATTTCCTGCGTGGGCAAATGCTCTCTTTCCGTGGCAATGCCCATAATTTCCGCCATGGGGTGCGAGTGCGCAGTTCTTCCGACTGCTGTTCTTTCCACTCATACGGCGTTTGAAAACTTTAATATAGTGGATCTGACTGATAATATCAACGCGGTCACCGACGTGTGGAAGCGTGAGGGTATAGATTTTGATATGATCTATACGGGTTATCTTGCATCCGTGCGACAGGTGGACATTGCCTGCGACCTTGCCCGTGATTTCGGCGGTGAGGGCAAGCTTCTTTTCGTTGACCCCGTTATGGGAGATTTCGGAAAGCTTTATACGGGCTTTGAGGAAAGCTATCCCGAGCATATGAAAAGGCTTTGCGCGGCGGCGGATATTATCGTTCCAAACCTGACTGAGGCCTTCTGCCTTCTCGGAGAGGAGTACCGTGAGGACGTAAGCCTTGAGGACGCCTTCGGTATGGCAAAGAGGCTGACGGATCTCGGATCGGGGGCGGCGGTCATCACAGGAATAGCTCCCGAGGCGGGAAAGCTTGGCATAGTCAAATACGATAGAAAAAAGGAAGAATACTATTCCTATTTTGCTCCCCGGGTCAGCACAGATTTTCCCCTCCACGGCTCCGGTGACGTTTTTGCGTCCGTTGCTGTTGGCGCCATTGCTTTTGGAATGGATACGGACAAGGCTCTTGCTCTTGCCGTAAATATCACCGCGGCGGCAGTAGAGGAAACTGTAAAAAATGAGAACCACCGCTGGTACGGCATAGATTTTGAAAGTGTATTGCCTGCCATCGCAGAGAAAATGAAAAGCTGAAAAAGCAACCGCTGCGGCGGTTGCTTTTTTAATTACTGATTCTGTTTTTGAGAAAGGGAAGGCGTATACGTCTTTTAGATGCGTCATTTCAAAATAACATTGACAACAGGCGTACGAATTGTTAAAATTTAAGTAGCAAAGAAAGGACGGATCACTATGAAAAAAACTTTAAAAAACATTGCTTTCGTTTTCATTATGGCGATGATCTTATGCGCGCTGAACGTTTTCGCATTTACGTCATCTGCCGTAATCGACGACCCTGCTGACGTCTACGTGCCTCAGAGGGCAGAGCACGAGGATGAAAGCCTCGATCTCTGGTTTGAGCATTCCTTTACAAAGGTGTTCACAAGCGACACGACACCCTCCGATATGGACACGTATTCTGTCTATATGGCACGGAACGAGAAGGAAAACGCTCAGTTCGTTCTTTATTCCGACACGGATAAGACGGGAATGAAGGCGACTGTTACAAGCTTCACAAACGAGGCAGGCGATGAGATCCCCACAACCCTGTATTACGAGATGTATCTTACCGTTAAGAACATCGATACAGGCTCGGTTCTCGGTATGACTGCAGAGGATTCCATCATCCGCGAGGGAGAGGTTCCCGACCCCATAGTTCCGCTTGCAAACATTAATGCAACCGGCGGCTTTAAGCTCAACGGCGGCAAGAGCCAGGCGTTTCTTATCCAGCTTGAAACTGCAAAGGATACCCCTGCCGGCTGGTATTCCGCTCAGCTTAACGTGCAGAACTCCGCCGGCGAGTGCGTAAAGACTGCCACCGTTTATTGCTGCGTTTGGGATTTTGAGATCAAGGACGGCCCCACGCTCCAGACGTCTTTCCTTGTTGACAACAATACCACTTACGGCGGTAATTATACTGATTTTTACGAGTATATGATAGATAACCGCCTTATGCCCATGGATATGCCCGGCGGCTTTTATGCAACGAACCCTTATCTCACGGATGACCGCGTTTCCGCTATACGCGTTGCGGCAACGGGCGGCGGATATAACGGCATTTATGCTGATAAGCCCGCAGATTATCCCACCTATAAGGAATATTACAACGACCTCGTAAACTCCGACTACTGGGATGAGGTCAAGGATAAGCTTTATTTCTACACCATCGATGAGCCCCGCGCTCAGGAGGTGTGCGACCGCGACAACAAGCTTTTCAGAACCAATACGATTGACGGTGCAAAGTATTACGCAGATCTTCTCGACTCCTACTGGCCCGACGCTCAGGTTGTCATCCCTATGTACGATAACCACGCTTATCCCTATTACACGTATCATCAGCCCCTTGAAAACTACGAGCCCTATGAGATAAAGGATGCAGTTCAGGAGCTTATGGATACGGACAGCGTTACTATCTGGTGTCCTATGACTCTCGGCTTCACTCCTCAGTCTGAGCTCAACGCATACGGCTATCCCGGCGAGGGCTGGCCCAAGATCCGCAGCTATTCCGGCACACATTCCGGTATCTGGACGGAGGGCAGTGAGGGCAACTGGACCTATCACGACGATTATTTCAACTGGGAGAACATCTACGGCGAGTTTTCCGACAGAACTCTTTCCCATATCGCAGTTGAAAAGGAAAAGGGCAATAAGGTACAGCTTTGGGGCTACATCTGCGGCTCAAGCCGTACTTATACCTATACAAACCACCTTCCCGAAAACACCGGTCTCCAGACAAAGCTTATGTTCTGGCAGCTTTATCAGGAGGACTGCACGGGTTATCTCTATTACGGCTCTAACAACTGGAACGAGTATGACAGCGGCAACGGCAACTATACGGATAATACCGTAACCGGCGGCTTTACTAAGCTTGAATGGAAGCCCAATCTCAGCGTAGGCCGCAGCAACGGCTACGACGTATACGGCGACGGCGTTCTCTTCTACGGTGCTTCTCAGGCAAAGATACGCGGCATCACAAAGTACGTAGGAACTATCCGTGTTGAGATCCTCCGCGACGGCGTTGAGGAGTATGAGATGCTCACGATGCTTGAGGAATACAAGGGCGAAAAGGCTGCAAAGGATACCGTTGCCCGCGTTTCTACGAATATTGTAAATTATCTTTCTCTCCCCGCATTCTCAACTGCAGGCTGGGACAGCTCGATGACCTGCGACGACATTATGGCAGAGGTACGTAAGGATCTTGGATTTGCAGTAGAGAAGGCAGTTCTTGAGGGCAAGTGCGACCATAATTACGACGGCGGCGAGGTCATTCTTGAGGCTACCTGTATCGAAATGGGTACTCTCAGACGTACCTGTACGGATTGCGGCGCGGTAACTGACGAGATCATCCCCACCCTCCACGCGGTCGGCGATTGCTACGAGGTGATCTCAGAGATCGCGGCATCCTGCTATACTGACGGCTCACAGATCCTTGAATGCACCATATGCAAGAATACGAGAACCGTGAATACCACGGCTTTCCATAACGATGACAGCTATCTTACTTATAAGTATACTAACGATGAAAATCATACCGTATACTGTAATGTATGCGAGGAGAAGCTGGACGTTGTGAACCACGATTTCTTCGAAAAGCATACTGCTACCTGCACGGAGGCAGGCGAAATACTTGACGTTTGCGTTGACTGCGGCCACAGCGTCGTTCGCGGCACTCTTGATGCAAAGGGCCATAAACTCGTTGAAACTACGGTGGAAGCTACCTGTACCGAGGACGGTTACACCGGAAGCGTTTGTAAGAACTGCGATTATGAAGAAACCACAGTGCTCGCATCTTTCGGACATAGCTTTGTTGAAGGAAACTGCACGGTCTGCGGCGAGGCAGACCCCGACTGGTCTGACGAGCCCGACTATATTCCCGGAGATTTTAACGTTGACGGTGAGCTGAATGCAATGGATATGAACATTGCAAAGAGAATCATCGCGGGAACGGTAACACCCACAGAGATTCAAGCACTTGCCGGAGACCTTAACGGTGACGGCGGCGTTAACGGACTTGACTCAAACATTCTCGCAAGAATGCTTGCGGGAACAAACTAAAAGAAAAAGGACACCCAAAGGTGTCCTTTTCGTTTTGGTGACCCGTACGGGAATCGAACCCATGTTTTCGCCGTGAGAGGGCGATGTCTTAGCCGCTTGACCAACGGGCCTCAAGCTTTTTCATTATAGCACACTTTTTTTAAAATGCAATACCTTTTTTGAATTTTTTTGGATTTTTTTAAATTTTTTTAAGCTTTTTTGCTTTTGTCCTTTGTTTTTTGCAAATCAGGCCGTAATATCCCTTGTTAACATTCGGTCTAACCTGTTGAAAAGGGGGGGAAGGAATGGTATAATACTGTTATAACAGATTCTTGATTATTATTGAGGTGCGGTATGGCAAAAAAAGAATTTTTCATTTCCTGTGAAAACGAGAATCTTCATTGCATCGAATGGACTCCCGAGGGGGAGACGGTGGCAGTTTTGCAGATCGTTCACGGTATGGTTGAGTATATAGACAGATACGATGAGCTTGCCGGCTACTTGATGGGCCGCGGAATTGCCGTAGTCGGTCACGATCATCCCGGCCACGGAAAAACTGCAAAAAAGGAAAGCGATCTCGGCTATATCAGCGAAAAGGACGGAAGCGGGCTCCTTGTCAGGTGTACTGAACGGGTCACCGATTACGTTAAGGAAAAATATCCTTCTGTGCCCAATTTTATTCTCGGTCACAGTATGGGCTCCTTCGTTACCCGCAGGTTTATTACCTGTTGCGGACCTAAGGTGAGCGGTGCGATCATCGTTGGCACCGGCACTCCGCCTGCCGCTGTTCTTTCTTTAGGAAGAGGGCTGGCAGGGCTTATCGGAAAGCTTTACGGATTCCGCCACCCTTCAAAGCTTCTCACAGGCATCTCCTTTTCCGGCTACAACAGCCGTTTTCCTGCAGAGGAGGGAGAGCACGCGTGGATATCCTCTGACAGGGAAGTAGTGGCGCGTTACGATAAGGACCCCTTCTGCACCTATACCTTTAGAGCGGGAGGCTTCGTTACCCTTTATGACACCCTTCTGTTTCTTGCAGGGAAAAAGGATATCCATAAGATCCCGAAGAGCCTTCCTATCCTCATAACGGCAGGCGGGGATGACCCTGTAGGCTCCTACGGAAAGGGTCCCCGTTCTCTTGCAAAGCTCTACAGGGATGTCGGTATAGAGGACGTCAGCCTTTTCTTATACGAGGGACAGCGCCACGAAATAATAAACGAAAAGGACAGAGCCCGCGTTCACCGGGAGCTCTGCGACTGGATAGTTGAAAGGATAAAGTAAAAGGAAAACAGATATGAAGAAATATATTCTCGCGCTGGACAGCGGAACGACCAGCGTTCGCGCAATGCTTTTTGACAAAAAGGGAGATATAAGAGCCGTAGCACAGCACGAATTCACTCAGATATTTCCGAAGGCAGGCTGGGTCGAGCACGATGCGGAGGAGATCTGGCGTATGCAGCTACTTTCCGTTCGGGAGGCAATGGATAATTGCCGTGCAAATGCATCGGAGATTGCCGCAATAGGAATTACAAATCAGAGAGAAACTGCAATAGTATGGGAGAAAAGTACGGGTAAGCCCGTTTATAATGCCATCGTATGGCAGTGCAGAAGAACAGCAGAGTTCTGTGACAGCCTGAAGGAGGCGGGATACACAGAGCTTATCCGCGAAAGAACAGGCCTTGTTCCCGATGCGTATTTTTCGGGAGCAAAGATCCGCTGGATCCTTGATAACGTAGAGGGGCTTCGAGAGAGAGCCGAGGCGGGAGAGCTGCTTTTCGGAACTGTTGATTCCTGGCTTATCTGGAATCTTACGGGTGGAGTTCACGTAACAGACGTTTCAAACGCATCGAGAACAATGCTTTTCAATATCAACACCCTTAGCTGGGATGAGGAGCTTTGCCGCATCGTGGGAGTTCCTATGTGTATGCTTCCGGAGGTAAAGCCCTCCTCATCCATTTACGGTATGAGCGATCCTGCGCTTTTCGGCGGAGAGATCCCCGTTTCCGGTGCCGCAGGAGATCAGCAGGCGGCACTTTTCGGACAGTGCTGCTTTGAAAAGGGCGACGTGAAAAACACCTACGGAACAGGATGCTTTATGCTTATGAATACGGGCGATAGTCCGATACTTTCAAAGAGCGGCCTCGTTTCCACCGTTGGCTGGAGTCTTAAGAAAGGGCAGGCTACCTATGCCCTTGAGGGAAGCGTTTTCGTTGCGGGCGCCGTTATCCAGTGGCTCCGCGATGAGGTAAAGCTTATCTCCTCGTCGGCAGAGAGCGAGACCGTTGCCCGCAGTGTTCCCGATACAAACGGCTGTTACTTCGTTCCCGCGTTTACGGGAATGGGAGCACCCTACTGGGATCAGGATGCCAGAGGAACCATAGCCGGCCTTACAAGAGGAACAAAGAGAGCACACATAGTCAGGGCGGCCCTTGAGGCTATGGCGTATCAGTCCACAGACGTGCTGAGAGCAATGGAGGAGGATGCGGGAGAGCTTTCCTCTCTCAGAGTAGACGGCGGAGCATCAGCAAACAATTTCCTGATGCAGTTCCAGGCAGATGCGGCGGGAGTTAAGGTGGTGCGTCCCTCCTCCGTTGAGACAACTGCCTTGGGAGCTGCCTTCCTTGCAGGACTTGCTGTAGGCTTCTGGAAGGATAAGGAGGAGCTTTTATCCCTTGCAATGGGCTCGGGAAAAAGGGAATTTGTTCCGGAGATCACGGAGGAACAAAGGCGGGAGCTTATCGGCGGCTGGCACAAGGCCGTAAGCCGTGCACTTCTTTGATAAGGATTCCTCTTCGCTTCAACATAGCTATTGATTTCTTGTGTCGAATAATATATAATAATATATTGAACAAAAATATTTTGAGGTATTTATGGAACGAGTTTCAAAAATCAATTATTACCTTGATATCGCCGAGACTGTTTCCGAAAGAAGCACCTGTCTCAGAAGACGCTTTGGCGCCATCATCGTTAAGAACGACGTTATTATTTCAACCGGATATAACGGCGCACCCCGTGGCCGTGTAAACTGTAATGACCGCGGAAGCTGCCTCAGAGACGATCTGGGAATTCCCCGTGGCGAGAGATACGAGCTTTGCCGCTCCGTTCATGCTGAGGCAAATGCTATCATTGCCGCTCCCCGCGACCAGATGCTGGGCTCAACTCTATATATGTGCTGCACCGATCCCAAAACGGGAGATGTTATCGGTAATATCTGCAGCTGCATGATGTGTAAGAGGCTCGTGCTCAATGCAGGTATCGAAAAGGTGATCGTCCGCGAGGAGGACGGTACCCATACGGTGTTTGATACCGTGGACTGGATCGAAAACGACGACAGCCTTTCCGGAAAGTTCGGGTACTGATATGAAAAGGATCCTTGCACTTACCCTTGCCGTCATTTTCCTGCTGCTTGGTTTTGCCTCCTGCTCAGATAAGGAAAAGACCGTAAAGGCTGCCTATAACGAGGAAAATCAGCTTGTGGCGGATAACGGTGTTGTATATAATTATGCTCCCGGCGGCTATCAGCCCACGAATCAGGCGGGAGAATACGGTGTTATCGATAACGTTATGCAGGAAAAGCTTTACCGTATAGGCGAGCTTGATCCCGAAAAATGGATCACCACTGAGTACAGCGGCTTTGCTACCACGGTGTACTACGCTGCGGATATCGGTCTTCCCACCCTCAAGGAGATGGACCCCAAGCTTTGCTATATCTGCGAGGAGGACGAGGCTGTTATCTCCCAGTACACTCTCGGAGGCGGCGATCTTTCTGACGTTGATAAGGAAAGAGAGCTTATCTGCGAGGTTATAGACCTTATTTCTGACGAAAGTATTGAGGCTGAAATGTGGCCCAGAGTTTTCGCAGATGAATCCTACGTTCTCAAATTCTATTCCGAGGATTGGCCTGCCATCTATTACTGCCTTGAGTACGTAAGAGAGGGCGGCAACGGCTACGTTTACGACTATATCAGCAAAAAATGTATTAATATCGGTGACAGACTTGAAGGTTATTTCGGAAATGCTCAGTGAGCTTCAGCTTGATAAAATGAATAATGAAGAGAGCACGAAAAGGTATCTCTTCGTCTGCACGGGCAATACCTGCAGAAGCCCTATGGCGGAGGCTGTTTTCAATAAGCTATATAAGGACAGCGGTATCGTAGCCGAGTCCTGCGGACTTATGGCAGGAGGCGCGCCCCTTTCGGAAAATGCCCGTCTTGCCCTTGAGGAAATCGGAATTTTTGATTTTCATCATATCTCCCGCCAGATTTCGGAGGAGCTCCTTTTTAGCGCCGATCTCATTATCGGAATGACGGGGGAGCACGCCGCACGGCTTATGATGGCTTTCCCCGCCTATGCGACGAAGATAACGGTTATGCCCCTCGAGATCGAGGACCCCTACGGCGGCGATCTTGAAATATATAAGATATGCCTCTCCCAGATATGTGAGGCTCTCAGTATAGGCTTTAGCGAAAACTACGAAGATGAAAATAATTGATAAGATAATTCTCGGCGATGAGGAGCTTGTGCTCTCCGTTGCTGAGGGCTCTGACAGCGCGGCTCTTGCCGCTGTGGAGAGAGTGTGCTTTGCTTCAGAGCCGTGGAGCGAAAAAATGTTTGCCGATGCCCTTGAAAATCCGGGCTGTACCGTGTATATGCTCTATGATATGCAAATGACTAAAATCATTGCATACGGTGTTATGTACAGCTGTCTTGATGAGGCAGATCTTGCAAATATTGCCACCGTTCCCGAAAAAAGAGGAAAGGGAATCGGAGGAGGGCTTCTTGATAAAATGCTTGAGATCTCCCGTAATACGGGGGTTTTGCGCACTTTTCTGGAGGTCAGAGAATCGAATGTCAGTGCAAGAGCTCTGTATATCTCAAGAGGCTTTACGGAAATAGGCAAACGCCGAAGATATTACAGAGATCCCTTGGAAGACGCCATAATTATGGTGAGAGAGGAAAAATAAATGCTTATACTTGCAATAGAATCCTCCTGCGATGAAACTGCGGCTGCAGTTGTCAGAATGAGCGAGGATGAAAGGACAATACTGTCAAATATAGTAGCATCTCAGGTAGAGACCCACGCCCTTTACGGCGGTGTTGTGCCTGAGATAGCAAGCCGCGCCCATATAGAGGCGGTTTCTCCCTGTGTAGAAAAGGCTGTCAGCGATGCCGGAGTCACCCTTTCCGATATCGATGCCGTAGCGGTAACGTATTCCCCGGGACTGATCGGATGCCTTCTTGTAGGCGTGAACTTTGCAAAATCCCTTGCTTTTTCTCTGGGAGTTCCCCTTATTCCCGTTGACCATATCCGTTCCCATACGGCGGCGGCATATTTTACAGATGCCGAACTTCAAGCACCCTTCCTTTCTCTTGTGGTGTCCGGCGGACATACGTCCCTTTATTCTGTGCCCGAGCCTGCTACCTACGAGGAGATAGGCTCAACGAGAGACGATGCGGCAGGAGAAGCCTTTGATAAGGTAGGACGTGTAATGGGGCTTACCTATCCCGGCGGAGCTGCTATGGATGCCCTTGCCCGCGAGGGCTTTGAGGCACGCGGAGAAGGTAAGAGAAAAAAAGAGGACTACATCCGCTTTCCATCGCCCGCCATCAACGACGATACCTTTGATTACTCCTTCAGCGGTCTGAAAACTGCCGCTGTAAACCATATTCACAACCTCCGTCAGAAGGCAGGTCTTTCCGATAAAGCGCCCATAGACCGAGAGGAAATGGCAGAGATCGCCTGCGCCTTCACAGAGTCTGTAGTTGACGGAATCTGTAAAAAGCTGGCTCTTGCAATTGAAGAAACAAAAACGGAGCGACTCGTTCTTGCCGGCGGTGTTGCGGCAAATTCCCATCTCAGAGAGGGAATCGCAAAGCTTTGCAAAAAGAAGAATATCAAGCTTTATATGCCTTCTCTTTCCCTTTGCGGCGATAACGGCGCAATGGTAGGCGCTCAGGCATATTACGAGTATCTTTCCGGCGTTCGCGGAGATACTGATCTCAATGCTTATGCCTCAGGCGAGGGTGCAGAGGCTGCACGGGCTATCCACAGAATATGATATTTCCCGGTATTTTTGTACCGAAAAGCTACAACGAACTCCTTTTATACAATTGACTCACTATAATTTGCAAATGACGAATAAATGCAAATGCCGAATTAGTTTTCAACAGCCTTTTCAACAAGCTGTGGAAAACTCAGAGTTTTCAAGGGCTTTGGGTTTTATGCAATTGGAAAACTTTGAAAACGGCAATTGAATATAACCTTTTTTGGGGAAAATCACCTCGGCAGTTGCAAAAATCGCAGTTTTGGAACAGAACAAGAAAGGCACTGTTACATCATATGAAAATAAGACCGATCATTGAGGGACCCTGCGTCATCGTACCTGCGGCTCCCGTTATGGACAAGCTTTCCGATGCGGGCGGAACCCGTCTCAAGGTGCTTCTTTACATACTTGCAAATACTGAGTTTCAGGCAGACGTTGCTGCCGAAGCTCTCAATATAACTGAAAAAAGCTTTAACCACGCCATAGAGTATTGGGTGAAGGCAGGTGCTATCGCTTGTGAGGGCTTTGAGGTAAAAGCTACTCAGAAGAAGAGTGGCGACAGAAAGGCAGAGGGCGATGGCGAGTCAAACGTTACCGTCAGCCGTCCCAAGGCAGTTGCCAGAGCCTCCCAGCTTCCCAGATATTCCTCCGAGGAGGTTGCCGATTATATCGAAAAGAATAAAATGGGCGATCTTCTTGCCGCCTGCCAGCAGTATATGGGAAAGATGTTCAACGTGGCAGAGGTCGAAACGGTGGTGGGACTTCTGGATTATCTGAAGCTTGAGCCTGAATATATAATGCTCCTTTTTGCTCATTGCGAAAAGATGAATAAGAAATCTCTCCGCTACGTTGAGAAGCTTGCCATCGGACTTTTCGATGAGGGCATTTTGGGATACGAGGAGCTTGATTCCCATCTCAGCGCCATTGAGGAGGCTGCCGCAATGGATAAGCCTCTGCGTAAGCTTTTCGGTATCGGCAAGCGTGCTCTCGTAAAGAAGGAAAAGGAAGCCTTTGAAAACTGGGTTGGAGTATGGAAGATGCCCCTTGCGGTGATCGAGCGTGCATACGAGATCACCGTTGAGAATACGGGCAATGCCTCCGTTGCTTATTGCAATGCGGTTCTTGAGCGCTGGCATGCCAGCGGCTATTCCTCCATCGACGAGGTCAATGCCGCTATGGAGGAGTATCGCCACGATAAGAAGAGCGCCAAGGATTCAAAGGGCAGCTTTGAAACAGATGATTTCTTTGAGGCAGCGCTTCGTCGCTCATACGCCGAAGAGGGCGCTCTGCACTGAGAGAAAGGATAGTAAAAATGTCTGAAAAGAATTATTATAAGGTAATGCTGGACGTCTACCGCGAAAAAAGGGAGGCGGCGGAGGCCAGAAGGGAAAAAAACCTTCGTATAGTTCACGAGAGCGTTCCCGGAATTGCAGAGATAGATAATAAGCTTTCTATGACAGGCGCGGCAATAATGTCATTTCTTCTTGAGGGAGGAAGCGTTGACGAAAAGATCGAAGCTCTCAGAGCGAGAAATGAGGATCTTCGCCAACGTCGTAAAAGGCTTCTCATTGAAAATTCTTTCCCTGCAGATTTCACGGATATAAAATACGAGTGCGAGAAATGTGCCGACAGCGGATTTGTGGACATTGATATGTGCATTTGTATGAAGGCCGCCATTGCTGAGGCGAGGCTTGCGGATTCCGAGCTTGGCAGAGTTGCAGCTACCCAGAATTTTGAAAGCTTTGATTTCAAGTATTACAGGGAGGGTGCGGAGCTTGATAATATAAAGCATCATTTTTCAACCCTCAAGGAATTTGCAGAGAGCTTTGACAGCACTACTGAGAAGAGCTTTCTTCTCCTTGGTGATACGGGGCTTGGAAAGACCCACCTTTCAACAGCAGTTGGCGTAACGGTCATCCGCCGCGGATATAACGTTATTTATAAAACGGTACAGTCAGTGATGGACGATTATCAGCAGGTCCAGTTCCGTGGAGGTGACGCCGAGGGTATCGAAAAGTATTACGACTGCGACCTTCTAATAGTTGACGATCTGGGAGCCGAGATGGCTACCCAGTTTACAGTCTCCTGTATCTATAACCTTATAAATACGAGAATGAACAAGAGAAAGCCTACCCTGTTCAGCACGAATCTGACGGCAACGGAGCTGAGAGAGCGCTATTCCGACAGAATCGCGAGCCGTCTTTTCGGTGAGTACGTGCCCCTCGTTTTTAAGGGCACCGACATAAGAAGACAGCGACTCAGCAACAGATAAAAGGAGAAAAGATTAGTTATGAAAAGAATAATTGCACTGATTATTTGCGTTATCTGTATTTTTTCACTCTCTGCCTGCGCGCTGACCGAGGAGTCCGGCTATGAGGCAACCTACGAAGCGCTGAAGGAGGCAGAAACTGTCGTTATCCACACTTATGAGGGAGAAGAGGATGAATCCCTCAGGGTTGACGTTACAGATGAGCTTCTTTCCCTCTTTGAAGGAAAATGGGAGTCAGCAGACGGTAGAGGCAAGGGTAACAAGGTCGTTACCGTAACCGTTGGAACTCAGCACGAGATCACGTTTTTTGATAACGGAATTGCTATGATATATTACGGCTACGCTAACGTTTTGGAAAAGGATCGCCGACACTATAAGGCAGATCTGGATGCAAGGTGCGACGAGCTTGTGGCTTATGCCGAAGAACGCGGAATGGATCTTGATGCGGCAAGCGTTCTGGACAGGTTCTTTGTTTCTGGGAATGAAGAAGAGGGAACTGTTCCCGGAGAGATCGAGGCTTCTGTGAAGGACAAAAAGCTGAGTATAGAGACTTCTGAGGAGCTTAAGAAATATCTTTCCGGCTCATGGAGAAGGACAGAAAAGGGTTCTGAGTCTTCCCCTGCCGTAACACTCGTTCTTGACGGTAAGTACGTGGTTTCTCTTTATGAGGATGAAACGGCTAAGCTTTCCGAGCTTGACAGCAGGGGCGAGGAGAAAAACGTATCGTATTATAATGTAGCTCTTGATTCCGATCTTGACGGTTTGTACGGTTACGTAGAGGAGAACGGAACTGCTCCCGAAGCAAAAGAATAATTTTCTCGCAGCATTAAGTGAGGTATGTAATATGAAGATAGGCGTAATGCTTGAGTCCCTGAGAAAGGGAAGCTTCAGAGAGGGCGTGGAAGCCGCGTCAGCACTCGGTGTTGACGGTATTCAGGTTTACTGTGTTGATTGGAGCGAGCTCACCTATAAGAATATGACCGAGGCAAAGGCACGCGAGTATCTTGATATAGTAAAATCAAACGGACTTGTATTTTCCGCTCTTTGCGGTGATTTTGCCACCGGATTTATGGATGGGGAGAAGAACCCCGAGATCGTGGATAAGTCCAAAAGAGTGCTTGAGGTTGCAAAAATGCTTGAGTGCGACGTTGTGACCACCCATATTGGAACCCTTCCCGCCTGTGAAACAGCAGAGAAGGAGGCGGCAAGAAAGGCTTTGCGCGAGCTTGCAATTTTTGCAGACTCCATGGGCAGTGCATTCGCCGTTGAAACAGGCCCCGAAATGGCAACCGTCCTTTGTGACTTCCTTGATAGCCTTGGCGCCGGCGGTGTTCGCGTAAATTTTGACCCTGCAAACCTCGTAATGGTCGCGGGCGATAAGGCAGAGTCAGCAGTCAGGACTCTCGGTAAGTATATCGTTCACACACACGCAAAGGACGGCATCAAGCTTAACGACGGCAGAAAGAGAGATCTGAACATAGTGATCGGCGGAGAGGCAAAGGACCACGCAGCTCTTCTCGGTATGGGTGAAACCTATCTTGAGCTTCCTCTCGGAGAGGGCGACGTAAACTTTGATACTTACCTTCCCGCTCTTGCATCCACGGGCTTTGACGGATTCCTTACCATCGAGCGAGAGGTAGGAGCAACCCCCGAAAAGGATATTACCCTGGCTGTAAATTTCCTTCGTGAAAAGCTCGCAGAATACAACCTCGGCTGATAAAAATGATGAGAAAACTCCCCTGATTTTCAGGGGAGTTTTTTCGTCAAATCCGGGTTTGTAGGAGGGATCTACTTTCTTTAGAAAAAGAAAGTAGCAAAGAAACCTCAAAAAAGACAAAGATATCTAAAAGGCAAAAGCCAACGCTATACGGGAATAACCCCGAAAATGAACTCGTTCATTTTCGGGGTTTTCCCGCGTTGGCCGGCGCTGTAAGCGCCGCAGGGCTTTGCCCTGCAACTTTTGCCTTGTAAAGTTCAGCTACACCAATAGTTCAAAGTTTTTTGGGAGTGCCCGCGGACATTCAAAATCGCTTAATTCTTTCGTTACCTTGTCCGCTCTGACTTCGCGTTTTACGCGAAGTCCCATATTTAGTCTGACTTTTTCAAAAAAGTTCTTTGCGTCCCCCGTTCCTTCTCCCCGATAAATCCGAATTTGAGAAGGAATCCGCCCTGGCGGATTCCCACATCTTCCAACTTTCTCTTTTTCATTTTTTCCTCTTTTCTTACCTATCGAGGGGGCTGATCAACTTATGCAGTTTTGCCGTGATCCAAGTGATGGGGGGCGTCAGCTACGCTTTATTTTAATTGTTTTTCGTTTTGTCAAAATCCTCGGGAATGCAGATAAGCCACGTATAATCGATGCGCTCCTTGTAGCCGGCTCCGTTGTTGTCGCAGGAATAGTAGGTGCATACGCTTTCCTCGCAAAGGAGGGGAACCTCACGACCGTAATCGTTACGGATCATTATACCCACGACAATGCCGTCCTTTACTATCAGGGCGGTTACGTCCCTATCCTTATGAAGCATGGCGGCAGAGCCCTCGTATACTCTTTCACTCCAGCCGGTTTTTGAATACTTTGAATAGCAGGTGGTTCTGTAATGCAGAGCCTGCTCTTCAATGGGCAGACCTTTAAGGGTTATTTCAAATCCCTCGGGGAACGATACTTCTCCGAAGCTTTCTTCATAAGCTACTACGTTCATTTTTCACTTCTTCCTTTCATCATTTTCTTTCAAGAAGCACGATGGTTTCAACGTGCTTTGTGCGGGGGAAGAGATCAGCGGCGCACACGTCCTTGATCTCGTATTTTGTTTCGGTAAGCTTTTTCAGGTCACGGGCAAGGGTCTGGGGATCGCAGGAAACGTATACGAGACGCTGAGGCTTGATCCTGAGAAGCTCCTTTATCATTTTTTCGGAGCAGCCCGCACGGGGAGGATCGATCGTTATAAAATCAATACTTCCGTAGGTGCTCTTTGCAAAATCGGCGGAATCTCCCCGGAAAAATCCGATATTTGTCAGTCCGTTTTCCTCTGCGTTCTCCTTTGCATCGGCAACGGCAGACTCGTTTATCTCAACTCCCGTGATAAATGCCTCAGGGTGAAGGGCGGCAATCGCCATACCGATAACTCCCGTGCCGCAGTAAAGATCGGCGCCGAAGCTTCCCTCGCCGGAGAGGGCGTATTCGGCGGCCTTTTTGCAAAGCTTTTCTGCAACGGCGTGATTTACCTGGAAGAAGGAGCAGGGGGAAACGATGAGGGAAAGACCGAGAAAATCCTCCTCTATGTAATCCTGTCCAAAAATAAGCTCGGGCTCAGTTCCGTCCTCCGGGTGATCTCCTGATTTCGTAAGAACGCCGACTACCTGAGGATATTTTTCGCAAAGAGCCTCGCTGTAGCCTTCAATATCAAGATAGCTGTATTTCTCCCGTGTTCCCACAACGGCGCTGATCTCGGTCTCAGTACTGTTCTTGCGGAGGAAAAGGTAGGAAAGATCGGAAATGTCCCCCCCGAAGAATTCAACAGTAAATCTGCCGATCTCGCAGAAGAGCTCCGGGATGATCCTGCAGCCGTCGCAGGATACGATGTTGTCACTTCCTGCCTCTGAGAAGCCGCAGATGCCGTTGTCAAAGCGGAGAACAGCCTTGTTTCTGTAGAAGTCGGGTTCTGCAGAAAGTATTTCCGAAACCTTGATCTCACCCTTGCCGGCCTTTCTCAGAGCCGCTTCAACTCCTGCCTTTTTGACCTCGAGCTCGTGGCTGTAGCTTATGTGACGGAGGTCGCATCCGCCGCAGGCGGGGAAGTGGGGGCAATCAGGCTCCTGCCTGTGGGGGGAGGGCTCGTCAACTGAGAGAACGTTTGCGATCTTAAAGTTCTTTTTCTCCCGGGTGATCTCGGCGGTCACGGTATCACCGTCAATTGCGCCGAGGCAAAAGACAACGCATCCGTCAAGCTTTGTGATGCCGTTGCCCAAGAGATTCATTTCTTCTATTTTTTTAGTAAAAGTCATACCGATATCCTTTATAAGGTATTTTTTTCATTATACATTTTTTTTAGGAAGTTGTCAATTTGTTTATCTTTGTTGCTAAAATGCAAAAACAGTATAACCGGGGGAGCAGGCGGGAGTGTCTGTTCGTATAATGCATTTGTACTTCGCGAGTACTGATGCCCGTAGCGCTGGGGCAATGAAAATGAAAGGAACGAACCTAAGATGAAAGACAAAAGAATCGATCTCACTCTTTTCGGAGAGGGGGAGGGCGGGGCAGAGGGCTGCGCTGCAGAGCAGACTGTGTCAAAAGAAGCCGATGGAGCCGGGGAAATGCTCTCAGATAATTCGGCGGATAATAAGGGGAAGTGTGACAGCCTGCCCTCCTCATATGAGCCTGAGGGAAGTGATGCAGTAAAGACGATAGCATTCCTTCTCGGGCTTCACGGTGCTGATGCCGATGCTGTTATTTCCGAGCTGAAATCACGGCGCGCACGCACTCTCCTTTTTGAAAAGCTGAGAAGCAGAAACGCTAAAAAGACGTATGCAAGACTTGTGTCTGAGGCTCAGGCTCTTTCCGAAAAGAACGAAGGCTTTGACCTTGTAAGGGAGCTTTCCGACCGTCGCTTTCCGGCTCTGCTTCGCTCCGGGCTTTCCGTTGAGGAAGCATGGAGGGCGCTTCATGCAGATGAGCTTATTGAGGCGGCGAAAAAGGATGCCGAGAGAGCTGCGGTGGCTGCAGCCCTTGAAAAAATACGGTGTTCTCAGTCCCGTCCCGATGAAAACGGCGGAGCGGGGAGAGCTCCCGCCAAGAGTCAGTCCGGCGTCGAAAGCCTTTCCGGCAGAGGAATCAGAGATATTCTCCGTCGGGTCGAAAACGGCGCCAAAATAAAGTTTTGATTAAAGAAAGGAAGTATAAAAATGGCTTTCAATTTTGAATCTGTCGATCTTCAGCTTTTTGCCGCAGGCGACGCCGTTCACGGCACTGAGGCATTTGTCAACGCAAACGATCCTGCAAAGTCCGCTTCTTATACTGAGGGCAGCGGTCTTTCCGCGGAGATGAAGACCTTCTACGATAAGACTCTTATCGAGCTTGCAGGCCCTTCTCTCGTGTTTGACCAGTTTGCTCAGAAGCGACCCATTCCCAAGAACGGCGGTAAGACCATTGAATTCAGAAAGTTCAATGCTCTTCCCAAGGCGCTTACCCCTATCACCGAGGGTGTGACTCCCACAGCCTCCAAGCTTACAGTAGTTCCCGTAACGGCAACGGTGGATCAGTACGGTGATTACGTGGAGCTTACCGATATGATCGAGCTCACAAGCGTTGACCCCATCGTTGTTGAGGCAACGAAGCAGCTTGCAGATCAGGCGGGAAGAACCATCGATACGGTAGTCCGCAACCAGATCATGGGCGGTACCAACGTAAACTACTGTCCTCTCGTGGCCGCTGACGGCACAGAGACCGAGATCACCTCCAGAAAGGCTCTCACCGATGGCTGTAAGCTTCGCGTACGCGACGTATTCCGCGCGGCAGCACAGCTCAAGGCAATGAACGCACCTACAATTGACGGTGCCTACGTTGCGGTGATCCATCCCTACGTGGCCTTTGATCTCATGCAGGATGCAAAGGGTCAGTGGGTGGACATCCAGAAGTATGCCGATCCCTCCGCCATTCTCAAGGGCGAGATCGGTACTCTCGGCGGCGTCCGCTTCGTTCAGTCCACCGAGGCGAAGATCTACGTGGGTGAAGAGGGCGGCAAGGACGGCGCGGCAGTATTCTGCACTCTCTTTATCGGTGCCAACGCATACGGCTCCACAGATATTGCAGGCGGCGGTATCGAGCACATCGTAAAGCAGAAGGGCTACGGCAACGACCCTCTTAACCAGCGCTCCTCCGTCGGCTGGAAGGCAACGAAGGTAGCAAAGAGACTTGTTGAGGAATATATGCTCAGAGTGGAGTCCTGCTCCTCTTTCTCTGCGTCAGTCCTCGAGGCTAACTGATAAGTTAAAGGAAAGGTGAAATATATGGCAAAGGTTTTGGAAAACAGAAGCGCGGAGGAAATGAAGACCGTTTTCATTCCCCGCACGTCAAAAAATGATACTGAAAGATACGTAGCGGTCAACGGTGAGAATATGCTCATCCAGACCGGAAAAGCAGTGGAGGTGCCTCTTCGTTTTGCCGAGGTGATAGAATCGTCCCAGCGGCAGGACAGCGCGGCAGAAGCGTTTATCGAAGCTTTTGCCAAAAACTGAGGAACGACAGCAAAGGGGCTGCCCATTTGCGGCAGCCCCTTTGCATATGAAAAAAATATGTAGGCGTGATTTGCGTTTTCTGATATTGATCCGTTCCTATTACAATTTTTAACAAACAAAGAAAGGAGAATATAAATGACAGTAAACGAAGCAATAGCTGCGGCAGTACGTTCCATTGGGGATGAGGTCTCCCGCGAGGAGCTGACAGAATGGCTTGCACAGATCGAAAATACAGTTGTGTGCGAGATCGCTGCTACTCACGAGGGTGATACAAGCGACAAAACTCTTATCACCTCCGACGGCGACGGAAACCGCGTGCTTTTCGTGCCTGATCCCTATTCCCGTCTTTACGTCAATTATCTGATTATGAAATGCGATCTTTCCCTTCGCGATATACCGCAGTATATGAATTCGGCCGCAGTTTTTTCGGAATCCTACAAGGAGTTTGCCGACCGGTACAATCGCGCTTATATGCCCCTGGGAGAGCGGGCTGTAAAGCTGTGAGGTGCATATGAGGATACCGGTTCAGAATCATGATAAGAGGGAAAGAAAGATGATAAGCTCCTTCGGCGGCTATGACAGACGGGGAGATACGCCGGAGGGAAGCTTCTATGATATGAAAAATATGTCGGGCGCTGACTATCCCCGCATCAGCACAAGAAACAGGCGCTACGAGGCAGAGCTTTCGGGTGCCCGTATATTTGACATTATGTGCCTCGATATTTACAGCAACGGAAATATCGTAAAAAATGCCCTTGTAGCAGACTGTGAAAACAGAATCAAGGCTTTCTATCTTGAGGACGGTGTCCTTACAGGTCACGATATTTTCAACACCTCGACCCTTCTTTCAAAGAGGGAAAAGCAGTCTGTTGTGGTGGGAACGAAGGTTTATTTCTTTCCCGACAAGGTCTTTTACGATATGATGGACGGCTCCGTCGGTCCTCTTGAGCTTCACACCTCCTACGAGCAGGGCGCACTCAGCGATGGCTTTTATGAATTTGCATTCGAGTGCTGTGATATTGACGGCAACGATGCCGATGAGTCCTCCCCCTACAGAAGGCTTCGCCGATATTGCTATAAGCTTTCCGATGACGGATCAAAGGGTGATTTTTCGTCATTTATGACATTCACTGAGAGTATTGCAAAAAACGATACTGTAGAGCTTCTGTTTTCAAAGGACGCAGAGCTTTCCGGATATTACAATATTATAAACCGTGCACAAGACAAGACCTTTCTCGTGGTGGAATCGGATCACGTGGGGACGGTTTCTTCCGGAATTATAAGCGTAAAAAGGGAAGTGCCCGAGATGGATTTCGTGATTTCGGCAAAAAACCGTCTCTGGGGCTGCAGATACGGCACGGATGCAAGCGGTAAGTGTGTCAACGAGATATACGCAAGCGCCCCCGGCGATGCTACCAACTGGAACAGATTCCGCGGAGTGGCGACAGACTCATATTCTGCAAGCGTAGGCTGCGGCGGAGCATTTACGGGCGGTGTTTGCGTGGACGGAAACCCCGTGTTTTTCAAGGAGGACGCCATAATCAAGATCCACGGAAGCTACCCCTCGGAGTTTACGGTAACGGAATCAGCCCAGCGAGGTATCGAGGCGGGAAGCTCCAAAAGTGCAGTATTCGTTAACGACGAGCTTTACTATAAGACCTATACCGGCATCGTGCGATACGACGGAGGAATGCCTGTCGGTGTTGACTCAGCTCTCGGCGGTGAAAAATATAAAAATGCAATAGCGGGAAGCTGTGGGGATAGATATTACGTTTCCATGGAGGATACGAAGGGCGAAAGGACTCTTTTCGTATACGATGCGAAGCGCCGTATCTGGCACAAGGAGGACAGCCCCGATATCGTAAGCTTTTGCCGGTGCGGAAAGGATCTTTTCTATCTTTGCAATGAAAACGGCGAGAGCCGCGTATATTCAGTGCTTCCCATGGAGGGTCTTACAAGGGAGTTGCGGCTTTCGTGGATGTGCGAAACGGGAAAGCTCGGGTTTGATACGCCTGATAAAAAGTACGTTTCGTCGGTTGCTCTCAGGATAGACTGCCCCGTAGGCTCAAGGTGTACTCTTTCCGTTGAATACGACGGCAGCGGCGTCTGGAAAAGGGAAAGAGAGCTCAGGGGAAAGAACAGCGCCCATTACGTAAGGCTGCGCCCTCGCCGATGCGACTTTTTCAGACTTCGGCTTGAGGGTGAAGGGGAGTTTTCGCTTTCCTCCGTTACAAGGACACTTGAAGCGGCAAGCCCCTTTTAACGTAAAGGAGGATATATGAAATTTAACGTAAACCGACCTCCCATGGGAGGAGATAACGCAAATCAAAGGCTTGATCGGCTGACCTCCTGGCTCTACAGCCTCAGCGAAGCCTTGAACGTTACTCTTTCAAATCTGGGAGAGGATAATTTCTCAGATGATGCGAGAGAAAGGATATTCTGCAATAAGGAGGAAAAGAATGACAACCCATAAGATAAAGGAAGGAGATACCCTTTCGAGTATTGCCAAAAGGTACGGCACTACGGTAGACGCCATTGCCGCCAATAACGGAATTAAGGATAAGAATCTGATCTATGCCGGAGACACTTTGAATATACCTCAGGGTCAGATATCAAAAAGCAACGCCCTTCCCGTGACGGGAAATAAGAGTCAGGGAAAGACCGGGGCAGAGGAGGACATAGCTCTTTGGCAGACGAAGAGACCTGCCGCACCCGAAAAGTCATACGACGATGAGATACGCAGTCTCGTATATGATCTTACGGGAGCTGATTTTTCCTACGATCCCGAAAAGGATATTGCCTACAGGCTCATAAGGGACGAGAACAGGAAAAACGCCCGACTTGCTATGGAGGATACTCTCGGAAGGGCAACGGCGCTGACAGGGGGATATGCAAACAGCTACGCAAGCAGTGCGGCACAGCAGGCGTATGCGGGAGAGCTTTCCAAAACTGCGGAGCTTATTCCCGAGCTTTTCGAGGCGGCATACGGACGCTTTTCTGACGATCGGGATGCGCTTTCGGACAGTATAAAGCTTCTTTCAGACCTTGATAATGCTGAGTTTGACAAGTATACGACCCTGCTCAAGCAGTATCTCTCCGAGGGTGAGACGTTATTTGACAATTACAGGTGGGAATCGGAGGAGGAATTCGACCGATTCCTCGACTACGCCGAGCTTTTACAAAAGGCGGCGGAGTAAAAGCCGAGGCATATTAATTTAAAGCCTACCGCTTCTTGCGGTAGGCTTTTAAAAATAAATATGATCCGGTGAATTCTTTGATGATTCTCAGGGAAGAACGTTGCCTGCCGCTTTGTAGATAGCGTACCATTCCTCTCTTGAAAGAGAGATGTCTGCAGCTTTAAAGCAATCGGTCAGACGTGTAAGATTTGTGGTGCCTGTGACGGGCTGCATTTTTGCGGGATGGCGAAGTATCCATGCAATGGAAATCGTTGTTTTGCTTACGGAATACTTGTTCGCAAGATCTTCAAGAACACGGTTAAGCTCAGGGAATTTTTCATTATCGATGAAGCACCCCTCGAAGAAGCCGTACTGCATAGGCGACCAGGTTTGAATCGTTATGTTGTTTAAACGGCAAAAGTCAAGAATTCCACCGTCTCTGTCAACGGAGGAATCGTTGTACATATTAACGTTGATCCCCGAGCTGATCATTGAAGCATGCATGATAGAAAGCTGGAGCTGATTTGCGCAGACAGGCATATCAAGATACTTTTCAAGGAGCTTTATCTGATACGGGTTCTGATTTGATACTCCGAAATGGCGTACCTTGCCGGAATTTTTCAGGAAGTCAAAGGCGCGGGCAACCTCTTCGGGCTCCATCAGCGCATCGGGGCGGTGGAGCAAAAGTACGTCAATATAATCGGTGCCCAGTCGCATCAGACTTTTTTCAACCGATCCGATAATGTGTTCGTAGGAAAAATCAAACATCTTTCCGGGAACGATACCGCATTTTGTCTGGATAATAACGTCCTCTCGCTTAATGCCTGAAATTGCCTTGCCGAAGACACTCTCACAGCTTCCGCCGCCGTAAATATCAGCATGGTCAAAGAAATTGGCGCCGTTTGCCAGAGAAGTATCGATAAAGGCGGCAAGCTCCTTTTCACTCATATCGGAGATACGCATACAGCCTACAGCAACTGCAGGGACCTTTAAATTACTTTTTCCTAAATCAATATTATACATAATAAACCTCTTTTTCGCCGGTGTTATTTGTGTGCGCTTGTCTGTGCCGATCCATTGATGATCTGCTTTTTGATATCTTCAAAATCCATAGGAGCATAGTTTATACGTTCAACGCAAACGCAATAGTGCTGGCTGCTGTAATCCTTTACTATGGGAGAGTTATGCACGTGGCCAAAGAGATTGGCGTAAGGCATATTGGAGTTCACGTAAAGGGCATCGTGAGAAAGGATCCAGAATTCATTGATGATTATGGGGTGGTCGTAAACCTCGCAAAATCCCAGCTTTCTGTATTCGGAATTTGATTTTTTGTCGTGATTACCCTTGACGAGATATTTTTTACCGTTCAGGAGTGACAGTATTTCCCCTTCATAGCCGTCAGCTCCGAAATCGCCCAGAACGTATACTGTATCATCGCAGGAAACGGCTTTGTTCCATGCAGATACCATATGCCTGTCCATCTGCTCTGCATTATCAAAGGGTCTGTTTTCGTATTTTCTTATCCTTTCGTCACCAAAGTGGGTGTCAGCTATGAAAAAAATCCTGCTCATACGTATTACCTTCTTTTTTGAAGCATTGTGCTTATTCTCTTACCATTATACCATATCATAATCCTTATATAAAGGATAAAATAAAAAAATATACCTTCCGGATAAACCCGGATTTGAAGTTCTGTGAAGAAAATGCCCGATTTCTTTTTTTCATCCTTGACAAGGGAATATTTATGTGCTAAAATAGTTGTCTAAAGGCTATGATGAAAAAGAGTAGGCTGCAGGGGCTGTCAAAGAGAGCGGCGATGGTGGGATGCCGTACGGTACAGCAGTTGAAGGTAGTTTCGGAGCCGCTTTTGTGAACGGAGAGGGCATCTTTCTCAGTAGCTTTTGCCGTAATTCCTGCGTTAAGGGAAAGGAAATGTCAGTTTCCGTAGAGTGCGCCTTTTGGCGAATTCAGGTGGTACCGCGCTTTTGCGTCCTGTTTTTTTCAGGGCGTTTTTTTATTTTACTCCCTCAGTCGGCTCTGCCGACAGCTCCCCGGACGGATCCCCCCGCAAGCGGGTCCTTCCATCGGAGGGAGCCAATAGAAAATTATCGAAAGGACTATATAAAATGAAAAAGGAACTTACAAAAACCTATGATCCTGCCTCCTTTGAGGACAGGATATATGCTTCCTGGTGCGAAGCAGGTCATTTTACTCCCGTAATTGACAAGTCAAAGCCCCACTATTCTATCGTTATTCCCCCTCCAAACATCACAGGTCAGCTCCACATGGGCCACGCCCTTGACAACACTCTTCAGGATATCCTTATCCGCTACAAGAGAATGTCCGGCTTCTCCACTCTCTGGCTTCCCGGTACGGACCACGCATCTATCGCGACTGAGGCGAAGATCGTTGAGGCTATGAGAAAAGAGGGCATCACAAAGGACGATATCGGCCGTGACGGATTCCTCGAGCGCGCTTGGGACTGGAAGCGCCAGTACGGCGGCAGAATCATCGAGCAGCTCAAGAAGCTGGGCTCCTCCTGCGACTGGACACGCGAGCGCTTCACTCTCGACGAGGGCTGTAGTGAGGCTGTTCAGACAGTATTTATGAAGCTCTATAACAAGGGCCTTATCTACCGCGGAAACAGAATGGTAAACTGGTGCCCCACCTGTATGACCTCCATTTCCGACGCTGAGGTTGAATACGAGGACAAGCCCGGCAACTTCTATCATCTCCTTTACCCCGTAAAGGAAACAGGCGAGATGCTTGAGCTTGCAACAACCCGTCCCGAAACAATGCTTGGTGATACTGCTGTTGCTATCAACGCAGACGACCCCCGTTATGCGCACCTCCACGGCTGCCACGTTATCCTTCCCCTTATCAACAAGGAGATCCCCATCGTTTGCGACGAGCACGCAGATATGACAAAGGGTACCGGCGTTGTTAAGATCACTCCCGCACACGACCCCAACGACTACGAGGTTGGTCAGAGACACGACCTTCCCTTCGTTCGCGTCTTCACATACGACGGCAAGATGACAGGCGCCGCCGACAAGGAAGCTGCTGACAAGCTCTTTGCAAACGGCACAGCTGCAGTTGGCGAGCCCGAGGTTCTTGACTGCGGCAAGTACGCAGGCATGACAACAGTTGAAGCTCGTAAGGCGATCCTCACAGACCTTGAGGCAGGCGGCTACCTCAAGGAGGTTGAGCCCCTTGCCCACAACGTTGGTACCTGCTACCGTTGCCATCAGGTCATCGAGCCTATGGTTTCAAAGCAGT
>SVTD01000091.1 GCA_015063955.1 Oscillospiraceae bacterium | reverse complement strand
CACAAGCAGCAGGCTCAGAAGCCTGAGGCTTACGAGATCTGAGAAAGGGGATAACAGAAAATGTATACAAGTGCAAAGCCTTATTTCTACGGCACAGGCAGAAGAAAGAGTTCTGTTGCCCGCGTTCGTCTCTATCCCGGTACCGGTGTTGTAACAATCAACGGTCGTGACATTGACGATTACTTTGGTCTCGAGACCATGAAGCTCATCATCAACCAGCCCTTCGAGGTTACCGGTACAATGGGCAAGTTCGATATCGTTGCAAGCGTAAAGGGCGGCGGCTTCTCCGGTCAGGCAGGCGCTATCCGTCACGGCGCATCCCGCGCACTTCTCCTTGCAGACGAAACATTCCGTGCATCCCTCAAGAAGGCAGGCTTCCTCACCAGAGACCCCAGAATGAAGGAAAGAAAGAAGTACGGTCTCAAGGCAGCTCGTCGTGCGAGCCAGTTCTCCAAGAGATAAGTTCTTATTTCAGAGAATATTCAAAAAATTACAGCACTCACTTTCGTGGGTGCTGTTTTTTGTTTTATTTACCGAAGGAATTTCCTTATAAAGCCTTTTGGGGACAGCTCTTTACACACTCAAAGCAGAGAATGCACTCCGTTCCGTTTTTTCTTTTTCTCGAATTATCGGTCATATCTACTTCCATAGGGCAAGCTTTCTTGCATTTTCCGCAGGATACGCACTTGCTTTTATCACATTTGATCCTCAGAAGAGCAAAATAGCTCATGGGCTTCAGAAACACGGTGATGGGGCATAGGTATTTGCAAAAGGCCCTGTTGTCTTTTAATATAAACGCAAGAGCGATGCCGACGGCGTAATAGACAAGGTTCCCTATTATGAACGCCCGGAACATGATCTTTTCTATGTTTCCCACGTGAGCTAAAAACAGAGCGGACACGAATACGAGAGAGACTGCAAAAGTCAGGTACCGTAACCAGCCGATCCTTTTTCGAGGATTCTTCGGCACCTTGTACGGGAGAAAATCAAGTATCATTGCAGTCCAGCAGGCATAGCCGCACCAGCCTCTTGCGAAGATCAACGGGCCGAATATCTTTGCGACAGCGTAATGAATGGTTGCCGCTTCAAATACACCCGTGAAAAGATAATACCAAAATCCCTCTATCTGCATATTTTCATTGCAGATCAATCCCAGATAAATCAGCATATAAGCTCCCACCAAAAGCTGGGTCACCCGTCTTGCGTGCCTGTACTTTTTTATATGGAGAAAAAGTCCGAGAGCTATGGAAAGACCTATGTAGCTGAAGTTGAATAAATAAAAAATATTATCCTTTGTCAGCCAAAGGCTGAAAGCAACGGCTTCAAAAACCACCAGCATAAATACCGGCAAAAAATATTTCTTGATCATAGGCGTTACAACAATAGAATCAGATAAAAATTAAGCTTTATTTCCAATATCCGTACTCATCAAGGCTTCGGAATTCGTAGCCGCAGCTTCTTGCGTAATCGATAACGCGGCCGAGAATGTCTGCATTGTCGGGAGAGGTGGAGTGAAGCAGGATAACGGCGCCGGGGTGGAGGCGGCTCGTCACCTGAGAATATGCACTTTCAACGCCCTGCTGATTCTGAGGGTCCCAGTCAGCATAAGCGACAGACCAGAATACGGAGCGGTAGCCCACGCTGTTTACGAGCTCGACCGTGTCCTCCGAGAAGGCTCCCGTGGGGAAACGGAAATATTTCGGCGTGTATCCGAAATTCACTCTCATATAGTTATGAACGCCAAGGAGCTCCCACGCAAGCTTTTCTCTTGAAACGGTGGTGCAGTCTGGGTGGGTGACCGAGTGATTGCCGACGATATGACCCTCGTTTATCATTCTTGCGATCTCTGCGGGCTCGTCGTCAAGATAGGTCATGGTGCAAAAAAATGCGGCGGGAACGTTCTTTTCCTTCAGGGTATCAAGGATGCGCTCTGTGAGATTTGAGTACTTATATCCGCAGTCGAAGGTGAGATAAAGAACCTTTTCGCCGGATTTGTTATCCCAGGCGAGGGCATTCGTGCCGTAGGAGTCAAAGGTCGCCTGATTGTTGACGGTGATGGAGTGAGGAGCGCCGCCACTGGCAACGCCGTAGGAAAAGGGCACCCTGGTCTTTGAAAGTCCGCGGGCGTTGTAGGGATCGTTTACCGTGTACTCAACCGTCGCAAGGGTGGGAAGACCCGTGAAGGTGGAGCCGCCGCAAACGTTTGAAACGGGATAAGTGATCCTTACGGGATCCGATGACGCGGGAGGATACGTAACGACAGGCGGCGCCGTGGTGACAGGGGGAGATGTGGTTACGGGGGGCGCCGTTGTCACCGGAGGTGCTGTAGTAACGGGAGGTGCCGTAGTCACGGGGGCTGTCGTATCCGCATCCGTCGTGACCTCATCGGTGGTTTTTCCGTCGGTGGTGTCTTCTCCCGTGGTCTCCTCAGCCTTCACGGTAGTGTCGGCAGGGCCGGCAGTATCGTGCTGCTTTTCATCGGAGCGGACGCAGGCGGCAAGGGAGGCCGCGATGATAACCGAAAGCAAAACGTATATTATTCTTCTCATAGATCCTCCATAAATGCATTCACGTATTCCTCAAGCCGCTTTTCAAGGGGAGGAACGTGGGCGTCCAGCCAGTGCTGGCGGGAAAGGTAATAGTCAAATGCCGGCGCAAACTCTGCGGTATCGATACGCAAAGGCTTGAACTTGATGCGGTTGGGCAGACCCTTGAAGGCAAGATCGATCTCGTTGAGAACGTGCTCGGATCTCATGCTGTTTTCGCTGAGGATAACGATAAAATGGGTCGATTCCTTTATCGCCCTTGCAATATCCGAGGCGTATGCGTTATGGACGTTTCTCGGCGCGTACCACACCTTTACGCCTCTTGCCTCAAGCTTTGCGCAAAGATTGTCCGCAACGTTCCGGTCGGCGGTGGTGTAGCTGATGAATGCCGAAGCGCCGCCCGAAGCAGGTGCGGTGGCTTGTGTTTTGGCAGTGCTTTCAGCTTCGCAAATCATGGAATAGGATCTGCTCATTACCTGAGCAAGACGAAAGGCGTTGCTCTGATTGATGTCGATAAAGAGGATCCTTTCAACGGCGCCGTTTCGTTTCAGAAAATCAACGCATTCGTTAAGAATGGGGAGCAGGGTGAGATTTCCCGAGATCTCCTGGCGGCCTGCGCCAAGAAGAGGAAGAGCCACGGTCTTCATTCTTATTCCGCCCGTTGCGGCAACGTCAAGCATCTGAAAATATGCCTTTATTGCATTGAGAATTGCCTGCTCGTTTCCGTAGATCCCGCTTCTGTCGGGGGTGTATCTGCTCATTTCAACGCAGCCGATCCTCTTAATGCCGGCTCCCGTGATCTCCTTGGAGAGCCAAACGTTGCAAAGCTCTCGCAGATCGATCTCGGGATCGGCTGAAAGGTCCTGCACGCTGATGCCTGCACAGCTTAGGGCGGCGAACATTGTCTTTGGGGTGGGTGCATAGGATCGCAGAAACGCAGAGGTGGTGAGAATGTCGATCTCCTCGTCCACGTCAAGAATGTTCATTGCGATAACGGAAATACTTTTCGTGCCGAAAGCAGTAGAAATTTCGGCAGTATAAAGAGCGTTCATATTAACTCCTTGTTTTTTCGATGTATATAACTATTATAACAGAAACGCGGGAAAACGCAATACCGAAGAGGTGGGCGCGGGTTATGCGGAGGAAGAAAAACTTTTTTAAAAAAGCAAAAAAATATCAAAAAGGGGTTGATTTTTAATTTTTGGTGTGATATAATAGCTGAGCGATTTAAGGATCGCACACGGAAAGGTGGCTGAGCTGGTCTAAGGCGCACGACTGGAAATCGTGTAACGGCTAATACCCGTTCGAGGGTTCGAATCCCTCCCTTTCCGCCACAAAGAAAAAAGCAGATGCTATTGCATCTGCTTTTTTCTTTGTGGCGGAAATGAAGCGCACCTTGCGGTGCATGAAAAATGAAGTCGCCTTCGGCTATGAAGCGTGCCTTACGGCACATTGAGAACGAAAAGTGCGCTTCGCTTCATATTTGCGTAGCAAATGCTTCATATTGGCGAAGCCAATGCTTCATTAAAGAAAATGAAGAATGGAAATACGAATTGAAATAGAATAGTTGTCAGTAATATCGGCGCAAAAAGGACATCCAAGCGGATGTCCTTTTTTGTTGCGGAAAGCTTGAACGGGATTCAAAAGCCCGTGTCCATTATCGTTCAAATTCGGGTTTATCGGGGAGTTGATGCAAAGGACTTTTTTGAAAAAAAGTCCTCTGCACTCCCAAAAAACTTTGAAAAGGGATGGGTAAATTTGGGTTTGTCGAACTGTTTGAAATTCGGCAAACGCTCCCTCCGCGTCATCCTGAGCGGAGAAAACATCATAGTATGATGTTTTCGGAGTCGAACCGTCCCTTAGGACGGCGCCGAAGGCGGGATCTGCGGAAAGAATAAACTTTACCGTTAGCTTGTTCGTAGATCCCGCCCCTTGGGGGCGCCCTCCCTATGGTCGGGTTCGACTTCGCAAACA
>SVTD01000015.1 GCA_015063955.1 Oscillospiraceae bacterium | reverse complement strand
TCTCGAAGTCGTAAGAACCGAATGCGAGGTTATCGATTGTGTAGGATGTACCGAACTGACCGAATGTGGGGAACTTGTGGTATGCGCCGAGGTCTGTACCGTAAGCGATATCGTAGATGGAGTACTGATCATTACCCTCGAGATCACCGTATGCAAGAACCTTTTCGCCATTTACGAAGATAGCGATTTCAGCGTACCAAGGAGCCTCAAGGGAGTCATCCTCGTGTGTATAGCCGTAGCCCTCATACTTACAAGCAACCTTGAAGTTGTATGTTGTGAGGTCTTCGAATGTGTAGTCGCAAGTAGCGAGAACCTTAGAACCGTCAGTCTTTCTGATGAAGAGCTGCTCGTTGATTCTGTCCCAACCAACCTGGAGCTGGTAGCCTGCGGAACCGCAGCAACGGATGAAGAAGCACTCGTAGTCAACGCCGCCGTCCTCGTTTGTCCAGTGCTTGGACTCATCAAGGAAGAAGTCGTAGCTTACAGACCAGTCGTTAACGGGCATCTTTGCAGACTCGATACCCCAGAACTCGTCGTATACAGCCTGGCCAAGGAACTCGAGAGCGCCGTCAACAACCTTCCAGCACTCGATAACGTTACCGTCAGTATCTGTGAGGTACTTATCAAGACCGGAGTAATCGTCAACTGCCTTTTCGTTACCGAATACGAGAACGAAGTCGTCCTGCATATCGAAGAACTGGTAAAGGTTACCGTTGTAGTTGTTGGGAAGAGTTGTGTATCTCTTCTCTACACAACCGTCATTCTTACAGTATGTGTAAACAAGACCTGTGTCAGTCTTTCTGTTCATGTCGTAGCCAGCCCATACGTGGTCCTTGAGAGCGATCTCGCGGTTTTCCTTGAGCTCGCCGCAAACAGCACACCATGTCTGGTTGTTACCTTCGGAGTAACATGTGGAGTCATACTCCATTGTTGTCTTACCTGTGATGTGACCGTTGGTGTCGCAATCAGCGTCAACGTCGATCCACTTAACGATGTTGTTACCGTAGCCGTAGCCGGAACCTGTCTTGAGGTCTGTAGCATCCTTGATAAGCTCAAGGTCGCCGTTGTAGATTGCGAAATCATCGATGATTGCGTTAGCATTCCAGTTCATCATGATCATGAGGCTGAGATCCTTGTAGGAACCGCAGAGACCGTTGTAGATCTCCTGACCATCGAGGTAGAGGTAACCTCTGTTGTTCTTGAACTCGATTGTTACACGGTGGAAGTTATCGATTGTAGCTTCGCCCCATTCGATCTGAACGAGGTCCTCGTCCTTACCAGCGAACTCTGTACCAACCTTCCAACGGATGGGAGAACCGGCATTCCAGTTTGTCCAGATTTCGAAGAAGTTACCGTCAGCAGAATCGTTTGTGGGGAGAATTGCGAGGTTGAAGTCAACGATGTAGTGATCGCCGAGGTTGCCGAGGTTGCCCTGCTCTACGTAGCCAGCCTCGCCGTCCCAGGAGTTCTCGATGAGGAGAGCCTGGCCAGCGTACTCGGGAGCGGGGAGCTTGTCGAAGATTGTCTCTTCCTTAACGGGAGCGAAATCGTAGTCATAAGCTACGCCGTTACCGTCATAGTTGAACTTGTTGAAAGAACCGTCCTCGAAGTCCTCAACTTCGCCGTTGTATGCAAAGTTGTCGATACCAACCATGATACCGGAACCGCAGAGACCGGAAGGAGCAATTGCAGCAACTGCTACGGAGCCAACGTAAGCGTCGTCAACGTAGATTGCAACGTTATCACCAGCGTCAACGTACTCGAGGTGGTACCATACGCCTGTCTTGAATGTGTAAGGAAGTGTAGCGCCGCCAACACCGATAAAGTCGTTGCCGAATACGATGCCGTCGCCGAAGTAGGAAGCGCGGAAGCCAGCCTCAGCGTCCTCAAGAATCATATCAAGAGAAATGCTGTCAGCATTAGCTGCGCCTGTAGCATATACGTATGCATTGTTAGCGTCGAACATCCAGTACTTCATACCGAGGTCATACTTGTTGCCAACCTCTGTGAAGTAAGAAAGCTCTGTGGAGAATACGTCGTCCTTGCCGTCTGTGAAGTCCTCATAGAGAGCATAGTAGTTACCGTCGGAGTAGCCAACGAAACGAACGTAGGAGTTGTAGAAGGAACCGTAGAAGTTACCGGGCATTGCTGCGTCGATAGTACCAACTACTTCGCCGTCTACCTTGATTGTTGTGTTACCAGCAACTACGTACTGGATTGTGTACCATGTGTCATCCTGGAAATCAAAGGATACAGTTGCGGACTGGCCGTTCCAGCCGATTGTATCGTTCTTCATGTTGATGATCGGAACACCGTCACAGAAACCTGTGTTCTCAGCCATATCGCCGAAGTCTGCTGTGCAGGACTTCATTGTGATTGTGAACTTGTAGTTATCTGTCCAGTAAGGATCGTTGTAACGGAGACCGGAGAAGTTAGCGGAGTTTGTAGCTGCGCCGAACTCGTTGTAAGTTACGTTGTAGTTCTCGTAGCTTACGTTCTGCTGAACGTCCTCAAATGTTGTAACCTCTGTAGAGAATACGTCGTCAGTGCCGTCCTCGAAGTCCTCATAGAGGGCATAGTCGGAACCGGACTTGAAGTAGATCTCGGTTACATAGCTTGCATAGAAGGAGCCGTAGAGCATAGCACGGATAGTCTTGTTAACTGTGCCAATCTCTTCGCCGTTAACGGATACAACAGTTGCGCCGCCAGCTACCTCGTACTGAATTGTGTACCAGGTGTTGTCAGCGAAGGTGTAGGAAACAGTCTCAGAAGTGCCTGTCCAACCAATTGTACCAGCTGTCATGTTGATGATAGGTGTTCCCTCAAGGAAACCTACGTTTTCTGCCATCTGACCGAAGTCTGCTGTGCAGGACTTCATTGTGATGGAGAATGTGTAGTTATCAGCATAGAAGGAGTTTTCAAAGCCAACGAAATTCGCTGTATTTGTAGCTGCCTTATCTGTTGTAACTACAGTCTCAACGTTAGTAGCATGCTCTCTTACCGCGGAAATACCAACGATCATGCAGGAGAGAAGCATAGCTGCCGTGAGAAGAAGCGCTAAAACTTTTTTCATAGGGTATATACCTCCATTAAATTTGGTAATACAATTCTATCATCGATATGTCAAATTGTCAATAGGTTTTAAGGAAAAATTTGTACAATGTATAAACAGCGGATACCCCGAAACCCCTTGAGTTCATTGGGTTTTTGCAGTTTCACCAAAGGATTGCGCACAATATGCTTTTTCGTATCTATATCTTGTGTTGCGTTATTTTGCTTTTTATCTAAATGCACAAATGCCGGCTTTTCGGCTTTTTATTTTTTTCAAAAAATTTACTCTTTTTTTAAAAATTTTTTCAGAGAAAAATTATTTTTTTACATTTTCGCTTTTGCTATTGACAAACCTTCTTCCTTTTGATATAATTATCAGGCTGTGGTGCTGATATAGCTCAGTTGGCAGAGCACGTCATTGGTAATGACGAGGTCATGAGTTCGAATCTCATTATCAGCTCCAAAACCCCCGAAGGTAGCTTCGGGGGTTTTTGTTTAGGTAAGAGGTAATAGTGAAGAAGTAATAAGTATCGTTGAAATCCGCCAAGTCACCTGCGATCATCGTTTAGTGAGTATCGGCGGATTTCTTCATTTTTATTTTGAATTTCGGGTTGTTAAACAGTTGACAAGTCAACTGTAGGGGCGTCACTGCGTGCGCCCGCGGGCGACCACAGGTCGGCCCCTACGGAGGTGAACGGTAATTTTCAGTTTGTCGAACGTGCTGAACCTCGGCGAACTCCCCCGCTCAGGATGACACACGAAGGTGGCGTTCGCGCGTTCTTATCGTAGGGGCGGATTCTATATCCGCCCGAAAAAACGATTTTTCACCCACATAATTTGGTCTGTAACCTCTATTTCACCTTCGGGCGGATATGGAATCCGCCCCTACGAAACACCAATACCGTCTCACCGATAAATACGAATTTATATAAAATGAAGAAAACCGCCAAAGGCGGTTTTCAACAATAATTTTTCATTTTAAATTTTTAATTTTTCATTCAACAACCACGAAATCCGCGCCGTTCCAGGTATCGGAGTTTTTGCCGATATAAAGTCTGAAATCGCCGGGCTCGAGAACGCGGGTGAGCTTTCTTGTCATCATTTCGAAGCGCTCCGTGGGGATGGAGAAGGAAACGGTCTTTTCCTCGCCTGCCTTCAGGGCTACCTTTTCGAAATCGCACAGAAGCTTATCGGGTGTTGCAAGTGAGGAAACGAGGTCGCAGAAGTAGACCTGAACCACTTCCTCTATGTCAGTATCGCTGATATTCTTGACGGTTACTGATGCGCGCAGCTCATCGCCGTCGCGAAGGGTGGGATTCTCGATCTCAACAGCAGAGTATTCTACCTCGCCGTATGTAAGGCCGTAGCCAAAGCAGTAGAGAGGAGTATCCTCGATAAATCTGTGGCGGGAGATGCCGTCGGAACCGCGGGGGCGTCCGCCGGGATAGCTTGCGTAGTAGAGGGGGATCTGACCCGTAGCGCGGGGGAAGGTTACGGGAAGGCGGCCGGAGGGAGATACTCTGCCAAAGAGCAAGTCGCATACGGCGTTACCTGCCTCGATTCCTGCATGCCATCCGAGAAGAACAGCATCGGAAAGGCTGTCAAGAGTGGTGCACGCAAGGGGACGGGCTGTAAGAAGAACGGAGATGATCTTCTTTCCCGTGGACTTGAGCGCCTTGAGATAATCGTTCTGAGGTGTGGGAAGGTCGATCTCTGCACGTCCGCCGTGCTCGCCTGCCCAGTGAACGGGCTCGCCGCAGGCGTAGATGATGGCGTCGCAATCAGCCGCAAGGCGAACAGCCTCCTCGAACTGAGAGCAGTCGTCACCCTCAAATTCACAGCCCTTGATATATACGATCTCAACGTTTTCCTCAGCCTCGAGAGCGTTCTTTATGGTTACGATGGTGTTAACGTCACCGCGTCCGCCCCAGAGACCGATAGCCTCGAATCTCTCATCTGCCATGGGGCCTGTGAGAAGATATTTTTTCTTTATATTATTATTTAAAGGAAGGATATTGTCTTCGTTTTTGAGAAGAACGGCGGAATGTGCACCCATATCGCGTGCTGCGGCTCTTGTTTCCTCCTTGAGGAAATACTTCATATTGTCCTCTTCCCTGTAGGGGTTCTCAAAGAGACCGATGGCAAGCTTCGTAACGAGAACGCGAAGAACGCTGGTGTCGATAGCCTCGAGAACTGCGGGATCCTCGGCAGCAAGCTCCTCAAGGTACTTGAGATATACGTCGGAGTGCATATCCATATCGTTTCCTGCGAGGATAGCCTGATGGGCAGCGTCCTTTCCGTCCTTTGCAACTCTGTGCTTGACGAGCTCCCAGATGCTTGTCCAGTCGGAAACCACCATACCCTCGAAGCCCCACTCGTCACGGAGAAGCTCTGTGAGATAATAGTGTGAGCCGGAAACGGGGTCGCCGTTCATGGAGTTGAAGGAGGACATACAGGTAATGCTTCCTGCATCGACTGCTGCGCGGTATACGGGGAGATATTCGGAGTGGAGAGTTCTGTCGCTTATATCGCAGGTCTCGTAGTCGCGTCCTGCCTCGGAGAGGCCGTAGCCGCAGTAGTGCTTGAAGCAGGCGGCAGTATAGGGATAGCCCGTTTCGGGATTGATCGTCTGGAATCCGCGTACTCTTGCCTGTGCTACGCAGCTTCCGAAGAACTTATCCTCGCCTGCACCCTCGGCGATTCGACCCCAACGGGGCTCGCGGGTGATATCGATCATGGGAGAATAGATCCAGTTGATGCCCTCGTAATACGCTTCCTTTGCGGCAAGCATCTCGCATTTTTCAATTCTTTCCATATCCCAGCTTGCAGCGGTTGCAAGGGGAACAGGGAAAAGAGTTCTGTCGCCGTGAACGACGTCGTGTCCGATAAGAAGGGGAATACCCATTCGGGACTCCTCGATGGCAATGCGCTGACGGCGGTTTGCCGCAGATACGTCGGGAACGTTCAGAAAGTTTCCGATCTTGCCCTCGCGGATCATATCCTCGTCAAGACTGCGGACGGTTCCCGTCAACGTCAGCTGACCGATCTTCTCGGTAAGTGTCATCTGTGCAAGGATTTCCTTTGCGCGCTCCATATAGGGCGCCGCAGAAAAGGGAGTCTTTTGAAGCTTCATAGCCGTACCTCACTTAATTTATAGTTACAATCATTATACACTATCTTTTTGTGAAAATAAATAGCATTTTCTTATTTTTAAACACAATTTTGTTGATTCTTACACTGCCGCTGAAAAGGATATTCAAATTCGGGTTTGTCGGGGAGGGATACGGTCGCTTTTTAGTGCGAAAATAAAGAAAGCAATAATTGTAGCCTCAGCAATTTCGCACCCGCTTCGCCGAAAGGCGAAGCCAAAGAGAACAATAATCGTACGGCGCTCCGCAAAAAACTTCAAACTATTGGTGTAGCTGAACTTTGCAAGGCAAAAGTTGCAGGGCAAGGCCCTGCGGCGCTTACAGCGCCAGCCAACGCGGGAAAACCCCGAAAATGAACTCGTTCATTTTCGGGGTTATTCCCGTATAGCGTTGGCTTTTGCCTTTTAGATATCTTTGTCTTTTTGAGGTTTCTTTGCTACTTTCTTTTTCTAAAGAAAGTAGGTTCCCCCCTATAAACCCGAATTTGAAGACCGGTTCTCATGCAGATGTGCGGGAGGAGCAAGCCGAGGGTTCCCTGAAAATGAGCTTGCGAGTTTTTAGGGGGTCCCGAAGCACCTCCCCTACGGTATAATAAAAATCATTTTTGCCCAAAGCAAAAATGTACCTTCTTTATTCTTTTTTCTTTATTATTTATTCTTTATTCTTTAAGATCAAAACCCGTGCCGTTAAAGAATAAAGAATAAAGAATAAATAATAAATAATAAATATTAAATATTAAACAAAAAACCGCCCGAAGGCGGTTTTCCATTTCAATTAAAACACGATCTCGTGACCTGTTTCTGAAGAATCGTAGATTCCCTGCATGATCTTGGAGGTCTTGATAGCGTAATCGATATGGGCGCGGGTCTTTTCGCCTGTCTTGATGGCTTCAAAGAATGCCTTTACCTCGTCAAGATACATATCGGCGCCGGGGGCTTCCCACTCCTCGGTTACGAACTCACCGTCCTTTACCGTGAAGAGTCTGAAGTTTCCGCAGTAATTGAGTCGAATACCGCCGTTTGTACCGATGAAATCAAGGTACTGATCCCTATCCTCGATATTCTGAGCCCATGCGCCCTCAAGGGAGATAACGGGGCCCGTTGTTCTGATAAGAGCTGTTACGGAGTCGTCAACGTCATAGGTTCCGTTCGTATCCTTCGTATCCTCGCTCCACATATATCTGTACTTATAGTTCTCCATATCGCAGCCAAGCTTTGAGAACGCAACTGCGGATACGGATACGGGATCGGGCTCGCCGAGACAGTAGAGCACCTGGTCGATACGGTGAACGCCCCAGTCAATAAGAACGCCGCCGCCGGATACGGCCTTCGTGGTGAACTCACCGCCGAGACCGGGGATGGAGCGATGCTCGCGGAAGTTGATGAACACGTGATATACTTCACCAAGCTCGCCTGCTTCGATTCTGCGCTTTACCTCTTCAACAGCCTTATTGAAGCGGCAAACAACGCCGATGGAAAGAACCTTTCCGGTTTCGTGCTGAGCTGCCTGCATCTCAAGCGCCTCGGAGTAGATCCTTGCTGCGGGCTTTTCGCAGAGAACGTGCTTGCCAGCTCTGAGTGCCTCGATGGAGATCTGCTTATGCATAAGGTTATGTGTGCAGACGGAAAGCGCATCTACCTCGGGGTCGTTGATTGCATCGCGGTAATCCTCGATTGCAATACCGCAACCGTAGTTCTCAACGCACTTTTCTGCTTTTTCCTTAATGATATCGCAGAAATACTTGATCTCGCATTCATCGGAAAGCTGAAGATAGGAGGGAATATGTGCCGAAGTGGCAATATTTCCGCAACCGATAATTGCAATTTTAAGCTTTGACATAATTATTTACCTTTTCTTTCTTGTGTTTTGTTTACGTACATAACACAACTACGTCCTTTATACACCATATTTGCCGCTTTGTCAATGAAATCGGTGATTTTTATAAAGCGGTTATTTAAAAATGATTTTACATACACATAACTTGACTTTTTCTTCAATACATAATAGAATTATTACGTAAATAACCGACAGGAGATCATTATGGTATCATACGAAGATATTAAGCACGACCCATCCATAAGCACGTATATAACGAAGGCAGACGCCGCCCTCTCCGTTCAGGGCTTCACCGAGCACGGCTTTGCCCACGTGGGAATGGTAAGCAAAACGGCGGAGTATATTCTTAAAACCCTCAAGGCTCCTGCCCACGAGATCGAGCTTGCAAAAATAGCCGCTCACCTTCACGACATCGGAAACCTTGTGAACCGTGTTGAGCATTCCCAGAGCGGTGCAGTTATGGCGTTCCGCATACTTCTCGCCAAGGGAATGTGCGCCGAGGACGTTGCAACCGTAGTCTGCGCCATCGGAAATCACGACGAGGGCACCGGCGTTCCCGTTGATAACATTTCGGCAGCTCTTATCCTTGCGGACAAGTCTGACGTTCGCCGCAGCCGCGTACGCAACCGCGACGTTACCACCTTTGACATTCACGACAGAGTAAACTACTCGGTAACGGATTATTCTCTCACCATCGACCGTGACCGCGAGGAGATCACCCTTCGCCTTGAGATCGACACGGAAATATCCAGCGTTATGGACTATTTCGAGATATTCCTCGAGCGAATGATCCTCTGCCGCAAGGCCGCAGAAAGGCTCGGCCTCAGATTCAGACTCAAGATCAACGGTCAGTCTTTGATCTAAGGAACAATTTCCCGCAAAAAATGCTGTCGCTTTCGCGACAGCATTTTTTATTCTCGCCCGAGCCATTCCTCGTAAGTCAGGTCACGCTCATAGTAATCTCCGTATATGAGGTATATCTCATCGCCTGAATCAATTATAAATTCCATCCTGTCTCCCTCGACCTCGAAGATCATTGTGGATTCGTAGCTTCCCGTTCCTCCCCAGGTCATGGAAAGATTGAGATTCAGCTTGATATCGTCAACTGCCTTAGATACAAAGCTCCAGCTTCCTTCGTAAAAATTCAGATATTCGCTGGCTGCGTATCCTATACCGGCAGAGCAGGTGCCGTCAGGATTAAAGGTGATACTGCATACTATATCGCTACCGTTTGCATTATAATAATAGTACCACGTTCCTTCAAGCAGTTTACTTATTTCGGCAATGCTCGGAGATTCTTTTTCCAGGTATTTACCATATGCTTCGTTCCAGTATTCTATATCCACCTTGGTAAACGTGGATATGGCGCCGTTGTTACGGGAAGAAAATACTCCGTTACCCTCCCAATATAAATAACTGGGTGTCGCACCAAAGGCAAGCTCACCGTTTCCGTCATATCCGTATGTCTCTGAGAACAGATATTCTCCGTTGTAATAAATAAACTCGCAGGTATTATCGGGATAAAATCTTATATAGTAATCCTCCGAGTATGATGTTCCCGCAATATCCATTGCCCAGCATCCGTCGCAGAGCTCCGCCGGGGTTATATAATCGCCTTCCGATGTATCATTACCGTTACCGCCGTCACTGTAGCCCGTATCCTCTTGTATGAGGCTTCCAATATATTCAGCATATTCCTTATTGGTATATTCGGGAGCGTACTCCTTTTCAGTATAGCTGAGAATATTTGCAAGCTCTGAGTTCAAAACGCTGAAGGCTGTATTCAATACGGATTCAAGGCTCTTATCAAATGCCGCATACTTGTATGCTGAGATCGCCGCCTTCAGAAACATAACGGTCGCAGAGCGGAGATTATGAATCATCAAAGGATCGCTTGTATTACGATTGGCATAATAATATGAGGAAATATCCTGCTGATATGAAGCGAATATGGGGAAATACATATATGCCTCTGACTTTTCCGATATCTGTAATACCTTATCCCCCACCTTTGTCACCAGACCTATTGCTGCCTCGTAAGGTCCGTACATTATATCCCCGATTTTATCACAGATAAACTCGGAAGATATATCCCACGCCATTCCTCCGTATATATCCGAGATCAGTACGCTATCCAAATCTACGCCGTAGTGATAATTAAGTACCTTATCAACCGCTTTTCTGATATACTCATCGTCGGTATCTTCAAATACCGTTTTCAAGGTGGCAAAAACCGACTCTTCCGCATCCATTGCTACGGCATAGAAATAGCATATATCGAGGAAATGATCAAAGTTTATGGCTCCCAGCACCTTGGAAAAATCTCCGAAAAAGTTCTCCGCCATATCATAAGGATCCTGCTCATATGCCATCAGATCAAGAAATTCCTTACTAACACCTATAGACTCAAAATATTCATAAAGCTCACCGCTCTTTGCTGTCAGCTTCATGACCATTTCGAGGATCTCTGCGTTTCTCCGGACCTCTCCCGATATATCTCCCATTGCGTCCAACAGAGCCGTCATATCCTTTTCATCGGAAGCAATAATAGACGAAAGAGCATTTTCATATCTGTCAGCTTCGTCGGAGCCCGTAATAGCTCCAACCAGACTTCCGCTTCCCACAAAGGGGAGAATTGCATATATTTTTGCCGACGATTCCATGATCCAATAAAAATCGTTGAGCAAAAGCTGTTCTATTCTGTATCTGACATCAGCGTAGATGGCATCCATATCGGCAATCAGATGCTTCGGTGTCCGGTTAACGCGGATCTTTCCCTCCTCTGCATCATAGACCTCTATCCCGAGGGCGACGCTTACCTCTTCAAAGGGAACGGCATAACTGCCCTGGGAAATCTCCTTACACTTACTGAGATTTATGCTGTAAGCCTCAACGTAGGGCTCGGATATGTAAAAGGATACAGATCCGCTTTTATAGCTCACGATATGCCCGCTGATCTCGCAAAGGTCCTCAGCATCTGCAAGCAACACACCGTTCTCTTTATAAAAATCTACAGTGTATTCATTTTTTCCGCAAACCACTGTTTTGGATACGGAATTATTTGCCCCATAGGCATAGGCAGGCACGGCAAACGAAACAACAAGCGCCACTACAGCCAAAAGAGATATTATTCTTTTAATTCTGTTCATCAGCTCACCCCTCTATGATCTCATTGTAAACGGAGGCAAAGCCGCCGGTGAGAACGTCCGCCATCTCTACGCTGTCCTCAACCATCAGCACCCTTCCCTCATCGCCGTTTATCTCATAAAAATCAACGTTGATCTTTTTAGTAATGCTCGGTGCGTCATCCGATTCGATACTTTCAATGCAATACCGATAAAAATCGTTAACATCGTCAATATCTTCTTCATAGCCCTCTGCAAGCTTCAGGACGTCAACGTACGTGAATCTTACAGTTGCGCACAGCTTATCCTCATCATACTTCAGAATGTCATATTCTATAGCATCCAGAACTGCGTTCTGATACTGATATGAATAATCTGTATTAACTCCGACAGCCCTCTCGCTCTCTATCTTTTGCTCAATGGAGCGTGAAAAAGGATTTTCTTCATCTTCAGGGGGTATATTACCAATCACAATAACGGCTATTATTGCCGTCAAAAGGATTCCCAAAATAGCCGCAATAAAGACTATGGGAGGCATTTTCTTCCTGAACTTCTTTGATTTTTTGACCATAAACAATACCTCTGGTTTTAATTTAAGAGGGTATCCTCGTTTTTAGTCTATCAAAACCTCGTTTTGTTGTCAAGTACACAGATGTACCGTTTTGTCTTTACATCCGCAGCATAAGATGCTATAATGATCTTGAATTTCCCAAAAAGGAGAAAATTATGAACCACGAACAGAAAGCAAGAGAGCTTTTTCATTCAGGATACAACTGTGCACAGGCTGTGGTGCTGGCTTTTTCAGACGTGACCGGGCTTGACGAAAAGACCGCTACCCTCCTCTCCTCCTCTTTTGGCGGAGGTATGGGCAGGCTCCGCGAGGTCTGCGGAGCAGTTTCGGGCGCTTTTATGGTAGCGGGACTTCTTTTCGGCTATTCAGACACAACCGATCACGAGGCAAAAAAGGAACACTACGCCCTTATCCAGCGCATCGCCCGCGAATTTAAGGAACAGAACGGCTCGTATATCTGCCGCGAGCTCCTTGATCTGCCTCATGGCCCCTCCGATCCCGAGCCTGAAAAACGCACTGAGGCCTACTACCACCGCCGCAGCTGCGAGGACTACGTCGCCATCGCCGCCCGCGTGCTTGACGGTATGCTCTCGGCGGAGGAGAGATGACTTATTCAGACAGTATGAGAATACCGGGGAAACTTTTTGAGGAAAAGTTCCCCCGGGCCCCCTCAAAACCTCTTTAAATAGATTTATCCCCCATAGGAGCCGTAAAGGCTCCTATGGGGGATAAATTTATCTTTTTAAAAAGGTTTGGGGAGGGTTCGGGAGGACCTTTCCTCAAAAGGTCCTTCCGATATTTTCACATATTATCCGAACAGGTCATCTCTCCTCAGCCGAGGGGGACGTATGTGCCGTTATGGATGGTTGCTTTTCCGTTTTCGTCGTACTGGACGGTATTTTTGATAGTGCCGTCACCGAAATAGTTATAGATACCGAGGAGCTTGGAATCCTTATAGACGTAGACGCTGGAGCTCATAAGTGTGCCCTTTGCATCGTAGGTCTTACTGCCGGAGATAACGCCTTTTTCGTCGTACTGATTTTCAACGGTAAAGGTAAGCTTACCCTCGGCGTCATAGGATTCCTTTTTTGCGACGGCGTTATTCTCGTTGTAGTAGGATTTTTCAGAGCCCTTGTCGTTGAACTCGTGATCGTAGACAACGTTACCCTTCTTATCTGTGAGGGTCTCTCTGATCTGTTTTGCATCGGAGGTAATGGTAAGGAGAACGCTGCCGTCATCGAGATACTTATAGGTACCTCTTTCAACGTTGGAAACGCCTTCCTCGGAGGAGGGGATAGTATTGATCTCCTCTACGGGGAGGGAGTCCTTATACTTTATTTCCTTAACGGAAACGGTAACGCCCTTATTTGTAAAGACGGTAACCTTTTTGGAATAGCTGCCCTCTTCCTTTTCGTAGGTATAGCTTTCCTCGCTCATAAGCTTTTCGCCGGTATAGTTTTCGACCTTTTCAACTCTGCCGTCCTTATCGTACTCGGTTCTTTTAGCGATCTTACCGTTGCTGTCGAACTTTTCCTCGCGAACGAGCTTATCGCCGTCGTAGTAGCCGACGCCCACGGTCTTGCCGTCATCGTCAACAATATCCTTAGCCACGGGCTCGGGCTTTGCGCAGGAAAAGAGCATTACGGCGCACATGATCGCCGCAAGTGTCATAATAAAAAACTTTTTCATATTTTTCTCCATGCTTTTCAAAATAGCATACAAAGCTTAAATTTTAATCATTATACAACTTTTATTAATCTTTGTCAATACGGCTTGTTTTTACAGACAGACTGATTTTTTTTGCGTTACCTCTTGACACTTATGCATCAAAGTGCTATATTTGACGGGTACGCTTTTTTACATATTTATTAAATAATAAAAGAGGTGTTGAAAATGGCTGTTCTTTTAAGTGTTTCAGTCACTCTCCTTGCAGGACTTCTTATGTCCCGTCTGGCAAAGGTTTTAAAGCTTCCCGCCGTAACCGCATACATAATCGCAGGTATCCTTATCGGACCCTTCTGCCTCGGCGCTCTCCCTCTTCCCGAGGGTATCGGATTTTCCTCCATCGAGTCCGTTGAGTCCTTTAAGATCATAACTGAGGTAGCAACGGGCTTTATCGCCTTCTCCATCGGTAACGAGTTCCGCCTTTCCGCTCTCAAAAAGACGGGTAAGCAGGCAACGGTTATCGGTATCCTTCAGGCAGTTGCGGCAACTCTCGTGGTTGACGCGGCCCTTATCGGACTCCATTTTATAATGCCCGACAAAATATCTCTTCCCGCCGCTGTCACCCTCGGCGCCATTGCATCCGCAACGGCTCCCGCGGCAACCCTTATGGTAGTAAACCAGTATAAGGCAAAGGGCCCCCTTACCGACCTTCTTCTTCCCATCGTTGCACTTGACGACGCTGTGGGTCTCATTATCTTCGCCGTATCCTTCGGTATTGCAAAATCTATGGTCAGCGGAGGCGCCCTTGACTTTATCTCCGTTATCGTTGAGCCCCTCCTTGAGGTCATCCTTTCCCTCCTTCTGGGAGCCATTATGGGATTCATCTTCCATCTCACGGAAAGATTCTTCCATTCCCGAAGCAAGCGTATGTCCATCTCTATCGCCTTCGTGCTTCTCACGGTTGCACTTACCACCGTCAAGTTTGAGATCGGCGGAGTTCACATCGGCTTCTCCACACTTCTTACCTGTATGATGCTTGGTACCGTATTCTGCAACATCTGCGACGTTTCCGAGGAGATCATGGACAGAACCGAGCGCTGGACAGCACCTCTTTACGTTATGTTCTTCGCACTCAGCGGTGCAGAGCTTGATTTTTCGGCCTTTGCAGACGTAGCTATCGTTGGAATCGGCGTGGTGTATATCATCGCACGCTCTCTCGGTAAGTATTTCGGAACCTTTGGAAGCTCAAAGCTTGTAAAGTGTGAGCCTACCGTAAACAAGTTCCTCGGAATCACCCTTCTTCCTCAGGCAGGCGTTGCTCTCGGTATGTCACTGACAGCCCTTGAGCTGGGTAAATCAGACGGCACTCTTGTAAGAAACATCGTTCTTTTCTCCGTTCTCATATATGAGCTTGTAGGACCTATGCTTACAAAGATGGCTCTTCAGGCAGCAGGCGAGATCAAGCCCGAGGGCAAAAAGAGCTCCCGTGGCGCAACGGATATGGCAGGCGGCAGAAGACACCGCGCAAAGCACTGATATAGAAAAACTCCCGAAAGGGAGTTTTTCTTTTCATTGCACTCAGGTTAAGGACGAAAGGTAGTTTCGGGTAAGTGCGACTATTTTTTCCGTTTCACCGGGGTTTTTGAAGCGGTGGTCAGCCCCTTCGATCACTTCGAGACGGGCCTCAGGGTGCCTTGCCGAAAACTCAAGAATATGAAAAAGGGGCACGACACCGTCCCGATCTCCGTGAATTATCAGCATGGGAAGATGAAAATCCTCCAAAAGAAGATCCTCCTGACAGCAGAGCTCCTCAAAAAAGCCGTAGGGGAGCGAGATCTTTCGCTCAAAGCCGCAATCCACGTATCCCGCCGACCTGAAATCCTCGGCGCTGATTTTGAGAACCGTGTCAAGAAGCACCGTCGGCATAGTAACGGCGGGCGCTCTCAGCACAAAGGCAAAGTCCGAAAGCTCCCTTCTGCAAAGAAGAGAAACGTAGCCGCCGAAGCTGGTGGCAAAAATGCTTTTTTTAGCATTGGGATACCTTTCACGAATATACTCTGCTGCTGCCAAAAGATCCTTTTTGCAGTTTTTTACGGTGAGCCCTTCCTCGGCTGCAGGGCTTTCGCCGTGGGCGGGAAAGTCAAAGCAGACGAGAGCAGTGCCGCTTTTTGAAAGCTCCTCGGCAAGGAGTCTGAGAACTGAGCTTTCCTTATCTCCCGCAAAGCCGTGAACTCCCAGGATAACCCCCGTGACCCTTTCGTCATCCGGCAAAAACTCACGGCACACGATACCGTAATCTCCGGTTATTATAAATCTTCTCTCAGTCATTGATTTCCTTTAATAATTCCTCGGGTATCCTTCTGTTCTTAAAGTAAAACTCCCGATCGCGATCGCCAATCTCACGAAGGACCCGGCAGGGATTGCCAACGGCAACAACTCCCGAGGGGATATCCCTCGTAACCACACTTCCCGCGCCGATGACAACGTTATCTCCGATAGTAACACCGGGTACTATCACCGCGCCTGCTCCTATCCAGCAGTTCTTTCCGATACGGACGGGGGAATTATACTGATAGCCCTTGACGCGAAGCTCGGGAAGAACGGGGTGTCCCGCCGTGGCAACCACTACGTTGGGGCCGAACATGGTAGCGTCGCCTACGTAGATGTGGGTATCGTCAACCAAGGTAAGGTTGAAGTTTGCATAAACGTAGCTGCCGAAATGAACGTGCTTTCCTCCGAAATTTGAATGGAAGGGAGGCTCGATATAGCAGCCCTCGCCGATCTCTGCGAACATATCTTTAAGCATTTCGCTTCTCTTCTCCTGCTCGCTCGGGCGGGTAGCGTTATAATCGTAAAGCTTTTCAAGGCACCCGAGCTGATACTCAAACAGCTCCTTTTCCATGGGAAGATAAATATCCCCGGAGTGCATCTGCTCAAAACTTTTTTCAAGACTCACGGTAACAGTCCTCCTTTTGGGTATATTATTATTATAAAAGAACTTTGTCGGAAATTCAACAGCTTAAAATTATCGTTGACAGAAAAAGCTTCAGGTGATAAAATCATCCTATAAAGTAATTAAGGAGAACCCTATGATCTACAAAAATATAACAGAGCTGATAGGCAGAACTCCCATGGTGGAGCTTTCCAATTTTTCACGTGACCGAGGCATCGAGGCGCCCATCCTCGCAAAGCTTGAAGCCTTTAACCCTGCGGGAAGCGTGAAGGACAGAGTCGGCGCCGCAATGATCGAGGAGGCCCAAAGGTGCGGAAAGCTGAAAAAGGGCTCCGTGATCATTGAGCCAACGAGCGGAAACACAGGCATCGGAATTGCCGCCGTTGCCGCAGTCAAGGGCTACAGGGTAATGATCGTTATGCCCGATACGATGTCAGTTGAAAGAAGAAAGCTTATCGCCTCATACGGCGCCGAGATAGTGCTGACCCCGGGAGAGCTTGGTATGAAGGGCGCAATAGAAAAGGCAGAGGCCCTTGCCCGTGAAAACGAGGGCTCCTTAGTGGCGGGACAGTTTACAAACCCTGCCAACCCCGACGCTCATTACCGCACCACCGGCCCCGAGATCTGGGAGGATACCGAGGGAAAAATCGACGTATTCGTAGCAGGCGCAGGAACGGGCGGCACCGTAAGCGGAGTGGGAAGATATCTAAAGGAAAAGAACCCCGACGTAAAGATCGTTGCCGTTGAGCCCGCAGGCTCGCCCTTCCTTTCCGAGGGCAGAGCAGGCGCCCACGGGCTTCAGGGCATCGGCGCAGGCTTCAAGCCTGAGATACTTGATCTTTCCGTTATCGACGAAATAATTACCGTGACCGAGGAGGAGGCGTATTCTGCAGGAAGAGCCCTTGCAAGACGGGAGGGCATCCTCGCCGGAATAACCTCAGGCGCCGCAGTCCACGCCGCAAGCATCCTTGCCGCCCGCAAGGAGCTTTCGGGAAAGACTATAGTCGCCCTTCTCCCCGATACGGGAGAAAGATACCTCTCAACGGAAATGTTTATATGATCCGAAGAATCAGGCTGTCGCCAAAAATTGCGACAGCCTGTTTTTTTATGGAAGAACATATCCTTCAAATTCAGGTTTGTCGGTGGGTTTAAGCTGACGAAAATAAGGCTCCCTCCGAGAGGGAGCTGTCAGCCGCAAGGCTGACTGAAGGAGCATGCGTGAACGAACGGAAAGCAGTCGCTATAAAGCGAGCAAGTAACGTTCGTGTCGAGTGCTCCTTCCGTCTCGCTTCGCGAGCCACCTCCCTCCCGGAGGGAGGCTTGGGTGCAAATCGCTTCTTCAGCTTATCAAATTTTAGTTTGAAACACACCGATAAACCCGAATTTAAATGTTTGGTTCGTGTGCAGATGTGCGGCGGGCAAGGGTCTGCCCGCCCTACGGTTTACCTATCATCTCCCCGACAATCCCGAATTTATACCTATCCCTTTTCAAAGTTTTTTGGGAGTGCAGAGGACTTTTTTACAAAAAAGTCCTTTGCATCAACTCCCCTACAAACCCGAATTTGAAGACCGGTTCGCGTGCAGATGGGCGGGAGCAGCAAGCGGCTCCCCTACGATATCGTGAGTGCAAACACACCGACAAACCCGAATTTATACCCATCCCTTTTTCAAAGTTTTTTGAGAGTGCAGAGAACTTTTTTCAAAAAAGTTCTTTGCGTCCCCCGTTCCTCCTCCCCGACAAACCCGAATTTGACAGAAAATGAAGAATTCCGCCAAAGGCGGAATTCAACCAATTCTCTTATCTCTTCACTAAAAAAGCACCCTCGGTTGAGGGTGCTTTTTTCTTACTTCGTGGGATCTATGAATTTCCAATAGGATCTGAGGTAGTCGATTCCTGACCAGAGGGTCATTACCAGCATTGCTACCATCGTTACGTAGGAAAGAATATGCCACTCGTTGAAGGGTGCGAAGGGGATGGCAGGCTCGATGAGGATGGTTGCGATGCAGACGATCTGCAGAACGGTCTTTACCTTACCAAGCCAGCTTGCCGCAACAACCAGTCCCTCCTTGCCGCTTACCACGAGTCTGATGGAGGTCACCGCAAGCTCGCGGAACATTACGATAGCTGCCGCCCAGATAAATACGGGGCGGATATCGCCGTATCTGTAAATAATGGAGAGCATTGCGCCGAACACCATGAACTTATCCGCAAGGGGGTCCATAAACTTGCCGAAATCGGTGATAAGGTTATACTTTCTTGCGATCTTACCGTCAAGCATATCGGTAAGGCTTGTGAGAATGAAGATGACTGCCGCAATAAGGCCCCTTACCACTTCGTGATTCTCGAGGTAGGGGATGGGTGCCATCATAACTATCATAAATACGGGAACGAGGCAGATGCGAAGCACCGTCAGTTTATTCGGTAAATTCATTTTGATCTATTCCTTTCCCAGCTTTTTCTGTCGGTTATCGGGAAACCGACAACAGCTGCTTAAAGTATTCTACTACAAACAGGTCTATAATGTCAATAAGCAAAACGGCAATTAGGGGAATCGCCCAAAGCACGAGCCTTCTTGAAAGGGCAATTTGGGCATCGGTGCGTGCTTCTCCCGTCTTTTTTGACACGAATTTCCCTGAAAGCACGCCGGATACCACCGGCAGAATGATGGCGGCGGCGCAATACACGCCCGTGCATATCTGGTAAGGCAGTATGACGCCGAACCTTTCGAGAAGATAGATGCAGCCGAAATAGACTGCAAGCATCCACAGAAAATTACCGATAAGAAGGGCAAACTCGCCGCCCGTCAGCTTTTTCTTTTCTTTCTTTTCCATAGCTTACACGATCCTTACAGCGCCCGCTTTTCTCACGCTGAGAACGTAGCAGCTGCCGACGCCGAAGATGCTTTCCATAAATTTCTTATAATCAGCAGTATGAGCCGTGGGTACGAACGCCTGAACGGTGCCGGCAAAGCCGCCGCCGTGAACTCTCCACGCGCCTCCCTTATCGGAAAGGAAGCCTTCAGTAAGGCAGAGGGCAACGGAAAGCCCCTGCTCGGAAACGTTTTTCACGGTATACACGTTCTGAAGATATCTGAAGCTTGAAAGACCTGAGGCGATCACGTTCTTGAAAAACTCCTCGCTGTCGCCCTTTTCGAGGGCATCCTTCTGGGCTTCGACCCTCTTATTCTCCCGTACAAAATGGAGAGCTCTCATAAGATGCCTGTCTCCCAGGGTCTCTCTTATCCTTTTTGCCTCTCCGATAAGCTCCTCCTCGCTGACCTCACGCAGTACCTCCTTACCGAAAAGGCGTGCCACCGCCTTCATCTCAGCAGGAACGGAGGCATAATCCTCGTTAAGATCCGCGTGGTTTCCGCCGGTATCGGTGATGCAAAGACTGTAGCCTGCACGGGTCAGGTCAAAGTCCTGCTTTTTTACTACGGGAGCGGCGGGATCGGCAAAATCGATATAGATAAAGCCGCCGACGGCGCAGGCCATCTGATCCATAAGTCCGCAGGGCTTGCCGAAATATACGTTTTCAGCAAACTGAGCCATTTTTGCAATTTCCGCATTATCAACGGCGCCGCCGTTATAGAGATGATTGAGGATATTTCCCATCATTACCTCAAAGGCCGCAGAGGAGGAAAGCCCCGAGCCCTTGAGAACGCTTGACACGGTATAGGCAACGAAGCCGCCGACCTTTAGTCCCCGGTCGAGGAACGCTCTTTCCATACCTGCGATGATAGCCGCCGAGGTGAATCTTCTCTCTTCTATGGGCTCTGCGATCTCGCCTGACAGTACCGTATCCGCCTCAAAGCCCTCGCTCTTTACGGTAACGGTGCCGTCATCCGTGGGGGATGCTACGGCAATAATATCAAGATCGATGGCCGCCGCCAGCACCTTTCCGCGGTTATGGTCAGTATGGTTTCCCGAGATCTCGCTTCTGCCGCCAACGGAAAAAAGATACGCAGTGCGGTCTCCGTAAAGGTCAACGAAGCTGTCAACTGCCGCGGCGATGCGCTCTCTCTTTGAGAGGATATCCCTCTCGCTTACGGCGCACTCACAAATAAGGGTATTATCCGCGCCGCCTTCAAGTATATATTTTTTAAGTTCCGAAGCTTTCATTTTTATCTCCTAAAACGTTATTCCCACGGCCTCTGTGCAAAGCCCCGTGGACGTATCTACGGTAAAGAGGGCGCCGTGGGCTGCATAGCTGCCCTCGGCAGGCTCAAAGTATACGGGGGTGCGCACCGTAAACTTATGGATGATGCACTCGGTCTTTACACCGAGAACTCCCGCCTCAGACCCCGTCATACCGAGGTCCGTTATATATCCCGTACCGCCGGGGAGGACTCTTGCGTCCGCCGTTTGCACGTGGGTATGGGTTCCGAAAACTGCAGAAACGCGCCCGTCAAGATACCTGCCGAGGCACATTTTTTCGCTGGTTGCCTCCGCGTGGATATCCACGAGGCACACGTCGTACCTGCCCTTATTTTGGCTGAGTATTCTGTCTGCGGTCTTGAAGGGGCTGTCCATGCTGTCCATAAATGTGGTGCCCAGAAGGTTTATAACGAGGACTCTCCAGCCCATACAGTCTGCTATACAGTAACCGTCACCCGGAGCATCGGAGGGGTAATTTGCAGGTCTTATTGCCATTTTGTGGCTGTCAAGATAATCGTATATCTGCTTTTTCTTAAAGGTATGGTTGCCGCCTGTGATAACGTCGGCACCTGCCTCGAATATCTCCTCGGCGCTGTCGGGGGAAAGGGCGTTTCCCACGGCAGAGTTTTCACCGTTTACTATAACGAGGTCAGCTCCGAGCGTTTCACGCATCCTGCGCAGCCTTCCGCCGCCGAGATAGCGGCATCCGCCAACACCCACAACGTCTCCGAGGCAAAGTATCTTTATTTGGGACATTTGATTCACGCTTTCTTGGATAATGCAAAAGAGGCCGCTAAAGAACTATTGCCCTTATACAGCCTCTGATTTTTTAATAGTGTACTCTTTTGTTTTTATTAAGACCTGAGGAGGGGTTGACGATCTCTCTCCAGTCAAGGTCACCGCGGTCAAGGGCGCAGACAAGCACCTCTGCAGTTGCAATATTGGTTGCAACGGGTACGTTCTGCATATCACACATTCTCAGAAGGGCATCGTCCTCCTCGCGGGAGAACATTCCGGGATCGGAGCTTCTGAAGAAAAGCACCACGTCTATCTCATTGTATGAAACACGGGAGGCGATCTGCTGAACACCGCCGTGAGTACCGGAAAGCAGCTTTTCGATCTTAAGGCCTGTTGCATCGGAAATATACTTGCCGGTGATACCTGTTGAGCAAATATTGTGCTTTGCAAGAATATTACAGTACGCAATACAGAACTGCGTCATCAATTCCTTTTTGGAATCATCTGCGATAATTGCTATTTCCATAGTTACCTCCTCGAAATTCAAAGACAAATTTTATTTTTCAATTTTCTTAAGCTTTTTATACCTGAAAACAGGGGCACGTTCTCGCCGCAAAGACGCTTTGCTATATTGGAAAAGGCACACTCGGAATCCTTTCCCCTTGAAAGAAGCCTCTCGTGGGTGAGCATAAGACTGTAGTCGTAGGGAACAACGCCCATAAGGGGTGCCCTTGACTCGTCTATCACGCCGAAAAGACCTTTTCTCGAGTCGTCGATAACGCCGTGGGCATCAAAGGAATTGATGATGAGACGGATATCGTCCACACCCATTTCCGAAAGCCTTGCAACGGTTGCCTCCGCGGAGCGGAGCGCCACGGGCATCTGACCCGTTACCACCAGCGCCGTATCGGAAAGCTGTGCCGCAATATCAACGGCGCGGCTGTAGCCTGCTCCCGTATCGATCACGGTAAAATCAGCACCGACGGCCTCTGCCGCCTCAAGCACCGCAACGACGAAGCGTCCGTCTCCCTCCATAGGAGATTCTCCGCCGTAGGACGGAATACATCCCGCCCCCGCCGTCATGGACGGGAGAAGCCAAAGCTCTCCTTCCTTTTCGGCAGTGCCCTTCAGTCTTTTTTTCTTTTTCGCCGCCTCTTCTCCGATCTTCAAAAGTGCTCCCTCTGCAGTTCCACGTCCGCCTGCCACGTCCTGCACCGTACAGATGACGCTGTCCTGAACGCCCAGAAGCATATCAAGGCAGGCATTGCCGAAATCAAGATCGCAAAGGAGGACCTTATGCCCCATACGCATAAGCGCACGGGAAATTCCGAGAGCGGCAGTTGATTTACCGACACCGCCCTTTGAAGAGGCTATCATTATGAACTTTCCTGTCATACTTTCCCCTTTAGGCGGGCAGTATTCATATACTGACCTAGATTCGTTCCATTATAACATTTTTCAGGGGGTCAAGTCAACAAGCTGAACAACTTTTTATTGCTTTTTTTGCTTTTTATATCGCTTGTTAACAAAAATAACCGTGTTATCTTTTCTTTTTTGCCATCATAGCACCGCAGGCGATACCGCAGATGCCTCCGATGATATGAGTAAGCTGGGAGGTCTGGTCGTTTTGGGTGATCATTGCAGAAACCTCCTGACCGAGGTAAATGATGGCAACGAAGATAAGAGTAACGGGAATATTTCCGCCTCTGATTCCTGAAATGGAGGACATAAATATCATCATAAACACGATGCCGGAGGCACCGAGAAGTCCCGTTCCGGGGAAGAAGATGAACTGAACGAGTCCCGTAACGAGAGCCGTGATGATGATGGACCAGAGCACGTTTACACTGCCGTATCGGCTCTCAACGACGGGGCCGAGCACAAGAAGAAGGCAGATGTTTGAGAAAAAGTGTACCATATCCGCGTGGCCGAGTACGTGACCGAAAAATCTCACGTAGGTCAGCGGGTCGTAAAATGAAGAGCGATAAACGCAGAAAAGATGCTGGTTCGTCCAGCCGTCAGTCAGATAATTTGCAAGGAGCGCCCCAAGACAAAGGAGGGCAAATGTAAGTATGACCGGTGAATCATACTGAATCTTCAAAACCGTTTTCTTTTTAGCCATATTTTTTCTCCATTCCAATCAAATTGCTTTTCGCTCTGCGAAAAGCTACCGTTTCTCTTCTCTCTTCACTGCACCTGCGGCGCCACCGGCGCCGCAGGTGTAACGATGGGGTTCTGCCCGCCTGCCGACGTTATCTGGGAGATCATCAGAGACGTTCGTGACATCAGCGCCGTGAGAAGATGGGGACAGCCGTTTTTGAACTCTGTGGCAATGTCCATTCCCTTCCAGTTCACCTCGTCCTTTGTGGTGGGATCGAAGATCAGCATCATACTGTAGGTAACGGACAGAGAAAAGATCCCCTCCGGCTCAAAATTCAGAGCGCGGTTGAAATTGATCTTGACACCGTTTTTCATAAGCTGTGCAACGATGGTGTCCTTGACGCCGAGCTTCATTTCCGCAGGGCGCCCCTCAACCTTCACGGTCTCATAGCTGATGTTATCGAGAAGGATCTTCTTTTCGTGTAAAAAATATCTTTCAAAATTTTCCATATCTGTTTTCCTTTTTTAATAATTAAAAATACAAGGTAACTTCAAATTCGGGTTTGTCGGTGAGTTGATGCAAAGGACTTTAGTGCGAAAATAAAGAAAACAATAATTTTGCCTCAGCTATTTCGCACCAGCTTCGCCGAAAGGCGAAGCCAAAGATATCAAAAGCTTGTCCTCTGCACTCCCAAAAAACTTTGAAAAGGGATAAGGTAAATTCGGGTTTATCGGTGGGACGATATTGGTGTATTGTAGGGACCGGCGTCCTCGACGGTCCACCCATCAGCACGCGAACCAAACCTTCAAATTCGGGTTTGTCGAACAGTTTACGGACTAACATTGTCGTAGGGGCGACCATTGGTCGTCCGTCCATCTGCACGTGAACCATTCTTCAAATTCGGGTTTATCGGTGAGTTTGCACTCACGATATCGTAGGGGAGCGGCTTGCTGCTCCCGCCATCTGCACACGAACTGGTCTTCAAATTCGGGTTTATCGGTATGTTTCAAACTGAAATTTGAAAGGCGAAGGAGATACTCTGCGCCTCCACTTCTCAACGCGAATATGAAGATATACGAGGGCAAAGCTTTACTGATTCGCTCTGCATTCACAAGTGAATGCCCGAGTATATCGAAGATTCGTGGTGTGAAGGGGAGGGGGACCGCCGCGGATGCGAACGTACAATTAATGCTATCTGAATCGGGGCGGTGGAAGGGTTGCCACATCTGCACGCGAACCAAACTATATTTTCAGCTTCATTGAAAATGAAAGAATAGCTGTAATCATTGGTGATTCTTTCATTTTATCCTTAGAATAAACTCAAAAAACAGTTCGCGTGCAGATGTGGCAACCCTTCCGTCATCGGTGCCGAAGAATTACTAGAAATACAATTCAGCTTGCACCGATGCCACCTCCCCTTCACAGCCGTAAAACGTCTGAGAAGTGGAGGCTTTAGTTAAGCGTAGCCGTTTATCGCAAGTTCGAACATACCGATAAACCCGAATATGCCCATCCCTTTTTCAAAGTTTTTTGGAGTGCAGAACCTTTTTTTCAAAAAAGGTTTTGCGTCCCCCGTCCCCGTTCTCCCCGTTACCAATACTTTCTGTCAAGGCTTCTAAGCTGTACCGCCTCCGCTATGTGGCGGGCGCCGATGGCCTCCGATCCGTCAAGATCGGCAATAGTTCTCGCTACTCTCAGAATACGGTCGTAGCCGCGGGCGGACATTCCCATGGAGTCGAAGGCCTTTTTCAGTATGGTATCTCCTGCCGCATCCAGGGAGCAATGCTCTCTGATGTGGGAGGACTGCATCTGTGCATTGCAGGTGATGGACGTATTTTCAAATCTTTTCTGAGCGACCTCTCTTGCCCTTACGACTCTTTTTCTCACCTCGGCGGAGGACTCGGATACCTCCTTTTTCGAAAGCTCCGAATAATCGAGGGCGGGAAGCTCCACCTGAATATCTATTCTGTCAAGAAGAGGACCGCTTATCTTTGAGAGATAGCGCTTTATATCTTCCTTTTTGCAGGTGCAGACCTTCGCCTTTGAGCCGAAATAGCCGCACTTGCAGGGGTTCATCGCCGCCACAAGCATAAAGCTTGCGGGGAAGGTCACCCTTCCTGCCGTTCTCGTTATGGTCACCTTGCCGTCCTCAAGGGGCTGGCGCAGGCTCTCAGACACGTTTTTCGGAAACTCCGGCAGCTCGTCAAGAAAAAGAACGCCGTTGTTGGCAATGGATATCTCCCCGGGTGCCGGATTCTTGCCGCCGCCGACGAGAGCGGGTGCTGACAGGGTATGATGGGGACTGCGGAAGGGTCTTTCGCAAACGAGGGACTGTCCGTCGGCAAGAAGGCCCGAAACCGAGTGGATCTTCGTTGTCACCAGCGCCTCCTCAAAGGTCATGGGAGGAAGAATGGAGGGAAGACGCTTTGAAAGCATGGACTTTCCCGAGCCGGGAGGGCCTATGAGCAGGATATTGTGACCGCCTGCCGCGGCGATCTCCATTGCTCTTTTGGCTCTTTCCTGCCCCTTAACGTCGCAAAAATCAAGCCCCGACTGCGAAAGCCTTGAAAAATCTATAGCATCGCTCTTTACGGGCTCAAGGGGTGCTTCTCCGCTGAGATGACCGACGACGTCCGTGACCCTTTCGACACCGTATACCTTCACTCCGTCCACAACGCCTGCCTCGGCAGCGTTTGACGCGGGAACGAATACTCGCTTTTTTCCCCCGTCCCTTGCGGCAATGACCATGGGGAGCACTCCCCTGACGCTGCGCACCGAGCCTGAAAACGAAAGCTCGCCGATAAAGCAGCAGTCCTCAATATCCGTCCCCGAGGGGATGGAGGATGAAAGCTTCAGCAGTGCCGTAAGAATGGCAAGGTCGAAGGCGCTGCCTTCCTTTTTTACGTCCGCAGGTGCAAGATTCACCGTTACCGCCATCTCGGGAAAGAGAAGACCGCTGTTTGCGGCGGCAGCCTGGACCCTCTGCTTTGCCTCCTTGACGGCGGCATCGGGCAGACCCACTATCTCAAAGGCGGGAAGATCGCTGTAAGCGTTGCATTCCACGGTGACGAGATATCCGTCAATACCGAAAAGCCCCGCAGTATAGGCAGTTGTCAGCATATGCACCTCCGAAAATACAAATTAATAATTAATTTTATCACATTTTTCTTTTTATGACAATAGCATTGCGGGCATTTTTATGGTATACTGAAGAAAAACCACCGAAAGGACTGCAAAAATGAAAACAAAGGAAGAATTCACCATCCGCATCGACTCCGAGCTCTATAAAAAGCTGATTTATGTTGCTTCAAAGGAAAACAATAATCTCAATAACCATATGCTCCATATGATCCGACAGAACGTGCAGTACTTCGAAAAGGTACACGGAAGGATCAATACACAAAATATAGAGCTCCCCGAAAAGGAAGATACTTTATAATGTGGTAGCAAAAAAGCACCGCCGAAAAAGGCGGTGCTTTATTATATATATTGAAAGATACTACAAAAAAATTATTGCAATTTATCAATTAGTAGTTGAAATTACTAAAAGAAAATGGTATAATCTAACTACAAAGGCTCATTGCGTGTATGAGCAAAAATATTTTATTTTTAGGAGGACATTATGAGAAAGACGATTTCTCTCGTTCTTGTAGCGGCTATGCTCGTTGCTATGTTTGCATTTGCACCTGCATCATCCGCTGCAACTCTTGACGCCAATAACATGCTGATCGAAGCACAGTACTTTGGCGGTACAACCATGTACTCTGAGATCTCCGGTACAAACCAGACTGGCTTTGAATGGGTTGATGCTTACGAGATCAAGGCTGGTGACGAAGCTCAGGGCATTCTTACCATCGACGGTATCATCGAAGAGGGTGAGTGGACTGAGGTAGTTTACCACATCGACTCCGATTACGCTCCTCAGAGCGGCCTTGCTTACGGTAACAACTCTCTCTTCGAGGTTCCCTCTGCAGAGAACACCTTCTACCGTTGGCTCAAGGACGGCAACAACAAGTCTCTCGCTCCCGCTGACGGACTTGAGTTCGACGTTCGCTTCATGTGGGACGAACAGTACTTCTACATGGCAGTTGAATACACTGATGCAGACGGCTACATCAACGCAGGCACTGCTACTGCAGGTAACAACTGGGACGGCGACGCTATCCAGTTCCGTCTTGATCCCGCAGGTCCTAACGCTATCGTTGGCGGTCAGGGCTACAACGCAGCAGTTGACTCCTTCCCCTACGATCCCGAGATCCACGGCGAAACAGACACCACTCTCAACTGCACATTCCCCTGGTCCAACACTGATACAACATACAGCTCCTACGGTGAGGAGACACACTCCACAATCGGTAACTTCATCTTCTCCTACTACACATCCGGTTACACCGATATGTGTGACGCTTCCAAGAGATACTTCCCCGAAGAGGTTGAAGTAGAGGTTGAGCTTGAGGACGGCACAGTTGGTACAAAGATCGAGACACAGTGGAAGCCCGCTGATATTTCCGAGTGGGGCGACCTTGCTCTCGAAACTGACTTATACATCACATACGCAACAGTATATCCTCACGATATCGACCCCCGTCCCGCATTTGTAAAGGACTTCGTTACATACGAGATCGCTCTCCCCTGGACACTCGTTGCTGACGATTACGCTCCCGAAGCTGAGAACGAGCTCGGCTTCTCCATGGCTCGCTTCAACGCACAGCTCGGTAAGGGCCCCTACAACTCCTACCTCACCTGGGGTTCCGGTCTTACAGGCTATGACACCAAGGATATGCCTCAGACTTGCGGTGGCTCCAACTGCCTCGTACTCTCCGGCGTAAACGCTAATGAAACAACAGCTCACGAGCACGTATTCGCAGAGCCTACCTGTATCGTTCCCGAGAAGTGTGAGTGCGGTTACGAAAGAGGCTTCGTAGCCGGCCATAAGAACGCATTCTCCAACGAATCTCTCCCCACAGGCTCCCAGGACGGATCCATCTCCGCTGAATGTACAGTTTGCGGCGAGGCATTCACAATGACACTTAACAGCACAGAGGCTTACACAAAGTACGACTTCCTCGAAACAGAAACAACTATCTCCGACCAGGGTTGGTGGGCTGAAGGCGGCTTCTGTATCCAGTGGGAAACACTTGATGAGAACGGCTCCAGATACACAGACGAGACAGACCCCACAGGTACTCTCAGACAGAAGCTCTGGAACGAGGACGGTTCTGCAAAGAACTCCTTCGATAAGTTCACATTCGCTTCCGAGGGTAAGAACGTTCTCGACCTCACAATCGACGGTCAGACAGGTACTTACTTCGAGGCAAGCAGCTACGCTACCTCCTACACAGAGGCAACAGACGTTTACTTCACAGAGCTTCCTACAACAAACGAGCTTCTTGCTGAAGCTGATCCCGACAAGAGACCTTATAACACATTCTTCGGTAACTGGTTCGGCGGCGACGGCACATACGGCGGCGGTAAGGGTGTATACGCTCTTGCAGGTCTCGTAAGCGTTGAGGATCAGTGGTTCTTCGCAATCTATCCCTCATCTCACCAGAACCCCGACTCCATCGAGGAGCTTGATGAGTATGCATACTGCTACACGGAGGCAACAGCTGAGCAGCTCACTCTCAACACATGGCACGAGTACGCATTCATGTTTGATAACGAGGCAGAAACTGCAATGCTCTTCTGGGATGGCGAGCTCGTAGCAGCAGCTACAGACTACCACTTCTACTCCACATCTCAGGGTGCTATCCTTCTTAAGCACAACGCTGATTGCTACATCACAAACATCGAAGTTGGCTCCACAGGTCTTGCAGCAGCAAGAACAGGCTGGACCGGCGGCAGCGTAGTTGAGCCCGAACCCGAAGTTATGAAGGGCGACCTTGATGGCGACGGACAGGTTAACGGTATCGACTCCAACTACCTCATGAGAGCAGTTGCAGGTACCCTCTCCATCGAAGCAGGCAGCAGACAGGAAAAGGCTGCTGACGTTAACGGTGACGGCCAGATCAACGCTATCGATACAAATATGCTCAAGAGAATTCTCGCAGGCGCATAATTAATCCAAATTAAAAGCCACCCTCGGGTGGCTTTTTCTTTTGCTTTCAAATTGTGGTTTGTCGGGGAGTTGATGCAAAGGACTTTTTTGAAAAAGTAAGACTAAATATGGGACTTCGCGTAAAACGCGAAGTCAGAGCGGACAAGGTAACGAAAGAATTAAGCGATTTTGAATGTCCGCGGGCACTCTCAAAAAACTTTGAAAAGGGGATAGGTATAAATAAGGGGTTGTCGGTGTGTTTGCACTCACGATATCGTAGGGGAGCCGCTTGCTGCTCCCGACCATCTGCACGCGAACCGGTCTTCAAATTCGGGTTTATCGGTGAGACGATATTGGTGTATTGTAGGGACCGGCGTCCCCGACGGTCCACCCATCTGCACACGAACAAAACCTTCAAATTCGGGTTTATCGGTGTGTTCACACTTGCTTTACCGTAGGGGCGTCACTGTGTGCGCCCGCCATCTGCACGCGAACCAGGCTTTCAAATTCGGGTTTGTCGAACTGTTTGAACTTCGGCAAACTCCACCTCCGCGTCATCCTGAGCGGAGAAAACATCATAATATGATGTTTTCGTAGTCGAACCGTCCCTTAGGACGGCGCCGAAGGCGGGATCTGCGGAAAGAATAAACTTTACCGTTAGCTTTTTCGTAGATCCTGCCCCTGTGGGGCACCACCCTAAGGGGTGGTTCGACTACAGAAATATCCCACCGGGATATTTCTTCCGCTCAGGATGACGACGAAGGTAGCGTTCGCTACATAATTAACCCACCGATAAACCCGAATTTGAACGTTGAGTTCGCGTGCAGATGGCGGGAGCAGCAAGCCGCTCCCCTACGATATCGTGAGTGCAAACACACCGACAAACCCGAATTTATCTTATTCCTTTTTGAAGTTTTTTGCGGAGCTTTTTTTTAAAAAAGCGACCGTATCTCTCACCTATAAACCCGAATTTAGGCTAAGAAATCCGCCCGAAAGGGCGGATTTCTTAGCTTTATTCAGGGAGGAAGCTGTCGAATATATACGTAGTAAAGACCTTTTTTGCCTTTGCCAGCTCCTTTTTGCTTCTTACGGTCCAGGCGGCGCATTTCACTTTATAGAATCTGTTCACGATCCTGAACGGATAGGTGTCAGCATATTTTCTGTTGAAGGAAATAAAATCCGGGCGGGTGTAGAAATTCAAAAGAAGGGTCGAGCAAAACAGATGCCACGGTATTTTAAGCTTTGCGTTTTTCTTCTTATATTTCGTGGCAAGAAGCCCTCTTGCAACGTGCGGCTCGTTTTTCCGATACCAGGCCACCGCCTTCGGATGAAAGGACTGGATAGCATATTCGCCCCGATACTCCTTCATATGATCGGAAAGAGAGCTTGCCGTTCCGGCAGGGTCGCTGTAGTGCTTTATCTCAAGAAGAAGGGGGACCCTTCCCCTGACAAATTTAAGTACGTCCGAAAACAGGGGAATTCGCTCATCGGTTTTAAGAAGCCTGTAGCTGCAAAGCTCAGAGTAGGTGCATTCTGAAATTTTTTTATCTGAGCTACACATTCTTTCAAGAGTTTCATCGTGAAATACCACAAGACGCTTGTCAGCCGTCAGCTGAACGTCAAGCTCTATGGGGAACCCCTCGTTGATCGCGGCCTGAAAGGCCTTCATAGAGTTTTCAGGTATTTCACCGTTATCAAAAAGACCTCTGTGAGCAACGTATTTCTTTTCAAAGGCGGAAAATATGCCTTTTCGCTTCCTTCCGGGGTACAGAGCGAAAAAGTACAAGCCGCAAAGGAGCAGCGATACTCCGAGAATGATCCAAAGTGCGATCACTTTTTTCTCCTATTTATATATATAGCTTTATTGTTTTTTCTATCCAGTATGCGTATTCGCATCCCTCGCGCTCAAGGCCCTTCAGCTTGAGATATGCCTCGCATCCGTCCGAGGGATCGTGCCATATATCGGCAAATACGAAATCGTGGTGATGACCTTCCCTCGCGTACAGGAAGGCATCGCCGTGTATGACGGTTATTTTATCCCTGTTTGGAAACTGAGGCAGAATATGCTTTTTAAAAAGACGGATAACGCTCGCGTCGCTTTCCACGATACAGACGGAATCCACCTCTTTTTTCTCCGACGCCATAAATGCAAAGTACCCAAGTCCGAGGCCGTAGGTGGCAACGCTGCCGCGTACCCTTGCGACAGGCTCCTTCATAGTCTCGATCTCGTTTGGGGTAATGAGCATCCATTCCCGTCCCCCCTGCTTTACCGCAGGATAGACGTATTCTCTTTCAAAAAAGCCTATTTTCGGAATGATCCGCCCCTCGCCGTCCTCCTCGGGATCGTTGTACACGAAGGCCTCGTAGGGCTTGTAGGAATCAGTAACGAACTCCCATTCTCCGTCGGCTACCGAGGGGAGCTTTACGGTCTTTCTGTAGGGATCGTTTTCATAGACGGATGCATCAAGGCACCTGAAGGTCCTTGATATCCAGCCGCTCCTCAGCTCACGGTCGGAGTAAACGTCCATGATCCCCGAAAAAAGGATACGGTACGCCTCCTCCGTGCTGACTCCGCAGGCACTTTTCGCCTCTTCGATCATCCCGCCGTCAATGCCGTCGGGACAGAAATTCAGATATTTTGAAAGCAGACGGAAGAATTCTCTGTTTTTTTCTTTGATAGCTTCGCTTTTCAAGTCCCCACCCGTCAGCTTACGTAGACCTTACTGAGTCTGAAATAGAGATAATCCTCATAAACGAGCTCCGAAAGCTCGTAGGATACTACCAGCTCCTTGCCCTTGTTGTCCACGAGGGTAACTGTGAGAACCGTTTTGCCGTCCTTCTCGAAATATTCCATAGCATCGTCCATGGAAAGAGAATACTTGCCCTCACCCCAGTTTTCGCGGTATGCAGAAAAGCTGTATGTATCAGTCTCGCTGTCATAGCTGTCACCCATGGAGGGGTCAAGATACGAGGTGTAATCGGAAAGCTTCAGTCCGTCGCCGAAAAGAAGCTGAAGATTCTTTTCCAAAAGGCTTGCGGGAATGATTATTCTGCTTCTGTCCTCGGAAAAGCTGATGATGCGCTGGCGCTGGGAATAAAGGAAAAGCGCCGTTACGTGTAAAAGATCCTTGCGGGGCGCACCCTCGCGCGCATCGTAATCGGAATAAAACTGTCCCGAAAGAACGGAAATATACGCTTCAAGCACCATTCCGTCAGTATAACCGCTGATCTTATCCGTGTCCTCCGGCTCTTTTGCGTCGGTATCCTTTGAAGGGGTGTCCTTGTCCGTGTCGGAGGGACGGTCACCCTTTCCGGTGTCCGCGCTTCCTTCCGTTTCCTCGTCACCCTTGTCGCCCTCGTCCTTTGAATCCTTGGTGTCGTCAGGCTCCTTTTCGCCGTCGCCCTTTACCGTGTCCTTGCCGCCGTCGGTACCGTCAGAGTCGTTTTCATCCTTTTCGGGCTCACCGTCGCCGTCCTTGTCAGCCTTTACCGTAGTTTCGGTAGCTTCACCGTCCGTGGTTTCATCTGCAGAGTGACCCTTTTTGGCACAGCCGCAAAAGCTGCATATCAGTATTGCAAGAGCAAGAACTAAAGAAATTATCTTCATAAGTATCTCCGTTTCAATTATATATATGTAAATTACCTATCAATTATATACTTTTCCCCCCTGCTCTGTCAAGGACGGCAGTGATATAATAAACACCTGAAATGTAAATAATGTATGATTTTTAGATAAATTATACAAATGCACTTTACGAAAGCATAGAACTATGATATACTTACTATATATGATTACGAATAGATAAACGGAGATATAGGATCATGAAAAGATTAATATGTATTCTTGTTTGTATTTCTCTTATGCTCTCTTGCTGCGCCCTCTATTCCTGCGGCGAAAAAAAGAACCCCGACGGCCCCGTTGCCTACGTTCTTGCGGAAAAGGGCAGCGCCTATTCCCTGAGCCTTGCGGAAAACTTCAAGCTCGCCTTTGAGGAAAAGGGAGGCAACGTTACAATGGAGACCTTCCCCGCAGGCACTACGGGCTTTTCCGAGTATTTTTCCAAGTCCATCGACGTTGGGGCAGACGTGATCTTCCTCCCCAACTCCATAGCAACCGCTCCCGATCTTCTCAAGAGCGCAAAGGATCTTGGAATCGAGGTTCCCATCCTTGCAGGCGATACCTGGGAGTCCTCCGTAGTTCTTGACGCCGTACACGAGACGGGCCTCGAGGTTTACTGCATCACCTTCTTTGACGAGGGTGATACCACCGAAAAGGCAGGCGAATTTGTGACGGGCTTCAGAAAATTCGTTACGGAAAACAGCGAATATTATGAGATGAACGGCGAAACCGATATGGTCGCCGCAGTATCCGCCCTCGGATACGATTCCTACAACGTGGCAATGACCGCCATCCGCGCCGCGATTGAGGACAAGGGTGAGAAGGTAACCTCCGTTGACGTGGCAAAGGCCCTCTGGGATACGGATCTTGACGGAATCACCGGAAAAATCATATTTGACGAAAACGGCGATACCATCACAAACTCCACCTACATCAAAAAGGCAAAGACCGACGGCACGGGCTTTGAGTTCGTAAAGGTTCAGACAGTTGATAACCACGCGAAAAAGGGCACCGCACCCAAATACGAGGAGGAAGGGATCTCCATCGATACGGATAACAGGCGTATCACCGTAGGCGTATACGAGCCCACCACGGGAGACGACTCCGCAGGCGGAAAGCAGGAGCTCCTCGGCATAATCTACGCTCATTCTCTTGATAACAAGGTAGAGATCGACGGCGAGGAATACGAGGTGGTTCTCAACGTAAGCGATAACGGCTCTCTCGTTGAGTACGCCCTTGCCACGTCCACAAAGCTCGTAGAGGAAAAGAGCCTTGTAGTTATCGGCTCCTACGGCTCGGGAGTATCCATCGCGGCCGTTGACGTATTTGAAGAAGCAGGACTTCCCGCCATCGGCGCATCCTGCACCAATGCAGACGTAACATTTGGAAACGATTATTATTTCAGAGCAACCATAGTTGACTCCTTCGAGGGCGACGTAATGGCAGACTTCGCCCTTGATATTATAGATACTGAAAAAGAATAAGACAAAAGGGGAGATGGCGCGAGCATCTCCTCTTTTGTTATTCGATTATTCCTTATTATCGGTGCAGCTTTTTTGTATCTATCGTATTCCGGCAGAAAAACCGCAAGCTTAATATTATTCTCCCGTGCATATTTCTCGGCGCACTTATCAATTCCACGAGCTCCCCCGGTCACTATCTCTGTAACCCCCTCCGGTATGAAGTCACAAAGATTATCGACAGTAAGAGCTCTTGATCCGATTATCGCAATTTTCATACGGCCTCCATAGATATATTTTGAATATATATTATATTCACATTCAACATTATACCACATATTGAATATAGAATAAACATATAATATATTTATTCAGGAGTTTAAACGTGGCTATAAAGAGTTTATCTATAAGAATCGATGAAAAAATGCTTGATAAGCTTCACGTTGTGGCAGATTACGAGGGCAGAAGCGCAAACAGCGAGATCCTTATTCTGATACGTGATGCAATTGAAGCATACGAATCAAAGCACGGCGAAATAGAGATAGGAAAGAAATAAACCGATATAATCCGATTAAAGAAAAGCACCCCTCGGGTGCTTTTCTTTAATATCTGTGATATTAAATTCCGGTTTGTCGGGGAGGAGGAACGGTCGCTTTTTTGTAAAAAAGCTCCGCAAAAAACTTCAAAAAAGGGATGGGTATAAATAAGGGGTTGTCGGTGGGTTAGAGTTGCAGCGAACGCCACCTTCGTCGTCATCCTGAGCGTAGCAAACAACCCGGTGGGGTGTTTGCGAAGTCGAACCCGACCATAGGGAGGGCGCCCCCAAGGGGCGGGATCTACGAACAAGCTAACGGTAAAGTTTATTCTTTCCGCAGATCCCGCCTTCGGCGCCGTCCTAAGGGACGGTTCGA
>SVTD01000014.1 GCA_015063955.1 Oscillospiraceae bacterium | reverse complement strand
ATCCTTGAAGAAATCAAGGCCCTTACTATTCTTGAGCTCGCTGACCTCGTTAAGGCTATCGAGGAAGAGTTCGGCGTATCCGCTGCTCCCGTTGCTGCTGTTGCAGTTGCAGGCGCTGCTGCTCCCGCTGCTGAGGAGAAGACTGAGTTCGACGTTGTTATGACAAGCTTCGGCGCTAAGAAGCTCGACGTAATCAAGGTTGTTCGTGAGATCACAGGTCTCGGCCTTAAGGAAGCTAAGGATATGGTTGAAGGCGTTCCTTCCAAGATCAAGGAAGGCATTTCCAAGGAAGACGCTGAGGCTCTCAAGGAAAAGCTCACCGCTGCTGGTGCAACTGTAGAGCTCAAGTAATTAAGCTTAGCAAAAAGAAAGCTGCTACACATATGTGTGGCAGTTTTTTTGTGCAAAAAAGAGAGCCGATTGTTTCGGCTCTCTTGTAAGCAAGCAGTCGTGTTTATTCATATCAGTTGAAAAAGATCCTCAAATGTCTTGCAGTGATTGTTGCTTTCTGAAATCGTCAATAAGCAGAGATAAATGTGCGACAACATTTGTGGGTAAACCATCAACATTTAAACGGGGACTATCATCAAGTCCGAGCATATAATCCGTCGATACTGCGAAAATTTTAGAAAGGCGTACAAGCATTTCGATAGAAGGCTGAATATTATCATTTTCCCAATTTGAAACTGTTTGTTTGGTTATGCTGAGCTTTTTGGCAAGATCTACCTGGCTCCAACCGCGTTCTTTACGCAGTTCGTTAATTCTTTGTCCTAACATTGCACCCTCCAAGTCAAATATTACAATAATATTATCTCTTAAATCTTGACTTTATAAAAATACTATAGTATACTAATATTGGACACGAAAGACAGGGAGGTGAAAACTGTGCATTATTGGATTTGGGAAGTTTTTTCTGCAATTTTGCAGGATTTTTGGTCAAATGATATGTTTAAGATCTATTTCTAATTATCATTCTTTGACTTAAATATTCTGAAAACAGATTTTTGGTCAATTGGAGAAAAAATTAAAAAAAGCAATAATAGTGGATGTAAATGCATCCGTTATTATTGCTTTTTTATGTAAATAAACTTATTAAGAATATAAAAAAGAGCCGATACAATCGACTCTCTTTTGAAATAAACCCTTGTAATTATTGAGTTTTATTAATTAAAATATCTCTTAAGAAGACCCTCAAATGCCTTGCCGTGTCTCGCTTCGTCGCGTGCCATCTCGTGAACTGTGTCGTGGATAGCGTCGAGGTTGTTCTGCTTTGCCATCTTTGCAAGCTCGAACTTACCCTGAGTTGCGCCGCGCTCAGCTTCAACTCTCATTTCGAGATTCTGCTTTGTTGAAGAGGTAACTACCTCACCGAGAAGCTCTGCAAACTTTGCAGCGTGCTCAGCCTCCTCAAAAGCTGCCTTTTCCCAGTAAAGACCGATCTCGGGATAGCCCTCGCGGTGTGCAACTCTTGCCATTGCGAGATACATACCAACCTCGGTGCATTCGCCCTGGAAGTTAGCGCGAAGACCCTCGATGATCTCTGCGGGAACGCCGTCGATGATACCTACCTCGTGCTCGCAAGCCCAACCCTTGTCGCCGTCTTCTACAAGCTCAACGAACTTTTCTGCGGGCTGCTTGCAAAGAGGGCAGTTTGCAGGGGGATTCTCGCCTTCAACGATCTCACCGCAAACTGTACATTTCCATTTTTTCATAATATGTTTCTCCTTTCGACCTTACGGTCTATAAAATACTGAATCAAAGCAGAGTTTTTTTAAAGCACTCGCTTTTTCGTATTGATTATATCAAACATTTGTGATAAAATAAAGTACTATTTAAAAATCTTTTGTGATAAAAAAGAGATTTTTTCACATCACAGGAAGGAAATAAAAAATGAAGAAATTTTTTAGCTTGATCCTTGCTACAGTGATCACAGCAGTTACCCTTGCTTCCTGCGCAGGAACGCAGGCCCCCGAAAACACAGGCCCCGTTGAAACAACGGCGAGCGGAAATCTCCCCGACTATGCAGGTCAGACCGTCCGCGACTATGACAGCGAGGGTAACTTTATTCTCCAGTCAAGCGAGGACCGCGTGGTTTACGCCTACGGTACGGGCTTTGCTGTGTTCACCTATGCCGGTGAGTCTGTAAAGAAGATTCAGCAGGTTCTCGCATTCGAGAGCGAGGAGGCGGCACAGCAGTACGTAAACGATACAGCTCTTGCGGCTATCGATAAGGGCGAGGTTCCTCCTACAATGAGAGCAAACAAAAATTACGTTATCGTTCAGGTCGGCAGTTCCTCAGATAAGAAGGACCTCGGCTTCTACTATACTCAGTCAAGAGCAAAGGTAACGGCGGCCTTTGAAAGCACCGATGCGGAGGCAGAGCATTGAAAACTACAGTATTCTCCGCAGCAGATATCCTGCTTCCTCCCTATAGCCCCTGTGATCCTCGCTGGGAATCCTACGGCGTTATAGCCTGCGATCAGTTCACGAGCGAGCCCGAATATTGGGAAAAGGTTGCATCCCTTGCCAAAGATAACCTTTCCTGCTACGGTCTCGTGCTTCCCGAGGCGTATCTCGGCACGTCCCTTGAAGAAAAGCATAAGGCACTTGTTTCTGAAAATCTTAAAAGCGTTGAAGAAAAGCTGACAAAGCACGAGAATTGCCTTATATATATTGAAAGAACTCTCCCCAACGGCGCTGTACGCAGAGGTCTTGTTGGAAAGATCGACCTTGAGGCATATGATTTCAGCCCCGATTCAAAGTCCTTTGTACGCGCTACGGAGGAAACGGTAGTCAGCCGCATTCCTCCCAGAGTTGCGGTGAGAAAGGAGGCTCCCGTAGAGCTTCCTCACGTTATGGTCTTTGCAAACGACAGCGAAGAGCTGCTTATAAAGCCTTTGGCAAAAAGAAAGGACGAGATGACTCTCCTTTATTCTTTCACACTTATGCAGGGCGGCGGAAGCATCTGCGGCTATAAAATAGATGGCAATCTTCTTGTGGAGGTTTGTAAAGCTGTTGCAGCATACGAGGCGGCAGGTACAAACGGCCTTGTATACGCAATGGGAGACGGCAATCACTCTCTCGCCAGCGCAAAGGCTCATTTTGAAGACATTAAAGCAGCGGAAGGTGAGGCTGCAATGTCTCATCCTGCACGCTATGCCCTGGTTGAGATAGTTAATCTTTATGATGATTCTATCGTATTTGAACCGATATACAGACTTCTTTCGAATTGCTGTGCGGAGGATTTTATCAAATATGTTGAGTCACGTGCGGGAGAAAGCGCTTCTTCGCACGTTGTTACGATGCTGACGGGCGAATATGGGGTGGAAATTACTATTCCTGCGCTCCATTCGCTTGCAGTAGGCAGTCTTCAGATCCTCATAGATGACTATCTCGCACTTCATAAAGAGGTGGATTGCGATTACATTCACGGTACAGACTCCCTCAGAAAGCTTGCGCAAAAGGAGAAAAACGTGGGATTCCTTTGTGACGGAATTGAAAAAAATGCACTGTTTGATTACGTATCCGAATGCGGAAACCTTCCCAGAAAAACTTTTTCCATGGGTGAGGCCGTAAGTAAAAGATACTATATTGAAGCCAGAAAAATAATAAAATAACGATGCCCTTGGCGATTTAGACTTTTGCATACAATAGATAGACGATTGCAGAAAATGCTTTGAAAAAGTGCGGATTTAAGCGCTTGTCTATCTCGTTTTTTTCTAAAAAATAAGACCGGTCTGCTTTTTGCAGGCCGGTTTTTTGATCAAAAACCTTCATTTTAATATATATACTATATATAACTTAAAAAGTACCGTCTTTTGCCTTGAAAAGGTGTGCTTTTTTTATGAACCGATCGAAGGGAGAATCTGAGCGTGGAAACACTGATTAAAAGCAGAAAAATTCGACCAAAAGCCTCCGAAAAATGCGCCGTTTTGTAAGGTTTGTTCATCCGGTGCTGTAGAAATGGTAAAAATTATTTATTTTTTTACAAACTATTGACATTGAACCTAAGGAAAAGTATAATGTAATTACCAATATTATTAGGAGGTATACCCATGAGAAAATTCTTATCAGTGATCATGGTCGTTGCAATGCTCGTAACAAGCATTCTTCCCGCTATTGCGAACGTTGCTGCAGCTGACGGTGCTTTCACTTACAACGTTTCCACCGATGGTTTCGTTGACAATGGTGACGGTACTGCTACAGCTAAAGTAGACTTTGAGATCACTAATAACCCCGGCGGAGTTGACGCTCTCAATATCGTCCTCTATTATACAAATGGCGAAATCGAGACCGGCGACTACGTTTATCCTGAGGTTTATGCAGATTATTCTGACGGTACCGATAACAAGGTATCCACAAACAGAAACCTCAAGAGCTATTTTGCGTACGCCGGAATTTCCACTGCTTCCGATCTTTACGGTACTTCTTTTGAAGTAATCCTTGAAGGTGACGGAACCATTGATGACGAAGGCGTATATGCAACCTTTGATGTTATTGCTCTCGATGCAGATGCAGTAGCTTCCGGTGCAGAGTACACCTACGGCTTCATTGTGCAGGCGCTTGACGTTGACGGTGAGGAGATCGCAGTTGATCCCGTATACACCGAGTACAAGCTCGCTGCAAAGCCCGCTGATCCCTACGCTACAACTCATGACGTAGAGACATTCCCCGAGGATCAGTTCACAATCAACCTTACAGGCGCTCACGTATACGAGAACGCTTTCGTTGAGGGTGAGATCCCCACAGCTGACGTTAACGTGGAATTCCACGGTAACACAGAAGCAAACAACCCCTTCGGTGTTTGGGGCTTCAGATGCTTCGTTACATATCCTGCTGAGCTTACTGCTGTAGGTTACACAAACGGCGACATCTTCAAGGATGCAGAAATGATGAAGTTTGAAGATTGCGCTACTAACCTTGACGTTACAGCTGAGCTTGAAAAGGATGAAGTTGTTAGAATCGTACAGGATGCTGTAAAGGGCTTCGAGTACGTTGGCTATGAAACATACGCTACAGACGGTATTAAGGTTTCTGTTATTCAGTACCTTGGTACAAACTGGTACGATGTAACATATGGCGACGGTCTTGTTCAGACCATTACCTTCCAGCTTCCTGAGGACGCTGCTGCAGGCGACAGATGGGATATCGGAATCTGTGCAAACGGCACAGGTGACGTTTGCCACAACGGTGGTTCCACTCCCGATGATCAGCACCCTGATCTCGAGCCCGCTCCTATCGCTGCTGCATATAACAACGGTTACATCGAGGTAGTTTCCGTTAAGGAAGAGACCTTCGAGGACTTCACATTCAGCACAGAGGACATCACAGTTTCCGCTGACAGAGAAACAGTTGACGTAAAGATCAACGTTTCCGGCAACACTGCTGAAGTTAACCCCTACGGCTTCTGGGGTGCAAGACTCTTCGTTTACTATCCTGCTGATCTCGCTATCACAAACATAGCTCAGGGCGCTATCGTTCCCGAGGGTGGCTTCACACTTGGCAGATACAACGTTAACCTTCCCGAGCTCATCGAGGCAGAGCCCACAAACCAGGTAGCTACTGCAGCTCCTCTCGCATTTGCGGACAAGGGCTTTGATTGGGAAAACGAAGACTTCAGAGTTACATGCATTTACTTCCAGGCTCCCACAGATGCTGACTGCATCGTAAAGAACGGTCACTATGCTACTATCACTTTCGAGCTTCCCGAAGGTGCGGTTGCAGGCGACAGCTGGTATGTAAATATCGCTACATGCTATAACAACGCTGACGTTAACGGCTACAAGGCTGATCCCTCTCTTTCTACTTCTATCGTAGAAAAGCTTACACATGCACTTGACGACGGTTCCATCACAATCGGCGGCGACGCTGTAGTTGAGCCCGAACCTCCCGCCGCTCACGAACATGTGCTTGAGTACACAGCAGCAGTTGAAGCAGGTTGCCACTACACAGGTAACACTGAGTACTGGTACTGCGCAGGCTGTGACACAGTATTTGCTGATGCTGAGGCAACTCAGATCACAAACCGTAAGAACGTAATCATCCCCGCTAAGGGCTCTAACCTCCTCGTTCATATGGATGCAGTTGAGGCAGGATGCCACTACGATGGTAACGTTGAGTACTGGATCTGCTACGAGTGTGAGCAGGTATGGGCTGATGAAGCTCTTACACAGCTTACAAACATCAAGAACGTAGTTCTTCCCGCTGTTGGTTCCGAGAACCTCCACCACGTTGATTACCTTGCTCCTACATACGAGGCTAACGGTAACATCGAGTACTGGTACTGCGATGACTGTGGTCAGGTATGGCAGGATGAGGCTCTCACACAGCTTACTAACAGAATGAACGTTATCATTCCTATGCTCACAAAGGCAACTGTAGTTGTTGGTACAGATACAGTTGTTAAGGGCGAGGAAGCTAACGTAGCTATTACTCTTGATAATAACCCCGGTCTCTTCATCGGTAAGTTCGTGATCACATATGATGCATCCGTTCTTACACTTGTTGAGGCTACAAACGGCGACCTCTTTGCTGATGATAATGTAATCATCACAGCTGAGGAGGGCAAGATTACACTTTACTTCGAGAACAACGTAGTTGCTGACGTAGTAGCTAACGGCGTTCTTGCTAACCTCGTATTCGCAACTGACGCTGAGGGCGAGCCTGCAGAGGTAGCTCTTGAGATCGTTGCTGATGCAGAGAACAATATTAACGTTGCAGGCGAAGACGTTGCAATCGACGTTGTAGCAGGTAAGGTTAATGTTATTAACTGTGCACACGAAGGCACAACTCTCACACCTAACCAGGTTAAGGCGCCTACAGTATACGAAGAAGGTATCATGGAGTATATCTGTGAGTGCGGCGAAGTAGCTTACACAGAGGCTATCGCAAAGCTTGCAGGCTTCGAATTCGGCAGTGCTGAAATGACTGCAGGTGATACTGTTGCTTCTTCATTTATTGTTAGCCTTCTTAACAACCCCGGCGTATGGTCCTTCAGTGCAACATTTGCATATGATGCTAACGTCCTCGAGTTCGTAAGTGTTGATGCATTCGAAAATATGCTCTTCACTGTTGACGAATACAGCTACAGCGTAGCTGACGGCGTTATTACAGTATACTTCGAGTCTACTGACCTCAATAACATTGAGGGTGACGGCCACGCATTCATGCTTGCCTTTAGTGCTATTTCCTGCGGTTACTCCGATATCGACGCTGAGCTCGTAGCTGATAACACTATCAACGCTGCAGGCGAAAACGTTGCTTTCGAAGCAATCGATGGTTATGTATTTGCTAAGTGCGCTCTTACTCACGTAGACTACGTAGCTCCTACAGCTACTGAGGGCGGTATGCAGGAATACTGGTACTGCGAATACTGCGGTGCTGTATATGCTGACGCAGAGGGCAGATACATTACTAACAGAATGAACCTCTATATTCCTCCCGTTGCAATTCAGCTTGATAGCTGGATCGAGGTTAACGAGGGTGAACAGGCTAAGGTAGCTGTTGACCTCGTAAGCAACCCCGGCGTATGGTCTCTCGGTCTTAAGGTTGCTTATGATGCAGATAACCTTGCATTTGCAGGCATCGAATCCGGTCTCTTTGAGATCGACGATAACTCCTACAGCGTAGCTGACGGCGTTATCACAATCTTCGTTGAAAACGCAGAGATCGCTGACATCGTTGAAAACGGCACAGCATTCACTCTCGTATTCGACACAGTAGTTGGCGGTTACTATGATATCGACGCTGAGCTCGTAGCAGAGAACACAATCAATGCTGCAAGCGAGAACGTTGAGTTCGGTGTAAACGACGGTGCTATTACAGTAATCCACGTTTGTGATCTTGAGTACTTTGCAGCAGTTGAGGCTTCTTGCCACCAGAACGGTATGCTTGAGTACTGGTACTGCGAGGCTTGCGATTCCGTATATGCTGATGCAGAAGGCACAATCGTAACAAACAGAAAGAACCTTACAGTTCCTTACACTGCTGAGATCGTTCATGTTGAAGCAGTAGAGCCCGGTTGCCACTATGACGGTAATGTTGAATACTGGTACTGTGCAGATTGTCAGGCAGTATTTACAGATGCAGCTCTTACACAGCTTTCCAACTTCAAGAACGTAATCGTTCCCGCTACAGGTTCTGAGAACCTTGTACACTTCGATGCAGTTGAGGCTGGTTGCCACTACACAGGTAATATTGAGTACTGGTTCTGCCCTGACTGTGAACAGTACTGGCAGGATGAGGCTCTCACCCAGCTTACAAACTCTAAGAATGTTATCATTCCCGCTAAGGGCTCCGATCTCTTCGTTCATATGGACGCAGTAGAGCCCGGTTGCCACTACGATGGTAACGTTGAGTACTGGATCTGCTACGAGTGTGAGCAGGTATGGGCTGACGAGGCTCTTACACAGCTTACAAACATCAAGAACGTAGTAGTTCCTGCTATCGGTTCTGAAAACCTCCAGCACGTAGAGGCAGTTGCTCCTACATGCAATACTGAAGGTAACATTGAGTACTGGTACTGCCCTGACTGCGAGTGCTACTGGCAGGATGAGGCTCTTACACAGCTCACAAACGCTAAGAACGTTATTCTTGGCACAACAGAGCACAACATCATCCACTTCGACGCAGTTGAACCCGGCTGCCACTACAATGGTAACATTGAGTACTGGTTCTGCTCCATCTGTGAAGGATTCTGGGCTGATGAGGCTCTTACAATGGTAACTAACTCCAAGAGTGTTATCCTTCCTGCTACTGGCGCTGAGGTAACTCACGTTGCAGCAGTAGAAGCATCTTGCCACCAGAACGGTAATATCGAGTACTGGTACTGCGAGTCTTGCGAGCAGGTATGGCAGGATGAAGCTCTTACACAGCTTACAAATATCAAGAACGTAGTAGTTCCTGCAACAGCAGAGATCATCTATGTTGAGGCAGTAGAACCCACTTGCTGCCAGACCGGTAACTATGAGTACTGGTACTGCTCCGAGTGCGATGCAGTATTTGCAGACGCAGCTCTTACACAGCTCACAAACAGAAGAAACCTCACAATCGCAGCAACAGCAGAGATCATCTACGTTGAAGCAGTTGAGGCATCTTGCCACCAGAACGGTAGTGCAGCATACTACTACTGCTCCGAGTGTGATGCTGTATACGATGAGGACTTCAGACTTACAAACAGAAAGAACCTCACAATTCCTTACACAGCAGAGATCATCTATGTTGAGGCAGTAGAGCCTACTTGCTGCCAGACCGGTAACTATGAGTACTGGTACTGCTCCGAGTGCGATGCAGTATTTGCAGACGCAGCTCTTACACAGCTCACAAACAGAAGAAACCTCACAATCGCAGCAACAGCAGAGATTATCTACGTTGAGGCAGTTGAGGCATCTTGCCACCAGAACGGTAGTGCAGCATACTACTACTGCTCTGAGTGTGACGCTGTATACGATGAGGACTTCATTCTTACCAACAGAAAGAACCTCACAATTCCTTACACAGCAGAAATCATCCACGTAGATGCAGTTGAAGCTGTATGCCACCAGACCGGTAACGTAGAGTACTGGTACTGCTCCGAGTGCGACGCAGTATTTACTGACGCAGCTCTCACACAGCTCTCCAACTTCAAGAGCGTAATCACTCCTGCTCCCGTAGCCCTCACATATGTAGAAGCAGTTGCAGCTACATGTACAGATGACGGTAACGTAGAGTACTGGTACTGCTCTGAGTGTGATGCAGTATTTGCTGATGCTATGGGCGCTGTAATCACTAACTACAAGAACGTTGTAGTTCCCGCTCTCGGCCACGTTGCTGGTGATAAGGTTGTTACTGTTGAGCCTACTGAAACAACAGAAGGCGCATGGGAGATCAGATGTACAGTTTGTGGCGAGCTCCTTGAGTCCGGCACAATCGCTAAGACTGCATTCATCACCAAGGCTTCCGGTACTGACTATGTTAAGTCCGTAGTTCTTGAGGGTGATGTAATCACAGTTGTTGCTCGTCCTAACGCTCCTTACGTAAAGGTTGCTGTTGGTTACGACAAGGGCATCGAGATCGCTTCTGATAACCTCACAATCTTCTACTACACATATTCCTACCTCAACATCAATAACGGTGAGAGTGCAACAATCATCGCTACTAATGCTGACGGTGACACTAAGGAATACACAGTAGTAGTTGAGTGGACTAACGAGGCTTACACAAGCTACGTTGGCGGTTATACAACAACTGATGTTCAGGTTTCCGACGAGACATTCAACGTATACGTTAAGCCCAACATGAACAACGCTTCCATCGGATTCGTTGTTACAGAGGGTACAACTTACGTAGCTGACGAAGGACTCGAGGTAGTTCTTTCCGGCGGTAAGGTATACTTCAAGGCTCTTGAGTCTGCTGCTGACGATTCCTACACCGTAGTATTCACAACCCGCGCAGGTGTTGAAGTAGTAGTTACAATCAACTTCATCTTCGACTATGCAGAGGTTTCCGGTGCACAGGGCGGTGGCATGGTTGACGGCCTTGAGCTCGCTAGCGGTAATGTAATCAACATCACTGTTAACGATAAGTATGCATACGCATCCTTCAGATTCGTTCTTAAGAACACAACCTCCTCCATCATAGCTGAAGAGGGTGTTGACGTAGTTCTTGACAGAGGCATCAGCTGGTTCAAGATCTACAATGACGGTACAGATGCTGTAACTAAGACATTCGTTGTTACAAACAACGCAAATGGCGTAGTTGATACATACACTGTAAACGTTGCATTCGGTTCTGACAACTGATTTAGTGCGAATTGAATAACCCCGCACCCCGCCTTGCTTGCAAGGCGGGGTGCTCAAGTATAATTAAGTATTTGTTAGTTTGAAAATGAAGAAAGGAATTTTTATAATTATGGCTGAACGAATTTTGTGCATACTCGGAAAGCTCAAATCCGGCGGAGTTGAGAGTATAATGTTTTCATATTATAAATTCCTTGATAAAGAAAAGTATCAATACGATTTTGTATACGAAGAGGGATCGGAGTATGATGTGCCGGATGAGCTGATCGATATGGGAGCCCGTGCATATAAGGTTTCGTCTGTCAGCTCTCCCATCAAATATATTGGTGATATCCGTAGGATAATAAAGAAAAACGGATACAGGATAGTACATTCAAATCTTAATACTTTATCTGTATTTTCACTTTTTGCCGCGTGGCAGTGCGGGGTAAAGTACAGAATTCTTCATAATCATTCAACGTCCTCAGGCGTTGAAAAGAAAAGAGATCTTATAAAAAAGATTCTCAGACCGTTTAACAAAATGCTGACTACAGCTCCTTGTGCTTGCTCTGAGCTTGCAGCAAGGTGGATGTATGGTGATCGAGCTTTTGAAAAAGGAAATATCAAGGTTTTCAGAAACGGAGTTGATCCTGAAAGGTTTTCCTATAACAGTGACTACAGAAGTGAGATCAGAAAAGAATTTAATCTTGAAAACAAAAGGGTGATAGGTCATATCGGAAGATTTATGACCCAGAAGAATCACCTGTTTATTATTGATATATTTTACGAGTACTCGAAAATTGATGATACTGCCGTGCTGATGCTGGTAGGCTCAGGTGAGCTTTTTGATTCTGTTCGTGAGTATGCAAAGGAAAAAGGCGTATATGACAGGATCATTTTCACCGGAGTAAGAAGGGACGTTGAAAAGCTTTACAGCGCCTTTGACGTGTTTATTTTGCCGTCTCTTTACGAGGGCTTGCCTGTGGTCGGAATGGAGGCGTGCGCTGCCGGTCTTCCTTTGCTTCTGTCAACCAATATCACCCGAGAATGCAGCGTTACGGACGCTGTAGCTTTCCTGCCTATAGATTCTCCTTCTGTGTGGGCAGAAGAGCTTGTAAAGATCAAGGATGCAGACAGACAAAAAATAGCAGAGCAGATGGCACACGGACCATATAATATACGTGCTTGTGTTAAAGAGCTTGAGGAATACTACTCAAACTTAAAGTAGAGGTAAAAAATGCTGATCATTAAACTCATTTATCATATCAATGCCGCAATTGCCAAGCTTTTTTATAAGATAGTATACGGCTCCGGAGTAACCTTTGGCAAAAGAGTCACCTGGCGAAAGCATCTTTCCCTTATGATAGCCAAGGGCGCAAAGCTGACAGTCGGAGACCGTTGCTTCTTTAATAATTACTGCTCAGTAAACGTAAATAATCGCATAACCATCGGCAAAAACTGTATGTTTGGAGAAAACGTGAAGATATATGACCATAATCATAGGTTTTCTTCAGCAGATAAGCCGTTTAATGACCAGGGCTTCAGTAACGGAGAGGTGCACATTGGAGAGAATTGCTGGATAGGAAGCAACGTGGTGATACTTAAGGGTACCGTGATCGGAAAAAACTGCGTTATCGGCGCAGGGGCAGTAATAAAGGGAACGGTTCCCGATAATACCGTGGTAAAACCCACGGGAGAATACGTTTTTGAAAAAATCAGAGTAAAGGGTGAGTGATTTGATTCCCAAGGTTATACATTATTGTTGGTTTGGTAGAAATCCCAAGCCCGATATGATGCTGAAATGTATCGAAAGCTGGAAAAAGTACTGTCCCGATTATGAACTGATCGAGTGGAATGAGGATAACTTTGATATTGACTGTATTCCCTTTGTCAGAGAAGCGTACGATGCAAAAAAATGGGCTTTTGTTACGGACTATGCAAGACTAAAGATCATATATGAAAACGGCGGAATATACCTTGATACGGATGTGGAGATCATAAAGAGTCTTGATCCTCTTCTTACCCTTGAAGGATACGCCGGATTCCAGAGAGGTGATTACGTAAACACCGGTCTCGGATTCGGAGCAGAGAAGGGGAATAAGCTGATCTATGAGGTAATGGCCGATTATCACGACAGGCACGTGCCGGAAAGCGACGGAGACTATGCACTGATAGCTTGCCCCATCATCAATACTGCCGTAATGGAAAGGCTCGGCCTTGTAGCAAACGGACAGATGCAGACCGTGATGGGGATGACATTCTTTCCGCTGGATTACTTTTCTCCCAAGGACAGCGAGACTTATCTGACTACCTTAACTGAGAAGACTTATTCCATACATCATTATGATGCAACCTGGAAGAGCAGTAACGCAAAGCTGAAGCAGAAGCTGATCGTCGCAGTAGTAAAGCTGATAGGCGAAAAAAACTTTATAAAGCTGAAGAAGCTTCTGAAAAAATGAAATGCAAAGAGCGCCGGAGTAATATCCGGCGCTCTTGACATTAAAGAGAAATAATGATAAAATTATTGTGGATCAGTTTGTAATCAAGATAATATTTGAGGATATATATGGAGTTTTTTCTTTCGTTTCTTCTCCTGTTTGTCAATTTGCTGGACTATGAGATTGACGTAAACAGGATACTGTTCTTTACAGTATCTGTAATAATAGTATCTCTGTTGTTTTATACGGTCTATAGAAAGCACCGTGATTTTTTGTGTACCTGCCTGATACTTTTGTGTCATACCTGGCAGATCTCGTGGATCAACATTTTCGGAGATCCTATAGATAATCTTCAGCTCCCCTGGTTTTACGTTTTCGGAGCGTTAATTGTATTTTACGTAATAGCAAATCTTAATACACTAAAGGATAAGCCTGTAAATGCTCTGATGCTTGGCGTTTTCGTTGCCCTTGTAATAATAAGCGTTTATCCCGCACTCATATCCCGTTCAAAATCAGAGGGATTAAAAGAGTTTTTGATGATAGCGTTCTATATTGCGCTTGTATTTGTTGCATTTCTCAAAGCGGGTAGCCTTGATGAAAAGAAGAGAGAAGCGGTCATAGATGCATATATCTACATCGTATTTTTGTCATCACTATTCATAATACTGCAGTCGGTAGTATATATGACAGTTGGTGAAACCTTGTTCAAATATGCTATAGGTAATTATTTCGGTAATACCATGATCTCCGCAAAGCTTTTGATGGAGGATACCAGCTGCTCCACAATTATGCTTGGCTCAGCAGTGTTTTATATGCTGGAAAGAATTAACGTTAAGAAAAAAAGAGCACTTAACTTTTTGATGATTGCAATAACGGTTATTGCCCTTGCGCTGACGACCAGAAGAACCAGTATCGTGTCCCTTGTTGCTATCCTTTGTCTTTATATCTTCATTAGATATAAAGGAGTTATCAAAAAGGTTACTATGCTTGTAACATTTACGGCAATAACGGTTGTAATGGCATTTTTGCTTCTCGTTGTTCGTCCGGTCGATGATTATTCTCAGGTTCTTAATCCCAACGGCAGATTCGAAAACTATATTGACGCCATTAATATTTTTATAGCGAATCCTCTTGGTGTCGGATACGATAACGTTCATTTGGCATCCCTTATGAGTGAAGGAATCATTCCTCATAATACGATGCTGAGGTGGATGGATATGGGTGGAGTGTTTTTCTCGCTGCTGATGATGACGGTTATTTTGTACATTTGGTCATCATCATACAGAAAGAAGCTGACGGGTGACTTCTGGGTTATTTTCTATAGCCTGTTTGCGATGAACTTTATTCCCGATATACTTAATGCACGATTCTTTGTTATTCCATGTATGCTTGCACTTCTTTCCGTACCGTCAAAGAAAGAAAAGCCGAAAGAAAAGCTCGGAGCGCTACTGTCAGGAAAGGTATAAATAATGAAAAAGATCGTAATGTACAATCATGCGTCCACAGAGAACCATGGATGTGAAGCGATACTCAGAACCACCACAGAAATTATAGATAAACAGTACAGCGATATTCAGTATACGGTAACATCAAATCTTCCCGATATTGATGATGCAAATATGAATTCATACCAAAAAAAGTATGATTTCATGCTGATGGATAATCTGTTTAAGCTTATCGGCGAAAAGAAAAGAATATTTGTGCTGGGAGCTTTTTCCCAGATATTTCATGCAATTCCTTTCAACAGTATTATTTTTAAGAAGTTTTATCAAAAGGTCAAAGAAGCGGACGTTTGCATTTCTGTTGGAGGAGATACGTATTCTTACGGGAAAAGTGCCGCTCTTACAACTGTAGATAAATACGTGAGGAAGCGCTGCAAAAAGACAGTTCTTTGGGGGTGCTCCATTAATCCCGAAATGCTCAAGGGTAAGGAATATGCCTACAAGCTGTGGGGGCTTCGCCGCTTTTCTCTTATAACAGTAAGAGAGAGCCTCACGTATGAAGCACTTCGGGCGCTGGGACTTGATAACGTTCGGCTTTATCCTGACCCCGCCTTCACTCTCCCCGTGGAATCTACAAGTGAGCCTATGTTTGATAACGAAAATGATATTGTAGGTATCAATATCAGCCCTCTTATCAGAAGCTTTGAATCGGGAAATGATATTACACTTAAGTGCTACGTTGAGCTGGTTCGTCATATTCTTGAGACAACCAATCACAATATTGCATTCATATCCCATGTGAGAAGCGCAGCATCTGACGACAGTGATGCAGCGAGGGCGGTAATGGAGCATTATCCGGATGAAAAGAGGATCAAGCTCTTTGAAAACGGAAATGCGATGCAGATGAAGGGATATATTTCACGTTGCAGATACTTCGTCGTGGCAAGAACTCATGCTTCAATTGCAGCGTATTCAACAGGCGTGCCCACGCTTGTCGTAGGTTATTCCGTAAAGGCTCGGGGTATTGCCAAGGATATTTTCGGAACCGATGAGGGATACGTTATTCCTGTTCAAAGTCTGAGTGAGGAGGATTCCCTGGTAAGAGCCTACGAGGAGCTTGTGAGCAAAGAGGACGAGATAAGGAAAACTCTTTCTGAGGTAATGCCGGGCTATATTGAAAGGTCATGGAAGGCAGGAGAAGAGCTTAAAAAGCTTATAGAAGGCTGAAACTGAAAAGGAGGTAAGAGAAATGCATAAGGAACGAAGAGCAGGCGCTCTTTTGTCTTACGTTTATATAATTGTCAATACTCTTACTGTCCTGATATATCAGAAGGTCGTGCTTGTAGTACTGGGAGAGTCCGAGTACGGTCTTTACCAGCTTGCAGCATCTATTATAAACTATATGTCTGTAATGGACCTGGGCTTCAATAGCGGAATCGTAAACTACACGGCGAAATATAACGCCTGTGGGAAAAAATCCGATATGGAAAAGCTGCACGGAATGTTCAAGATGATTTTCTACGGCATAGGCGCAGTTGCTGTTATTGTAGGAATAGTACTGACGCTGAACGTAGAAACCTTCTTTGGCGCATCTATGACTGCTGTGGAAATAGAGAAGAGCAGATATATAATGGCTGTTCTTACCGTCAATATGGGTCTGACCTTTGCCCTCAGCATATATAACGCAATAATAATAGCACATGAGAAGTTTGTCTTTGTAAAGCTGTTGACCATACTTCGTTCCGTACTGAATCCGCTTATCATGCTTCCTCTGCTTCTGGTGGGAGGCGATTCGATCATTATGGTAGTAGTTCTTTCTGGAGTAAACGTATTCTGCCTTTTGATGAATCTTATTTATACCCGTACAAAGCTTAGAATCAAGGTGCGATTTCTGGGTTTTGATAAGCAGATATTCAAGGAGATTTTTTCGTATTCGATTTTTATCTTCCTTGCAGAGATCGTTGATAAGGTTAACTGGAGCGTAGACCAGATTATTCTCGGAATAGTCAGCGGCACAAAGAATGTTGCCGTTTATTCCGTGGGAGCAACCTATAACCAGCTTGTAACAGCCCTTTCAGGGTGTATATCAGGCGTCATGCTGCCGGGAATCGCCTCTATGGTGGCAAAAAAAGAAAGCGATGAAAAGATAAACGCTTTGTTCATAAAATCCAGCAGAATACAGGTGTATACTATTTTCCTTGTCTTCTGCGGCTTTGCCCTTGTTGGCCGCGAGTTTGTTCTTTGGCATGCAGGTAAAGAGTGCTTTGGAGCTTTTTATGTGGCTTTGATCCTTATGGGCGGAGCGATGATCCCTATAACTCAGACTGTTGCAATAGAGATAGTCAAAGCGAAGGATAAGTTTAAATTCAGAGCAATTCTTCTTTTCTTTATGGCGATCGCAAATGTTGGTATAAGCATTCCTCTTGCAATGTTTTTCGGCAGTATAGGAAGTGCCGTGGGAACGGCTGTGACACTCCTTTTGGCAAACGTAATTATCATCAATATCTATTATCAGAAAAAGTGCGGTATTGATATGATAAGCTATTGGAAGACCTTCCTTTCAATGATCGCAAGACTTGCTCCTTCTGCAGTTGCAGTATTTGTAATAAAGCATTTTATTCCCCTTTCGGGGCTGGCGGACGTATTTGTATACGGAGCTTTGTTCGTTGTTCTTTACTGTATCAGCGCGTATTTCCTTGTAATGAACTCCTTTGAAAAGGAGCTTACACACAAGTATTTAAAAAAAGTATTCAGAATAAAAAAATAAGGAGGGCATATGGATATTTGCAAATATGAGCTTTGCTCTGGATGCGGCGTTTGCAGTGCAGTCTGCCCTCACGGAGCAATAGCTATGAAGGCTGACGAAGAAGGCTTTCTTCGTCCCGAAATCTATGAGGATCATTGTATAAATTGCGGCCTTTGTACAAAAGAATGCCCGGTAAATACTATATTAAAAAAAGCACCGGAAGAGGTCTATGCCGCATATTCAAAGAATGCAGAGGTGAGAAAAAGCTCATCCTCTGGAGGCATTTTTTACAGCATTGCAAGAGCTGTCATCGAAAATGGCGGAGTTGTATGCGGTGCGGGATTTTCTTGTGAACTAAGAGTTGTACATAAATTTGCAGATGATGAGGAAACGCTTCGCACCCTGATGGGCTCAAAATACGTTCAAAGCGATATTGGTGAAGTATACGGGAAGATACGCGAGTATAAGAAAGCAAAGAGAACAGTTCTTTTTGTAGGAACACCCTGCCAGTGTGCTGCCGTCAGAAATTATGTCGGAGACTGCGAAGAGGTTATATGTGTTGATTTTATATGCCACGGCGTACCGACTCCCCTCCTCTGGAAAAAGTATGTGAGCGAAGAGTTCCCCGACGCTACGTGGGCATCCTTCCGCGACAAAAAGCGCGGATGGGAAGAGTTTTCAATGAGGATAGATAAATCCGGCGGTAGCTACAGCTGTTCACAGTATAAGGATCCCTATCTTCGTATGTTTTTGAAAAACTATGCCCTTCGCCCCTCCTGCTATAAATGCTCCTGGAAGGGAGATAATTACAGCTCAGATATCACTCTTGCCGATTTTTGGGAAATATCAAAGTATTATCCTGAAATGAACGACGACAAGGGCGTGTCTGTTGTAATTATAAGAAGTGAAAAGGGAAGAGGTCTTTTCGAAAGCGTGAAGGGAAATCTTGTATGCAAGAAATCGGATATGGATACGGTGAAAAGAGTCAATCCTGCGTACGTGAAAAGCTCCGGGATGGCTCCTGAAAGAGCACTCTTCTTCCGTAAAATAAAGGATAATGAAAGCTTCAGATCGATTTCAAAGGTATTCGGCAAGCAGATGCCTGCACGCCAAATCTTTTATTTAAAAAGTAAAACGATTGCTAAAAAGCTTATCTGTAAAGTATATAAACTAAAGAAACAATAGCGAGGTACCCTATGAAAAACTACAGATCATGTGAAGAAGGGTTTGAATATTCCGATAGACTTAACAGAGTCTACGAGGATCTTCAGAAAAGGATCAGAAAGAACCGTTTCCGCGAGGATACCCTGACGGGAACTCCTCCCGACGGTAAGGAGCCCTTTATCGACGTTTTTCTTGAAACTCGCGGCGAGCCCTTTCCCATTCGTATAGCAAAGGCCATCGTCCGCAGCTGGACAGAGTCTGAGATTCCCATTTGGGAGGGCGATCTTCTTATCGGCTGTCAGCGCCCCGAGCGAATCGTCAGAGAGCATTTCTCATTCGGAATCCAGCAGCACCGCCATATGTTCGACTGGTGCGATAAATACAAGGGCAGAAGAGAAGAGCTTGAGCCCATCCTTGATGAGCTTCAGCCTGAGTTCGTTCCCCTTGACTGGGATCACCTCGGAAGCCTTGCTCTTGAGTATTTTCCTCCCGTTGACGGAAGAGACGTTTATAACGAGGTAGTGACCCCCGGCCTCTGGTGGGTTGGCGGCTTCCAGGGACATACGGTTCCCAGCTATAAGAAGCTTGTAACTCAGGGCATCGGCGGCGTACATAAAAGAGTTTGTGAGCGTATTGAGGAAGAAACGGACGAGAAGAAAAAGGAAATGCTTACGGCTTGTAAGATCATTCTCGAGGGTCTTCGCGACTGGATCCTCATGAATGCCGATGCTGCCGAGAAGAAGGCTGCAGAGGGCGGAGAATGGGCGGAAAGCCTCAGAAAGATAGCTGCAAACTGCCGCGCTATCGCCTTCGATGCACCTACCAATTATTACGAGGCGTGCCAGCTCGTGTGGTTCTACTCTCTTTGGGACTGGGTAGACTGCGTTGGCAGAATCGATCAGTTTATGTATCCCTTCTTTGAGAAGGCAGTTCGTGAGGACAGACAGTTCGCAGAGGACTGTACGGCAGCGTTAATGCTTAAATTCCTTGAGCACGGTATCCATAATATGACCCTTGGCGGATGCGATCCCGAAACGGGCAAGGACGCAACGAACGAGCTTTCCTTCCTCTATCTGCAGATCGCAAGAAGAAATCACGATACTCATCCGAGAATCTCTCTGAGAATCGGAGAGGATACGGATCCCGCTCTTCTTGCACTTGGTGTTAAGATGTGGTCAGAGGGTATGTCCGACCCCACCGTTTCCTCCGATACTACGGTAATCCCCGCGTTTGTGGACAATTACGGCGTTGACCTTTACGATGCCCGTAACTACTCACTTCTCGGCTGTCAGGAGCTTGAGATCCCCGGCAAGAGCAATTTCGGATGCGAGGACGGAAGCATTAACCTTGCAAAGATCCTTGAGATCACCCTTAATGACGGCTACACCCGTTTTGACGACACATACCGTGTCGGTCTTCCCACAGGCCATATCACCGATTACAACAGCTTTGAGGACTTCTACCGCGCATACGACAGCCAGGTGAAGTTCTTCACAGAGCGCTTTATTCCTCTCTGTAACAGAGGTCAGGAGATGAGAGCGGCAAACTTTGCAAAGCTTGTAAAGACTCCCTTTACAGAGGACTGCATTGAGCGCGGACTCAACCTTGACGACGGCGGAGCAGTATATAACTACGGCTGCGTTGAAACTGCGGGAAGCTCAGTTGTAGCAGACTCTCTCACAGCAATCAAAAAGCTTGTGTTTGACGAAAAGAAGGTTTCAAAGGAGACACTGGAAGCCGCCCTTGCAGCGAATTTCGAGGGCTACGAGGACGTTCGCGTAATGCTCTTCAGAGATGCGCCTAAGTTCGGAAACGGCGATGACGAGGCAGATGCAATGGCAAACCGTGTTCTCAGTGATTTCTGGGGTGAGATAAAGAAGTATAAGTCTGTGCGCGGCGGCGAGTTTTCCGGTGCCTGCTCACTTCTTTCCGGCGGTATTCATTACGGCTGGCAGACCTGGGCTACTCCTGACGGACGCTTTAAGGGAATGCCCTTCGGCAATTCCATCGGCCCCGTTCCCGGACGTGATAAGTCGGGACTTACCGCAATGCTTTCCTCAGTTTCAAGGCTTCCCCTTGACCTTGGCGTTGGCGGAACGACCTGTAACGTGGTCATCCCCACGGATCATATGAAGAACGACGAAATGAGAAAGAAGACAGAGGCGCTGATGAAGGCGTTCCTTCTTTCCGGCGGACAGCTTGCCCAGATCACAACGGCAAACGTAGAGGACCTGAAGGATGCGAAGGTGCATCCCGAAAACCATCAGGACCTTATCGTCCGTGTAGGCGGCTTCTCCATCCACTTCAACGACCTCGACTCCTCACACCAAGACGAGATAATATCGCGCTACGCGTAAGAAAAAAGCCCCGAAAGGGGCTTTTTCAGTGAAGAGAGAAAAGAGAAGAGAGAAGAGAATAGGAAAAAATCCGCCGAGGCGGATTTTTCTATAAATCCGGGTTTATCGGTGGGTTTAAGCTGACGAAAATAAGGCTCCCTCCGAGAGGGAGCTGTCAGCCGCTAGGCTGACTGAAGGAGCATGCGTGAACGAACGGAAAGCAGTCGCTATAAAGCGAGCAAGTAACGTTCGTGTCGAGTGCTCCTTCCGTCTCGCTTCGCGAGCCACCTCCCTCCCGGAGGGAGGCTTTGGTGCGGATCGTTCGTTCACCTTTCAAATTTTAGTTTGAAACACACCGATAAACCCGAATTTGAAGGATTGGTTCGCGTGCAGATGTCCGGCGGGCAAGGGTCTGCCCGCCCTACGGGTTAGCGGCAACATTTCGACAAACCCGAATTTGCCCATCCCTTTTTCAAAGTTTTTTGGAGTGCAGAACCTTTTTTTCAAAAAAGGTTTTGCGTCCCCCCGTCCCCCTCCCCGACAAACCCGAGTTTTGTTTAATTTTGCATCTTGCATTCAATAATTGCATCTCACGTAAAACTCCTTGAAAAGAATAAAACACCTTGCTATACTGAAAATGCAAGGTGCCGATACAAAACGAGAAAGAAGGGATTAAATGAAAATAGAAATAATCCAAAACGAAGGCTGTAAGGAAACTGAGATAACGATCAAAGCAAAATACATAGATGAAGAACTGTCGGAGATCCTCGCCTGCCTTTCCCTTATCGGAAATACGGTGGCGGGAGTGAAAGAGGGCGTTGTCAGCTTTATACCTCTCAGGGATATATATTATTTTGAATCTGTTGACAATAAGACCTTTATTTATACGAAGGACGATGTTTATGAGATAAAATCAAGGCTGTACGAGCTTGAAGAAAAGCTTTCGAATACGAGCTTTGTAAGAATATCAAAATCGACTATAGCTAATCTGAAGAAGCTCAGAAGCATAAAAAGAGCGAAGGGCTCCCGTCTTGAAGCAGAGCTTGTAAGCGGTGAAAAGCTTATTGTATCGAGGCAGTACGTGAATGAAATAAAGAATAAATTGGGGGTGTAAGGATGAAAAAGAGGCTTAGAACGATAGGAATAGGTCTGGCGGTGGGCTTGGCTTTTGCAAATTTGAGCTTTACCGCACTTTCTCTGTTTATGAAGGACTTGTGGAGTATAAACTTTCTGTATGAATTTAACATTATGGTCGCCGTAATGACTATTTCCGGAGGACTTATATTCAAGGAGGGTGTTTCTCCTCTTGAAAAATGGGTGCGACGAGGGGTGGTAATAATCATTTGGTGTATCGTCGATCCTCTATGCCTGTGGTTTTTCGGGCATTTCGATCATTCCTGCGGTCATACAGATTATGAAAAGCTTTTAAAAACTATTCTGATAACCACTCCTGTTGTGATAGTAATATTTATTGTTTGCTATATGATCGGAGACAGAATAGAAAAAAAGCACATCGCGAGAATAAATATAAAGCTTTCGGAGAACAGCTTTTTTGAGTCTTTTAAAAACAATGCTCATATAGAGGAGACCACGGAAGCTTTTTCAATATATTCGTTTGAATATGAAAGCATAAAATATACGGTACTGAAGGTGATGAAAAAAGCGAACGATCGTACTGTCATTCGCCTGGGGGAAGAAAAGGTAGTGTGGGAACAATTATATCCCTTGTTTAACCGACCTGCAAAAGAAGAATGGGTCGTAACGAGAAAAAGCTTCGCAAAGAAGGGGACTGTTGGTGTGATTGTGTTTAACGGAACGCCATCAAGGATTCTTGGCCTTGATGAGAACGGTTATGTGTCTGCGAGCAGAAAGGTTAAACACGATGGAGAAATCTATGTCTTAACATCAGCAGAGCTACAATTCTTTGAACCTTAAAGATAAATATACTGTCAAAAAACGAAAAAATGGCTGAGAAATCGGCCATTTTTGATTTGCCCCTTGACATTGACGCGGCGTCAAGTGATACTATAAGTGTGGGAGGTGGAAAAATGGAAAGACTTTATGATATATCAGCGGTGTGCCGAGAGCTTTGCATAACCTCAAGAACGCTGCGCCATTGGGAAGAAAAGGGAATAGTTGAGAGCACGAAAACCTCTTTCAAAAACAGAAGACAGTATTCTGAAAAACAGATAGATAGTATTAAAAAAGTTGTTTTTCTACGTTCCATCGGGATCCCCATAACGGATATTCTTGAATGGCAAAGGTCCGGCGAGAATATAAAGATATTTATAGAGAAAAGACGAAGCCGACTTCTGAGTCTTATTGAAAGGAAGATGTCGGAATATGAACGGCTGACAGACGCATATATGTCTCTTTGCGACGGTAACGATATTTTTGAAAAGGACAAATCCTTTGAAGTGCCGGACGGAGAGCAGTTAAAGATCGCAAAAAAATGCACGGAGGCCTTTCTTTGCGGCGACCTGTCCTTATGTACAACTTACTTTTCAAATAAAATGAAGGACTATATGCCCCTCTGCGTTTTTGAAAGAATTCGTGAGGACACACTGAGACCTCTTGGGGCTTATATGGGTGATTATACTATAGAGGCGGACAGAAAAAACACTAATATTGTATATGCCCGTATCACGTATGAAAAGCTTGGACTTTGCATAAAATACGTTTTCTCACAGAATATTCTTCACGGACTGTGGTTTAATTATTTCGGAGATAAAGAAAACCAAATTGAGGAGGCATTATGAAAACGGTACTTTTTTCTTCAGTGATTCAATGGCTTGATTTAACTGTTTCCACCGCAGTCATTATAATTATAGGAATCCTCATTGCACAGATCGTAATATCCCGACAAAAATACGTTTGTCCGAAATGCGGTGCCGTTATCAGTCCGAAATGGTATCATTTTTCTGCATCACTGCATATGGGTAGTGACAGAGTGGTAAAATGCACTCATTGCGGTCGCAAAGGCTTTTGCAGGAGGGTGGATTGATATGATTATTTATTATGTGATTTGTTTGATTCTTAATCTTATATCGGTTTTTGCATTTCGTGATAGTTTAAATCTGGGTTATACAAGTGCGGTTCCCCTCGTAGTTATTGCGATTCTTGCATTTTGGGCGTTCTTTTATAACGAGCAAAAAACGAAGAAAACAACGGGAGATACGGCATATACGGTCAGCGGAGAAAGATTTTCAGAGGAAGAACAGAAAGAGCTGTACGGTTGTATTTCAAAAAGTGCTTGTATGTTGATTCCTCTTTGTGTGCCTTTTGTGTTTTTCTTTGGCGCTGCTGTAAAAGCAATTTCTATTGCCTTTGTTTTTATTTCCATAGTTTTAGGAAGATTGATATTTAACTTTAAATATTCGAATTCGGTAAAGGAAAGAATAAACAAAGAACAAAAGGAGCTTGAAGAACAGCTAAAAAAAGAAGAAAACGGAAAAGTATAAAATATAGGTAGGGGCGTGCATTGCACGTCCGCCTATCTGCACGCGAACTGAACGAGAATTGATGCAGAAACGAAGGCAAACGCCAAACGTTGCCGTAGGGACCGGCGTCCTCGACGGTCCTAAAACATCTGCACACGAACAGAAACGATATTTGGCGCACAAACATACGTAAAAAGTTAAACGTTAACTTATCCGCCCCTTGCGAGGGGCGGGGGACCATCCGCAAGGATGGTGGTGGGGTAGTAGGCTGTAGCTTCAGCCAACTCCACCGGTATAAAGTTTAGCTTAAACTCAATTTTAACGTTAATTTATCTGCTGACGTGACGTCTGTTGAACTCGTTAGCTACTACCCCCTCCACCACTTCGTGGTCCCCCTCCCCTCACAAGGGGAGGATGGTCTAAATCTGCACGCGAACGAAACGACATTCACAGCGAAGCGTTGCGTCTGTAATCGGGAGGGGAAAACCCTCCCCTACGACAAAGTGGGTGCAGATACGGATGCGAATTTATATCCGAGGTTAAAGAATAAAGAATAAATAATAAATAATAAACGAAATAAAAAGGGACTGCGCCGCAGTCCCTTTCGTTATTTCTTTTTAAAAAACTGGTAAAAGCCGCAGGGGATCATACCGTTGTAGAGCTTTCTCAGCTTGTCGGCGCGCTGTCCGTAGAGGCGCTGGAAGCCTTCGTGGGAGGTGAGAACGTATATCTGCCACTTATCAAGGCTCTTCCACGCTTCTCCCATTTTTCGGTACAGTTCCTCCGCCTCCTTTTTCTCAAGTAGGCGCTCGCCGTAGGGAGGATTCGTAACCACCGTTCCGCGAACTCCACCCGTAGTAAGCTCAAGGGCGTCGGCAACGAAAAAGTCGATCATATCAGATACTCCCGCTCTCTTTGCCGCCGCGCGGGCGATCTCAACGCATTCGGGATTGATGTCAGAGCCCATTGCGCGGAACTCGCAGTCCGTTTTAACTGCTGCCATTGCCTCGTCTCTTGCAGAATCCCAAACGGATTTCGGGAACTGAGGAAACTCCTCGGAGCAGAATGTTCTGTTTATACCGGGGGCGATGTTTTTCATCATCAGTGCACCCTCGATAAGGATAGTACCCGAGCCGCAGAAGGGGTCGCGAAGCAGAACGTTCTCACGGGGACGTGAGAGCTTTACTATTGCCGCCGCCAAGGTTTCCCGGAGGGGAGCTGCTACAGACTGAGGTCTGTAACCTCTTTTGTGAAGAGGAGTGCCCGAGAGGTCTATCATCAAAGAAGCGCGGTCCTTGAAGATAAAGAAATCTATCTGATACTTTACGCCGTCCTCAGGGAGAGTCTTCATATTATAGATCCCGCCGAGACGGGTGGCAACTGCCTTTTTGATTATCTTCTGGCAGTCGGGAACTGAGAAAAGTGTGCTCTTTATAGCGTGGCCGCGAACGGGGAACTGATCCCGCACACCTACCCACCTCTCCCATTCAAGTGCCTTCGTGCCCTCGAAAAGAGCGTCAAAGGTGCGTGCCTCAAACTCGCCGAGGTTCAGATAAAGACGCTCCGCAAAGCGAAGATTGATGTTCGCTCTCGCGCAGGCGGCAATATCACCCTCAAAGGTGATACGTCCGTCCATTGTTTCCGTTCGGTGATAGCCGAGGGCGTCTATCTCCTCGCCAAGCAGTCCCTCAAGACCGAAAAGGCAAGTTGCAGTATATTTCAAGGTCATTGTTTTTTGTCCTTTCCTTCGTTTTTAACTCCCTGAAGAGTAAAGGTGAAGCGGCACCATTTACCCGCTTCGCTTTCGACCCATATCTTCTGTCCGTGAGCCTCGATAATAGCGCGGGAAATATGCATTCCGAGGCCAACGCCGCTCTTATCCTTGCCGCGGCTCTTGTCGCTCTTGTAAAAGCGCTCAAAGATATAGGGAATATCCGCCTCGGCAATACCCTCGCCCTCGTTGTAAACGCTGACGAAAACGGTACCGCTCTTTTCGCGGATATTTATTTCGTAAACGCCGCCCTCGCGTGAGAACTTTATTGCATTATCACAGATATTGTAAAAGATCTGGTGGATCGCGTCCTTGTCGGCAAGGACGTACATATTATCATTGTCACACTCGAAGCGCACGTCAAGTCTTTTGTCCTCAAGGCGCTGAATATTTGAGATCACGATCTCCCGTCCCTGCTCGCAGATATCGTATACAGTTGGGGTGAACTTTCGCTCTCCCGCCTCAATTCTTGAAATATCAAGAAGGCTTGAAACAAGGCGTGAAAGCCTTCTCACCTCGCTTGCAATGACACCGAGATAGTATTCGTGCTGCTCGGGAGGGATAGCTCCGTCAAGGATTCCGTCAATAAATCCGGAGATGGTGGTCATAGGCGTTCTCAGATCGTGGGAGACGTTTGCAAGGAAGCTTCTTCTCATATCCTCAAGATTCTGGAGGGAGGACGCCATATTGTTAAAGGCGGTTGCAAGCTCTGCCACCTCGTCGTTTCCTATAACGTCAACTCTCGCATCAAACTGACCGTTTGCAAAGGATTTTGCAGCGCGGCTCATTTCTCTGATAGGGGAAACGAACCGTTCCGTCATAAAATAAACTGCAATGAGCGATGCAAGCATGATCCAGAGGATCGCCATGGTAACGGTTCTAGTCATGGTTGAGAGAAGGGCGTCCGTTCCCGTGCTGTTTGCAGATGCAAAGATTGCGCCCACGTATTCACCGTCGTTGAAAAGAGGAATAGCGTAACAGATATGGTTGCTTTGGAAAAAGCCGCCGAGATCATCCGTTGAGGAAATATGCTCACCACCCCGCAGAGTTTTCGTAACGGAGGAGGGAACTGCATATCTTCCGCTTTCGGGATCGGTTGCCTCAGTTGAGATGCTTACGTCCTTGCTGCCGCCGTAATGAACTACGTTTCCGTTCTCGTCGGAAATGAACATAAGCATAGAGGTGTCGTTTACCGAAAGAAGCTCAAGGAGAAATTTAAGTCCGCCGTTGTCTGCGGAAAGGAAGGTATTGAAATCCTGATAATCCTGATTCTGGAAAGCATTCTGCACGTAAACTGCCGCAGAGTTTGCCGCATTGGAGAGAGATTCTGTTTTCATATTCGTGCCGTAGGAATCAACGATGACGGAGATGGTTGCCGTCAGCACCGCAAACAGGATCGTTATGATAAGAATAAACGTAGCAAAATACTTAAAGAATATACTTTTTCTTATTTTGAACAAGGGCGCGCTCCTTTCCCGATACTTTAATGGGGCCGCCGCACCGAATGCGACAGCCCCTTGAAAAGTGAATTACTGTAAAAGCTCAAACTTATAGCCTACGCCCCAAACAGTTTTGAGGGTCCATTTATCGGAAACGCCCTCAAGCTTTTCGCGAAGACGCTTAACGTGAACGTCAACGGTTCTGGAGTCGCCCAGATAGTCGAAGCCCCACACCTTGTCAAGCAGCTGATCGCGGGTGAAAACGCGGTTGAAGTTTGAAGCAAGGAAGTAGAGAAGCTCAAGCTCCTTGGGAGGAATATCCACAGGCTTGCCGTTCAGCTTCAGCTCATACTTTTGCAAACTGATCTCGATGTTTTCAAACTTGATGACCTCATCGTCAAGGAGGTGATCGTGAGAGTTATACCGTCTGAGAACTGCCTTGATGCGGGCGGAAAGCTCCTTCATATCGAAGGGCTTTACTACGAAATCGTCAGCTCCAAGCTCAAGACCGAGAACCTTGTCGAAAACCTCGCCCTTTGCCGTTACCATGATAACGGGCTTCTGGGAAACCTCGCGGATCTCGCGGCATACCTGATAGCCGTCCTTCTGGGGAAGCATAATGTCAAGGAGAACGAGATCGGGCTCGTAGATCTTAAAGTAGCTGACGCCCTCAGCGCCGTCAAGGGCGCACTTTACCTCATAGCCTTCGTTTTCGAAATAAAGGCGGAGAAGCTCGCAAATGTTGGAATCGTCATCGATAACAAGAATTTTTGTACTCATTTGTTAATTCCTTTCTCTGAGTTCTTCCGTACGTATATATTTATAATACCATAAATTAATGGAAATGTATAGTGCTTTGAACAATTTATTTTTGTACGGAAAAATTACGGTTATTCTTTGTACGTTAACATTCTAAGCTATGAAAGTGACGATTTTGTGAAAACGGAGTGATTTGTTGTAAAATTATGGCTGAAAGTCTGAAAAATATTTTTTTCTCTTGATAATACGAAATGTTTTCTGTATAATATAATGGTAAATTTGAATACGAGGTATTATATATATGAAACTTGGTATTATCGGCCTTCCTAACGTAGGAAAGAGCACACTTTTCAATGCAATTACAGGTGCGGGCGCCCAGTCTGCAAACTATCCCTTCTGTACCATCGACCCCAACGTCGGTATCGTTGCAGTACCCGACAGCCGTCTTGACGTGCTTAACGAGATGTACAAGCCTCAGAAGTACACACCCGCAGTGATCGAGTTCGTTGATATTGCAGGTCTTGTGCGCGGTGCATCCAAGGGAGAGGGACTGGGCAACAAGTTCCTTTCTCATATAAGAGACGTAGACGCTGTAGTTCACGTTGTACGTTGCTTTGAGGATTCGGATATCGTTCACGTAGACGGAAACGTTGACCCTGCCCGCGATATTGAGACCATCAACCTTGAGCTTATCTTTGCAGATATGGAAACTCTTGAGCGCCGTATCGACAAGACGAAGAAGCTTGCTAAAAGCGACAAGAGCCTTATGGAGGCAGTTGCAGTTTACGAAAAGGTATATGCAGTGCTTGAGGGCGGCCAGACTGCAAGATGCGCAGAGCTTGACGAGGATGAAACTGCGATCATGGATGAGGTCGGTCTTCTCACAATGAAGCCCGTTATCTATGCTGCTAACGTATCTGAGGAAGAGGCAGGCGGAGTATCCCCTGACAACGAGTATTACAAGGCAGTATGTGCTGAGGCTGCAAAGGAAGCGGCTGAGGTCATTCCCGTTTGCGCAGGAATCGAGGCGGAAATTTCCGAGCTTGACGCTGAGGAAAAGGCAGAGTTTCTTGCGGATCTCGGTATTAAGGAGTCCGGTCTTGATAAGCTTATCAAGGCAGGCTACAGCCTTCTCGGTCTTATCAGCTATCTTACGGCAGGCTCCAAGGAGGTAAGAGCCTGGACTATCCGCCGCGGCACAAAGGCTCCTCAAGCTGCAGGTAAGATCCATTCCGACTTCGAGCGCGGCTTTATCCGTGCCGAGATCGTAGCCTTTGCCGATCTGCTTGAGTGCGGCTCCCTTGCGGCTGCTAAGGCAAAGGGACTTCTCAGAAGTGAAGGTAAGGAATACGTTATGAACGACGGCGACGTTGTTGAATTCCTCTTTAACGTATAATATGAAAAGGATCGTTGCAGTAATTCTTCTGGTTCTCTCGGTCTTTACACTTTCTTCTTGCCTGAAGGATACCTCTCCCGAGGAGGAGATTGTTGGCGTATGGAAGTATGCTCATAACGAGGAGTACAGAGAGTATATCACAGAGGCAATAACAGACCCGGGGGCCTACGTAGATCTCTATTATGAGTTCTACGCCGACGGTACGGGAAAGACCTATCTCAGCACCGACGATAATGAGATGACCTTCACCTACACCTACGACGGTGAGACCCTTACCATTACAAATAAGGACGGAAGCTTCGACACCCCCGCAAAGCTCAAAGGAAACGTCCTCTCCGTCTACGCAGGCGACGGCGAATACCTTGATCTTAAGAGACAGAAATAAAAAAGACCGCTTCGGCGGTCTTTTTTTATGCAACAGAAGTATCGAATAAAACGTACCGTAAGCACAATGGGGCAATTATGGGACATGGCGTGTGGTAAGATAAAGAAAAACGAAAGGGGAGAGATATGGATATCGATAAGCTGCTTGCGGGTATTGCACAAAAGCTTGAAAGGCTGAGAGGATCGGTAGCGGACGTGCGTAAAACTGAAACGTACGGGGATGAGCCTATCTCCCCCAAAAAGGAAACAAGTTTTGCAATTGACGAAAATATCAAGACGATGAAGGCAATTGCCGAAAATCCTGAGAGCATGTGGCAGTCAAGAGAAGCCGTGTTTATAAAGCAGGCTCGCTTAATGGAAAACTACGAAACGGAGTATTCACAGACGCCTGCTTTTCATTGCTATTATCCCACCTACAGAGATATGAATGACAGTCAGCTTATGTATTACTTTTCCTGGCGTACAAAGCTGAGAAGGGGAGAATATACGAAGATCGGCACGTCCTACGTGTTCGTTTATATATACGAGCTGCTGTCTCTCATTGGCTGTAACGGTGCCGAGGATGGCTTTGAGAAACTTAGGCAACTGCAGAAGCATATCAAAGAAGACAGCTACGATCCTGACATCATACTTTACCACCTTGAAAAATGGATCCTTGATTTCGCAGTCTACTATGATCTTCCAGCCTCGTTTTTGCAGGGATCATATGATGAGAGACCTGAAGCTGCTCTTGCAGCTTTGCAGAAATGGGAGAACTCTGCTGTTGACGAGATCTTTTCAGCTCTATGCATTCTCTCCTCCTATAACGTTTCAAAATCAAGGTTTTTCGCAGCGTATCCCGAGGATTATAAAACGGTTCTCGTGGGGACTTACAGCGCCATGTGCAGATATTGTGAAAAGAACAGAAAGACCTCCTACTTTGACCGGCTTTTCGGTAAGCGTACCGTTTTTCCTTACAGGATTTTTGAGGCGGCAGTGTTCCGCCCGGATCATCGCAAGGAATACGAGTATAACGTAAACCCCGTTCATTCCTATAAAACGACCTCTACGGGTGCCTGGTATTCTTATAGGCTTTATTTACCCGGAGGGAAGAATAAGGCGCTGGGAAAGCTTTTGAAGGCCGTGGACCGCATAATGCGCCTCGAATACGGGTTCGCATATCCGCTGAGTGAGGATGACACTACAAAGCTTCTGACCTCAATTATCGAGGAGCAGATAAACGCCCTGCGAGAAGAAAAGGAGAAAAAGAAGAAGACGGAGATAAGGATCGATATGAGTCTTCTTTCGGGAATACGCCGTAGCGCTGACATAACGAGAGACCGGCTGATCGTTGAAGAGGAATTAGAAGAAGATGAGCCTGCAATTTCTGCAAGCGCCAAAGAAGAACCGGAGGGCTTTTCGAAGGAGGAATGCGGGCTTATGTCCGTTCTCCTGAAGGGCGAAAAATACAGGGGGATGACTCCCGTATCTCTCCTTTGTGACAGTATAAACGAGAAGCTTTTTGACCGTTTTTCGGATACGGTCATTGATTTTGAGGGTGACGAGCCCAGGATAATTGAAGATTACAGAGAAGAACTGGAGGAGATGTTTATATGAAGATACCGAAAAGAATAGGTGCCGCCGTTATAAATTCCCTGAAGGGCGGAGTAGTGCCGAGAGTCGGACTCCCGTATATTGCCGTCGGCAGAGAGGCAGAGATAGAAGCCTTTTTGCACGACGTTGATATTATTGCAGAGGGCGGAGCTGCATTTCGCTTTGTAGTGGGAAAGTACGGAAGCGGAAAAAGCTTTCTTTTGCAAACTGTCAGAAACTACGTTATGGACCGAAACTTTGTAGTTGCCGACGCTGACCTTTCACCTGAAAGACGGCTGCAGGGAACCAAGGGGCAGGGGCTGGCGACCTATAAGGAGCTGATTGCCAATATTGCAACGAAAACCCGCCCTGAGGGCGGTGCTCTCACTCTTATACTTGACCGCTGGATAAGCAACGTTCAATCCGAGGCGGCAGAGGAAAGCGGTCTGGATCCAAGCTCTCCTGCATTTTCTGCAGCTGTAGAAAAGAAGATCAGAGAGGTGGTCAACTCTCTTTCCGAAATGGTTCACGGCTTTGATTTTGCCCGCCTTCTCACCTTATACTACCGCTCGATTATTGAGCAGGATGATGAAAAGCGGGGACTTGTTATCAAATGGTTCCGCGGTGAATATACCGTAAAGTCTGAGGCAAAGGCAGAGCTCGGGGTCAATATAATCATTACCGATGACGACTGGTACGAGTATATAAAGCTGTTTGCCGCGTTCCTTAAAAAGGCAGGCTATTCGGGACTTATCATAATGATAGACGAGCTTGTAAATATCTATAAGATCCCGAATTCAATAACAAGGCAGTACAATTATGAAAAGATACTGACTATGTATAACGATACTTTGCAGGGAAAGGCCGGGCATCTTGGGATCATAATGTCGGCAACGCCACAATGTATCGAGGATACGAGGAGAGGCGTATACAGCTACGAGGCGCTTCGCTCGCGACTCTGCGAGGGAAGATTTGCAAGGGAATCTGAGGGGCGTGATATGCTGGCCCCCGTTATTAGGCTTTTGCCTTTAACCGCCGAGGAAATGCTTGTGCTATGTGAAAAGCTTGCGGATATCCATTGCCAGTTATACGTATACGAGAAATCTTTGACAGTTGCCGAACTTGCCGCTTTTATTAAAATAGAGTATTCGAGGGTTGGCGCTGAAACCCATATAACTCCCAGAGAGATAATCCGAGATTTCATAGAGCTTCTTAATATTATCTATCAGCATCCCGAAACGGACGTTGCGGCGCTTCTCGGCTCCGGAGATTTTGAGTTTTCAAAGCCCGCCGAGGCCGTGGAAGGGCAATTTGCAGAATTTGAGATATAAGGTGTGATATGAACGTTTTTTCAAAATATGCTCCCTTTGTAAAGGATTTTATTTACAGAAATAATTGGGAATCTCTGAGGGCGATACAGGTCGCGGCAGGAGATGCAATTTTCAATACTGAGGATAACGTGCTTCTTTCGGCGTCTACGGCCTCGGGAAAAACGGAGGCGGCATTCTTCCCGATCCTTTCTGAGTTTTATTACGATCCGCCCGCCAGCGTGGGGGCATTGTATATAGGCCCCCTGAAGGCGCTCATAAACGACCAGTTTTCCCGCCTGGAGGAGCTTTGTCTTGAGGCTGATATTCCCGTTTGGCATTGGCACGGAGACGTATCCCAATCACATAAGGCACGCCTTTTAAAGAATCCCTCAGGCGTTTTGCAGATAACCCCCGAATCCCTCGAGGCTCTCCTTATGAGAAAAAGCGGAATGATAACCAAGCTTTTCTGTGATCTGCGATACGTAGTCATCGATGAGGTGCACTCACTTATGAGAGGCGACCGCGGCGGACAGACACTATGTCTTATCGAAAGGCTCTCAAGGCTTGCAGGCGTGAAACCCAGAAGGATCGGGCTTTCTGCTACAATAGGAGACCTTGAGGGTACGGGAAGATTTCTTTCGAGGGGAACGGGCAGAGGCTGTGTAATTCCCACGATCGACGCGCCTCCCCAAAAGTGGCGTCTTTCTATGGAGCATTTCTTCGTTGCCGGCCCTCAGGCGTCTGAGGACAGGGAAGCGGAGGGCGCCCTTGATGAGCTTGACGCTCCCACGGATACGGCGCCATCTGCCGCAGATCCCGGTATGGGATACATTTTTGAGCATACCAAGGGTAAAAAGTGCCTGGTGTTCGTTAATTCCCGGGAGGAATGCGAGGCTGTGACCACGTCGCTGAGACGCTACTGCGAGGCCGTGGGCGAGCCTGACCGTTTCCTCATTCACCATGGAAATCTGTCGGCATCCTTTCGTGAAACGGCGGAAGCGCAGATGAAGGATGAGGAGGTCTTTGCAACCACCGTCACTACGGCGACCCTTGAGCTCGGAATAGATATAGGCAGACTTGAACGTGCTTTCCAGATAGACGCGCCCTTTATGGTATCCTCCTTCTTGCAAAGAATGGGAAGAACGGGAAGAAGGGGGCTTCCTCCGGAAATGTGGTTCGTTATGCGGGAGGATATGCCCGAGGCTCGGGCAATGTTGCCCACCACAGTTCCGTGGAAGCTCTTGCAGGGGATCGCCCTCGTTCAGCTTTACCGCGAGGAAAAATGGGTGGAGCCACCCGATCTTGAAAGACTGCCCTACAGCCTGCTTTACCATCAGACGATGTCTACTCTTGCATCCTCCGGCGAGCTGACCCCGGCAGCCCTTGCCGAAAGGGTGCTGACACTTTCCTATTTTCATCGGGTGAACGTTGAGGATTACAAAACGCTTCTTCGCCATCTTATAGAAACCGATCATATAGAGAGGACCGAGGAGGGGACCCTTATCGTCGGGCTTACGGGTGAGCGGCAGACAAACAGCTTTAAGTTCTATGCAGTTTTTCAGGAAAATGAAGAATATACGGTAAGATGCGAGTCCGAGGAGCTGGGAACTATAGTTAAGCCGCCTCCGATAGGTGAGAAGATCGCCATTGCGGGGCACGTGTGGAGAGTTCTGGAGGTAGATCACAAAAGAAAGCTTGTCTACTGCGAAAAGGTTCGGGGACAGGTTCCCGCATATTTCGGAGATTGCCCGGGAGATATAAATACCAAGGTCCTCGAAAGAATGAGGAGGGTGCTGACAGAGGAGTGCCCGTATCCTTATCTTATGAAAAACGCAGTCTTACGATTGGAGGAGGCGCGGCACTCTGCCAAAAATTCAGGAGTATGTACAGAGCCTCTTATCTGCCTCGGAGGAGATATGTGGTGCCTTTTCCCCTGGCTTGGCTCCTATGCCTTTCTTGCGCTTGAGAGATTTATTAAGGTCAGATGTGCGGACCGACTGGGGCTCAAGGGCCTCGACCCCACGCGCCCCTATTTTATGGAGTTCAAAATGAAGGCAACTAAGGATGAATTCTTCAGGGTTCTGGAAAAAGAAGCGCAAAAGCCTCTCGATCCTATGGAGCTTGTATACCCCGGCGAGGTGCCGGTGTTTGATAAATACGATGAATTTCTCCCTGAGGAGCTTGTAAGGCGCGGCTTTGCCCACGGTGTTCTCGAGATTGGAGAAATGCTTGAGCGTATAAGGGAGTGGAGCGAGAGCTCCTCCGAAAGAAAAAACAGTTTCAGGCTGTCGAAAAAGGCGCAGAACAAAAGCCGCGATTAAAAGGCAGGTCGGGAATAGCGGTAATTGAAGACCAAATAAGGTAGAAATCCGCCGAAGAATCGGCGGATTTCCGTATTTTATGCGGCTTTTTAGCCGCGATTTGGGTCTCTGCCGTACCTTTGTACGGCGACGAGCCCCAAATCGTGGCTTCTGCATCCTTCTCGACAGCCCGCGGTCAGTTTGTCGATTTTCGTATCATTCCTCAAGCTGTCTTGCAAAGAAGCCTGCGGCGGTCTGGATAAGCTTTGCCTCAAGACCCTGCTGAAGGGCAGGGGAGTCGCCGGACTTGACGGAGGCAACACAGCCTGTGATATCGCCGCCGGAAATAATTGGCATGGCACAGCTGATATAGTGCTGTCCCCCCTCCACCACGGGGATGTCCACACCGCTCTGAGCGGTGTAAAGCGAGCGCTCCTCAATGATCTCTTCAAACTCACGGGAGAGCTTTCTGTCGGCGTATTCACGCTTTGGAAGTCCTGCAGATGCGATGACCGCATCTCTGTCGCAGATGACCACGGAGAGAGCGCAGGTCTTGTACAGCGTCTCCGCATAATGAGCGGCAAACTGAGAGATCTCCCCGATGGGGGAATACTTCTTAAAAATAACCTCTCCGTCACGGTCTGTGTATATCTCAAGAGGATCCCCCTCGCGGATTCTCATAGTGCGGCGGATTTCTTTGGGGATAACGACTCTTCCTAAATCGTCTCCACGTGTCAAGTATTCACCAAGACTTTTTAAAATCCTTTATTTTACAGGGTTTTTGGCACTTTTGCCCTTTGTCGAAAAATGAATAGAATGAG
>SVTD01000013.1 GCA_015063955.1 Oscillospiraceae bacterium | reverse complement strand
AGCATCGATGATGCCCTCGTCGCGCTCGTCCTTTGCGTAAAGGTCGGTAAGGGCTGTCTGCTGTGCCTGATACTCGATAAGGAGAGTGCTGATAGCGGGGTCCTCGGAGTATGCCTTACCTGCTTCGTTTACAGCAACGTAACGGGGGTCAGCCTTCATAAGGTCGCAGAGATTTTTAACTGCAACAAGTACTTCTTCATTCATAATCATGGTTTTTGATTCCTTTCGATTTTTCTGTAGGGGCGAACTGTGTTCGCACGTTATTTTAGTTTAGATTTTAGTTTCGGGCGAACACAGTTCGCCCCTACGGGTTAGCTTTTTAATTTAAACGATCTCTCCGCTGAGAGAAAAAAGATCGCTCTTTGTGATCTTAACGTTGACGAACTGTCCGATAAGGGATTCGTCGCCTGCAAAATGAACGGGACGGGGAGTGTTGCCTCGGCCTGTCATCATACCGGGGTCGGTCTTTGATACCTCCTCGCAGAGGACCTTCATTGTTCTGCCAACGAACCGAGCGTTTCGCTCTGCCGTTATCTCGTCCTGAAGAGCGAGAAGGCGGCTGTAGCGGTCGTTTGCCACGGCGCGGTCTATCTGGCAGTCAAGGGCTGCCGCAGGGGTACCCTCACGGGGAGAGTAGATAAAGGAGAAGATCATATCGTAGCGGACCTCGGAAAGGAGGGAGAGGGTCTCCTCGAATTCTTCGTCGGTCTCGCCGGGAAAGGCTACGATAATGTCCGAGGTGATGCTCACGTCGGGCACTGCCGCCTTCAGCTTTTTGATAATGGAGAGATACTTTTCTCTCGTATATTTTCTGTTCATTGCATCAAGAACGCGATTTGAGCCTGACTGAACGGGAAGATGGAAGTGCTTGACGATCTTTTCCTCCTCAGCCATAGCGGCGATTAGCTCGTCTGATGCATCCTTCGGGTGGCTCGTCATAAATCTGAGCCTGAAATCGCCCTCGATCTTGCAGATCTCTCTCATAAGAGAGGCAATCCCCATTCCTCCAAGGTCGCGTCCGTAGGAGTTTACGTTCTGACCGAGAAGGGTAATATCCTTGGCTCCCGCCTCGATAAGCTGTCTTGCCTCGGCAAGGATATCCTCGGGGCGGCGGCTGCGCTCACGTCCGCGAACGTAAGGAACGATACAGTAGGAGCAGAAGTTATTACAGCCGTACATAATGGAGAGCCACGCCTTATAGGGGGTCTCGTTATGGAAGGGGATGCCCTCCGCAATGCCGAAATTGTCGCTGAGTATAAACTTTCTCTTCTGTCCCCTCACAGCTCCCAGAATGAGAGAGGGAACGGAGTGGATGGCACCCGTATCAAAGGTGAAGTTAACGTAGGGGTTTGAATTTTTTATCTTGTCGGCGCGCCTCTTTTGGGAAACCATACAGCCGCCGATGCCGATGATGACACGGCTGTCCTTTTCCTTGATGTGCTTAGTTTCTCCGATAATGGACAGGGCCTTTTTCTCCGCGTGCTCGCGGATAGCGCAGGTGTTAAAGAGAATAAGCTTTGCTTCCTTTATATTCCTTGTGGGAACGTAGCCGCAAAGACGGCAGATCCCCGCAAGTCGCTGACTGTCCGCTTCATTCTGCTGACAGCCGAAGGTCTCTATATAATAGGTGGGGGCGCTTTCAAATATTTTGGAGATCTCTGCCCGGACCTTTTCGCAGGCAGAGATCTCTGCCGCTACCTCATCGGGAGAGATGCGCCTTGTTTCATTAACCATTTTGTTTTCCGTTCTTTTCCTTGTTTTTTGCTTCGATTATCTTGTTATAAATTATTATTCCCCCGATGCTGACGGCTCCAACCACCAAAAATACGATGGCGGAATGGAGATATCTTCCCTCGGCAAGGGTGCCGCCAACGTAGGTGGAGGAAATGACCGAGGGGATTCGGGCAACGGATGCGATTAAGAGAAAGCGCACCGTACTGATTCCCGATAAGGGGGAAAAATAGGTAAGCACGTCCTTTGGAGTGCCGGGGATAAACATTAGAAGAAATATTAAAATATCTCTTTTTGCAGGGTTCTTCAAAAATTTCAGCCTTGCGTATTTGTCAGAGCCTATGACCCTCGTAACAAAGTCTTTTCCGAGAGTTTTTACGAGAAGGAATATGATAAAGGTTCCGGCCCCTATTCCCGCAAGGCACAGCAGAGCTCCGCCCACAGGCCCGAAAAGTGCGCCTGCGGCGATCTCTATAGGCTCGCCGGGAATAAATGCAAGCACCACCTGCACCGTCTGGATGAAAAACATAAAGAAAACCCCGAAGATCCCCAGAGAATCAACGTATTCCTTTATTGATGCGATAACGGTGTCAATGCCGTATTTGTCTGTGTAATAGTAGATCTGCGCGCATATGGCTCCCATTAAAAGAAAGCCGAGAGAAAAAAGTGCGATCTTCAGAATTTTTTTTGCCATTTTCGTATCAGGCTTCGTCCTCTGCCGTGGTGATGGGTGTATAAAGAGTGCCGCTCTTCGCTTTTTTTGTAAGGGTCTCCTTGCCGTCTTTTTCAAGAATGACCGCCTCAAAGAAGATACCCTCCTTTTCGTAAAGGGAGAGGATCTTGTCCTTGCCGTAGGCATAGCCCACGGAGGCGATGACTGCCGCGCTTCTTGCATCGGCAGAGTATACTGCTATATGGCTGACGTCCGTATCAAGGATGCCGTCGGAAAAGTCGTAGCTTGTGCCGAAATCCTTGGAAACGAGGGCAACGTAGCCGTCGGTGATATTGAAAATGCCGTCCTCGCCGTTTCCTATCTCCACTGAAAAGGGCTCGCCCTCAGGCTTTTTGCCGAAAACTCCCGCGATGCCGTTGAAGGTAACGGTGCCGTAGGCGCAGACGCTTTTTTTGAGATGCTCGCAGGCAGCCGCCAGAGCGTAGCCGTCGCAAAGGGCGCCAAGGTCAACCTTTGCAAGAGGGTCATCCTTATTAACAGAGGTTTCGGAAAGCTCGAAGTGGGCGCTTCCTATATGGGAAAGGGCTTCGGAAAGCTCCTCCTCCTTTGGGCTGTCGCTTTTTTCGAGAAGGGCGGTAAGAGCTCCGCCGCAGGGCTCGTAAAGCCCGTCCAGAGATTCAGAAAGGGAAAATGCGTATTCTATTTCCGAAATAAGGGTGCTGTCAATATCAAGAACCGTGCTTACGGGAGCGTTGATGGCAGAAATACCGCTGCCCGCATCGGTGGAGAGAAAATCGTATGCTGCAGAGAAGGCATCGCAGGCCTCGCCGTAGATCTTATCAAGCTCCTTTTCGGAAAGGGGCGCGCCGTCCTTGTCGGTCCTCGCAAGAGAAACGGAAAGCCGTCCGCGGCTGTCTCTTTTAGTTCTTGTGAAATATCCTTCTTCCTCAGGCTCCGCCGAGCAGGCTGCAAGGGGAAGCGCTATCAGAAGAAGTGCCAGTATCAGAGAAAGGATCCTTTTCATAAAGACCTCCCGTCTAAAAATATATATTCATTATATTATACTCCATAAGGCCTTCAAAGTCAAGAAAAGGAGCTGAATTTGCAAAGATGAAGCGCTGCGGTAAAAAGCATTGACAGGAGCAGGGGGGTGTGATAAAATACGGGTGCAAAAAGCCCAAAAAAGGGGGGGATAAATGTGAAAAGGATAAAGGATTTTCTGGCGTTGACGCCCTTTGAGGTGTGTTTGTGGTCGGTGTCCGTTCTTGTTACCGTGGTGAGCTATATCCTTTCGCCTGAGGGTGGATTTTTCAATTTTCTAGCGTCCCTTATAGGGGTGACGGCGATCATTTTCGTAGCAAAGGGCAGAGTTCTCGGTCAGGTTCTTTCCTGTATTTTCGCCCTGCTTTACGGATACGTTTCCCTCAGGTATCATTATTACGGTGAGCTTATCACTTATATGTGTATGTCCTTTCCCATGGCCCTTGCCTCCATTATCTCTTGGGTGAGAAATCCTTATAAGGATTCCAAGGAGGTTGAGATCGCATCTCTGCGCCCGCGGAGCGTCGTGCTTCTCGCTGTCTCCACAGCAGCGGTGACTGCCGCGTTTTATTATATTCTCGGAGTGCTGAATACAGAAAATCTATTCGTCAGCACCGTATCCGTTGCAACAAGCTTTGCGGCGTCTGCCCTGACCTTCCTGAGAAGCCCCTATTACGCGCTGACGTACGGCATTAACGATATAGTTCTTATAGTCCTCTGGACCCTTGCCGCGATGGAGGAGCCCTCGTATATAATAATGGTCATATGCTTTGTGACCTTTCTTGCAAACGATACCTACGCCTTCGTAAACTGGCTCCGTATGCGCCGCCGCCAGAAGAACGCCACGTGAGGGATCGGGATGCAGAAAACAGAAAAAGGCTAAGCAAGTGCAATTTGCAACTGCTTAGCCTTATTTGTTATCTAATATCTCCTCAAAAGAAACCTTTAATATTTCCTTTATAAGAATTATTTCATCGGGATATATATGTCGCTGACCGACTTCGATCTTTGCAACTGCGCTTCTCGTAAGATCGCAGCCGTTTAACTGCAGCTTTGCTGAAAGCTGTTCCTGCGTCAACCCGGCTCTTTCTCTCAAAGTGCGTATGTTTTTGCCTATTCTTTTCTCTGTTTCTATATTCATCGTCAAGTTCCTTTGCGCTTATTTAAGAACAAATCCTTGACTTTATTATAGGTTGGTATTAACATAGCATTGCACCTATACAGGTGCAAAATAATGCTTTAAGAGGAAAGAATCTCTATGATATGTACTTGCTTATATGCCTGTAAAAAAACATTTTAATATCGATACTTCACACACAATAATTCCTGATGGAATTGAAAAAGCTCCCAAACGGTACGCTATTTGCTACAGAAACCGGTGGATGCTTGACCGTTCCGACGCGGTAATTGGCTTTGTTAATAAATCATACGGCGGCGCGGCTCAGTTTTTTGAGCTTGCCATAAGGATGAACAAGCATTGTATAAATCTTTGCGATCTTCTATGATCATCTCAAATTTCGGGTTTGTAGGGGAGTGGGAACGGGGGACGCAAAGTACTTTTTTGAAAAAAAGGTTCTGCACTCCAAAAAACTTTGAAAAAGGGTGGGATAAATTCGGGCTTATCGGTGAGACGGTATTGGTGTACTGTAGGGACCGGCGTCCTCGACGGTCCTTTTATCAGCACGCGAACCAAACCTTCAAATTCGGGTTTATCGGTGTGTATAAGCTAACGAAAATAAGGCTCCCTCCGAGAGGGAGCTGTCAGCCGCAAGGCTGACTGAAGGAGCATGCGTGAACGAACGATATGCAGTCGCTATAAAGCGAGCAAGTTACGTTCGTGCCGAGTACTCCTTCCGTCTCGCTTCGCGAGCCACCTCCCTCCCGGAGGGAGGCTTGGGTGCGGATCCTTCGTTCACCTTTCAAATTTTAGTTTGAAACAGACCGACAAACCCGAATTTGAACGCTTGGTTCGTGTGCAGATGGGTGGACCGTCGAGGACGCCGGTCCCTACGATACACCAATATCGTCCCACCGATAAACCCGAATTTATACCCCTCCCTTTTTCAAAGTTTTTTGAGAGTGCCCGCGGACATTCAAAATCGCTTAATTCTTTCGTTACCTTGTCCGCTCTGACTTCGCGTTTTACGCGAAGTCCCATATTTAGTCTGACTTTTTCAAAAAAGTTCTTTGCGTCACCCCCCGTTCCCCCTCCCCCACAAGCCTGAATATAGAAAAAAGGACCCTCAAGGCTTGAAGGTCCCTTTTTGTGAATACAAAATGCCGGTTGCGCTGCGGCAGGATTCTTATTTTTCGTTATCTGTGTGCTTGTTTTCCAGATGCTCTCTTTCAATATAGATAGGTCTGCTTTTAAGCTGGACGTACATTTTCGCAAGATACTCGCCGATGATACCGAGGCAGAACAGGATAAGTCCTCCCATGAGAAGGATGAGCACGGTTATGGTGGCAAATCCGGGTACGGCAATACCGAAGCAAAGCTTCTGTATTATGACGAATATCATATAGGCAACGGCAAGAAATGCAGAAAGAAATCCGATAAAGGTAACGAATTTCAGGGGAGCTGTGGAGAATGCGATGATTCCGCCCATGGCGTATTTGAAAAGCTTTCCGGGGCTCCATTTGGTTTCGCCGTGCTTTCTCTGCGCCACCTCGTAGGGGATATACTCCGTATTAAAGCCGATCCAGCCAAAGATACCCTTGGAGAATCTGTGATATTCTGTCATTGAAAGAATGGTGTTGACCATGGTACGGTTCATAAGGCGGAAATCCGATGCACCATTAACGAAATCCACTTCCGAGAGCTTATTGATGATCTTGTAGAACATGGATTTTGTGAAGGACATAAGTCCGGATTCCTTACGCTTTTCCTGATATGCGCAAACGCAGTCGGTCTCGGGCTTTGAGTCCATGATCTTCATCATTTCGAGAACGACCTCGGGGCGCTGCTGGAGGTCTGCGTCGATTATACAAACGCGCTCGCCCTTTGAGCGGGCAAGACCTGCGTAGATTGCAGATTCCTTTCCGAAATTTCGGCTGAAGGAGATGATCTGGAGGTTAGGCTCATCGTATTCCACAAGAGTTTTCAGCTTTTCAAGGGTCTTATCCGCGCTTCCGTCATTGACGAAAACGATCTCGTAATCATCGATATGACCTTTGAAGCAGGCCTTTGTGCAATGATAAAACTCCTGCACGTTATCCTGCTCGTTGTAGCAGGGAACAACAAGAGAGAGCTTCATTTCTTCACCTCCGAAAAAACAGTTTCATTAATTATATACTACTTGAAAATTATTGTCAATAAATATATTTTATTATTCACAATTGAAAGCAGATCTTGCGCCGCCCCACAGAAAGAGCCTGCAGATCCCGAGAATGGTCTGCAGGCTTTTTGATTAATCGTAGATGCTGTCAACGTCGGTTTCTATAACCTCACCGGTATAGTAGCCAACCTTTACCTCATATTCCTTTTCGCCGCATACGAATTCGATCTCGTATCCGCCTTCGTCGTGCTCTGCTTTAATAAAGGTGCATTCCTCTGCATTCAGTCCGAAGTGAGCTATAGCAAGGGCCTTTGCACGGTCTACGGTTATCTTTTCTGCAACCTCTGACTCCTTTATTTGCTCATCGCCTTCGGCTGTATCAATAAAGGTAGTGTCCGTATAAATATCGTTTTTCTCGATCTCCATCTCGCGAACAGCCCCGGAGTAGGCATCTATCTCCACGTCATATTCACGGCCTGCGCATACGAATTCCAGCTCGTATTTTCCTTCGTCAAGCTGGATCTTGATAACTGTGCAATCTGCGGCATTCAGCTCGAAATGCTCAAAGGCAAGCTCCTTTGCCTTTTCCTCGCCGATAAGCTTGCGTCCGCTGCAGCCGATGATCGTCAAAGCAATGCATACAAGCAAAACAAGTGCCGATACTATTCTGGTTCTTTTCATATTTTTCTCCTTTCGTGATCATTGCTTCTATAATTATTCTACATTAAATCATTCTTGTGCACAACAGTTTTTTTAAAAAAACGTGCCGTTCACAAATAAATTACAAAAAAATACGCACCGTAAAAGAAAATTTGTAAAAAATTCAGATCATTTCTTCTTGAAATCAAAACGATTGGGTGTTATACTAAAATATCAAAATATTTCAAAAAAACGGAGGCATCAGGTATGGAAATTCAAAGAAGACCCGAAACAATGGAAAGAATCACAACAAAAGAGCTTGCGGATAAGTTTATTGCAGAGCAGGTTAGTGAGATACAGAAGCAGGTTGGCACAAACAAGGTGCTCCTTGCCCTCTCCGGTGGAGTTGACTCCTCTGTTGTTGCCGCACTCCTTATCAAGGCGATCGGCAAGCAGCTGGTTTGCGTTCACGTAAACCACGGTCTTATGAGAAAGAATGAGTCTGAGGACGTTGTTAGAATCTTTGGCGAAGAGCTTGATGCTAACCTTATATACGTAGATGCAACGGATCGATTCCTCGATCTTCTCGCAGGAGTTGCAGAGCCTGAGAAGAAGCGTAAGATCATCGGCGCTGAGTTTATCAACGTATTTGCAGACGAGGCAAGAAAGCTTGAGGGCGTGACCTTCCTCGCACAGGGAACGATCTACCCCGATATTCTCGAGTCTATCAAGCAGGCAGAGGGCAAGCAGGCAGTTAAGTCCCACCATAACGTAGGTGGACTTCCCGAGGATCTCCAGTTCGAGCTTTGCGAGCCCCTCAAGTTCCTTTATAAGGACGAGGTAAGAGTAGTTGGAGAGGCTCTGGGTCTTCCCCATGCAATGGTATACCGTCAGCCCTTCCCCGGCCCCGGCCTTGGCGTACGCTGCCTCGGTGCCATCACTCGTGACCGTCTCCACGCGCTTCGCGAGGCAGACGCTATCCTCAGAGAAGAGTTTGACATTTGCGGCCTTTCCGAAAAGGTATGGCAGTATTTCATCGCAGTACCCGATATCAAGTCTGTCGGCGTAAAGAACGAGAGCCGCTACGAGGGCTGGCCTGCGATCATCCGCGCCGTAAACACAAAGGACGCAATGACCGCAACCGTCGAGGAGATCCCCTACGCAGTACTCCATAAGATAGTTGCACGAATCACAAACGAGGTAGAAGGTATCAACCGCGTCCTCATGGACCTCACCCCCAAGCCCGTCGGCACAATCGAGTGGGAATAATATAATTTGGCTCAAAGTGCCCGAAAATTGTCACGTTTTCGGGCACTTTCTGATTTTTTCAAAATATGAATAATACCGCAACAATACGGATTTCTGTTTATAAACGACGGGAGTTGTAACCGAACATGACTGTTTATGATATGCAAAACTTAAACAGAGAAACTGTTAACTATATTTCAAATATTCTTCAACCGGGTATGTCACTACGTGAGATAAGAACACTTTGTGAAGAGTATATGCTGGCGTACGGTGCTGATTCCTTTTGGTATTGGGACGTAGGCGCTTTCGTTTTTCGAGGTACTGACACTATTCTTTCCGTTTCCGGAAAGCAGTATGAAACTGCAAACACCGTTATTGAACCCAACGATATCATAACGATAGACCTAAGTCCGCAACACAACCGTGTATGGGGTGATTATGCAAGAACCATAATTTTAGAGGACGGACTTCCCATCCTTGAACCTGCAAAAGTCAAGAATTATCAATGGCGGGATGGGCTACTGATGGAGGAACGACTTCATGAAGCTATGCTCAACTTCGTATGCCCCGATACCACGTTTGAGGATCTGTTTTTCTATATCAATGACGTAATCAAAGCTAAAGGCTACGTTAATTTGGATTTTCTCGGCAATTTGGGACATTCTATCGTCAGCGATAAAAGCCTGAGAATTTATATTGAAAAAGGTAACAAAACAAAGCTTACGGAGGTTGAAGCATTTACGTTTGAACCGCATATCAGCTTGTCCGGAGGAAAGTACGGCTACAAAAAAGAAAACATTTATGCTTTCGCCGGCGATCGACTTATAGAACTTTAAGTAAATACGGAGGAAACATATGAAAGTTATTTTTTGGGACTTTGACGGCACGCTCGTTCACAGAAACAACGAATCCTTCGAAGCATTAAAAGAAGCGTTGCAGTTGAATAACTATGTAATCGAAGAAGCGGATATCCAAGCAGCACTCAACATAGCGCATCCCTGGAATCACTGGGAAAACTCTTACGAAAATGAAACCGGCGAAAAATGGTGGGCCCGTTTATTTGCCAAACTAAGTGATTTTTATGAACAGCACGGTGTTTTGGAAGTGGATAAGGTAAACGATGCATACAAAAAGCGCATTCTGTCCTTTACCTGTTACACTGTCTTTGAAGACACTGCTCTGATACTGGAACACTGCAAAAGAATGGGGTATCGTAATTACATAATATCCAACAATTATCCCGAGCTTCCTCAGGCGGTAAAAAAGCTTGGATTATCAGAGCTTTTTTCCGGCTATATAATTTCGGCTGATATCGGCTTCGAAAAACCTCGCCCGGAAATATTCGATCACGCAATCAAAGCTGCAGGAGATCCCGATATCTGCTATATGGTCGGAGACAACCCGATAGCAGATATCAAAGGCGGCAAAGATGCCGGAATGAAAACAATCCTTGTACACTCCGCCAAAGGCCCATCCGAATATGCGGATCACAATTGCGAAAGTTTAAGTGAAATAATGCTGTTATTAAAATGATATTTTAGGTTCCGAAAACTGCTTGAAATAATATTTGATATGGAGTAAAATATAAACAACAAACATGTTATTCATAAAGGAGCAGATATGGGACTTATTGAATGTACGAGTAATGCTTCTCTTTGGCGCGGATATGATTATTACGAGAAAAAGAAGGTAAAGAAGCTTCATAAAATTGATGATACTCAATATTCAGCTTTTGTTGACGGTACTATGAGTGAACCATATTGTGTTCATATCGATACTGCTCATCCGAGAAAATCCAAATGTAATTGTCCTCATGCAGACGGGAAAAGAATTGTTTGTAAGCATATGATGGCAGTATATTTTACCGCATTTCCTGAGGAAGCTAAGAGAATATATGATGAAGCCGTCGCATATCAGGAGGAGCAGGAAAAGTTCCAAGAAGAAATGACGGACATAGTATGCCGATATGTTGAGAAAATGAAAAAGAGCGAGTTGCGGGATGCTCTGCTGCATCTTCTTTTTACCGGCCCCGAATGGCAGTATGAAAGATTTATAGACGATTACGATTTATATGACAACTATTGAAGTTAACTATCCTGAAATTTACGTTCAGACTACAGGGATAATAAAACAACTGTACGGACCCGATGCTTCATTCAGAGACGGTCAGTATGAAGCTATTGAAGCTACGATGACTAAGAAAAGAGTTTTAGTCGTTCAGCGTACCGGTTGGGGAAAGAGCCTTGTTTATTTCGTTTGCACAAAGCTTATGCGTCAAAAAAGCAAGGGTGTCACTATGGTTGTTAGTCCTCTTCTTGTGCTTATGGAAAACCAGATAGAGGCTGCAACAAAAATGGGACTAAAATGCGATGTTCTGAACAGCAGTGTTAAAGACCGCCGAGAGGATATCCTTGATTCTCTTGAAAAGGACGAGCTTGATCTGATCTTAGTCACGCCCGAAACTCTTTTCAGCGACGACGTTCAAAAAAGGCTGAAAAATATTAAAATCGGACTTTTCGTCATTGATGAAGCTCACTGTATTTCTGATTGGGGTCATGATTTCAGACTTGAGTACGGGAATTTAAAAGCTGTTATTTCTTCCCTCCCCGATACCGTTCCCGTTCTTGCTACGACTGCTACGGCAAATAACAGAGTCATAAAGGATCTTGAAAAGCAGCTTGGAAACAACGTGTTTGTTTCAAGAGGTTCCCTAACTCGCGACTCGCTTTCGATACAGATTCTTGAAATGCCCGATAAGATCAAAAGGTACGCTTGGATACTGGAAAACATAAACAAGCTTCCCGGTAGTGGCATTATTTATTGTCTTACCCAAAGAGACTGTGATTACCTTTGTGATTTCCTTGTTAAAAACGGTATTTCAGCAAGAGCTTACTATTCAAGAGGCACCGAGGATGGTGAACTTCTGAATAAACAAATTGAAGAGGAATTCAAAAATAACGAAATCAAGGTTATAGTTGCCACGATCAAGCTTGGTATGGGTTACGATAAAGGAGATATCGCTTTTGTAATTCATTTCCAGATGCCCTCAAATATCGTTTCCTACTATCAGCAGATAGGCAGAGCCGGAAGAAACATCGAAAGAGCTTACACGTTTTTAATGTTTGGAAAAGAGGACGAGGATATTCTGAATTATTTCATAGGTACTGCTTTCCCCACCGAAAAGGAAGCAACAAGTATTATGGAATATATATCGGATAACGACGGTGTTAAGCTCTATCAGATAAATTCAGCATTAAACATAAGGAAAACTCGTCTTGATAAGGCCATTTCCTTTTTAATGCACGACGGCTTTATAAGAAAGGAAAAGACCACCTATTTCGCAACTCCAAAGCCATTTTTCTACGACCGCGAACATTATGATGCTGTTACTGCTACAAGAATCGGCGAAATGGAGCAAATGAAGAATCTTGCAAATACAAAAAGCTGCTACAGCAAATTCGTAGTTGAGTGCCTTGACGATCCCAATTCCTACAATTGTGGGCACTGTGCAAATTGCCTAGGACGCGAAATACTCCCTTCCGAGCCGTCTTTTGATTCATTACGAAAAGCAGAGGAGTATGTAAACGGTCTGATTATTGAAATTGAGCCGAGAAAAAGATGGGTCTATTCCGACGTTACCGAAAGCAAGAGTATTCCCATTCCGAACCAAAAAGGCTTGTGTATAGCAAAATACGGAGATCCCGGCTATGGAGAGCTTGTTAAAAGAGATAAATATGGAAAACACCAACGCTTTTGTGATGAGCTTATCGGAAAAAGTGTGAGCTTACTACGCCCTTTTATCGAGGAGCTCGGAATAACCCATTTGACCTGTGTTCCATCTCTTCGAAGTGATATCGTAATTGATTTTTCAAAAAGACTGGCAGAATCCTTGGGAATAACCTTCACAGAGCTTTTGCAAAAGCAAAGTGCAAGTCAGCAAAAGGAAATGCAAAACAGCTCACATCAATGCAGTAATGCTATGCGTTCATTCAGCTTGGTTGAGGGAGTCGATATCCCCGAAAAAATACTGCTCGTTGACGACGTTGTAGATTCAAAATGGACTCTTACCGTCTGCGGGCATCTTCTCAGCGAAGGTGGTTGTCTGGAGGTTTATCCATTCGCCCTCGCCGACTCAAGCCAAAAGGAGATATAAAATGAATCCAAATTCTAACGCAATACTTACACTTTGCAGCCATCTGTGTGTTGGCAATGGAGTGATGCCACTTGAGCCTAAAGAATGGGGGGAACTTGCGAAGCTTCTTATGGATGCAAGCCTTCAGCCTTGTGATATTTTCGACCTTTCAAGAGAGGATTTTAAAAATACTCTTTCTGTTTCAGATGAATATACCGATAGAGTATTTAGACTGATAGACAGGAACGCAAGCCTTTCCTTTGAACTCAGCACTCTTGAAAATGTGGGCATAACAGCAGTAACGAGAGCTGATAAGGAATATCCGCAGAAGTTAAAAAAAGTTCTTGGGAATAATTGTCCTCCGATCTTTTACGTTGCGGGAGATATTTCGCTTTTAAATCATAAATATATCGGATACGTAGGCTCAAGAACCGTATCAGATGATGATATTGAATTCACAAAAAACACCGTAACAAAAACTACAGCTCTTGGATACGGGGTCGTTTCCGGAGGAGCAAAGGGAATAGATACCGTATCGGAGGAGCGTGCCCTTGAGCTTGGAGCTCCGATTATTGAATATCTTTCCGATTCAATGATGAAAAAGATCAAAAAAAGCAATATTATAAAAGCAGTGGCAAACAAAAAATTGCTTCTTCTCTCAGTTGTTAAGCCGGATGCAGGCTTTAACGTCGGAGTTGCAATGATGAGGAATCGATACATTTATGCACAGTCGTCGGGCACAGTGGTAGTCAAAACCGAGCTAAACAAAGGCGGAACATGGGCGGGAGCAGTTGAAAATCTCAAGCACAATTGGTGTTCCGAAATGTGCTGGGACAAGAATGGGTATCAAGGAAACAAAGCATTAATCGAAAAAGGAGCTATTCCAATTAACAACGATTGGAACGGCGACGTTGAAAGTCTGGAAAAACAACGAAATAACGATTCCGGAGAGCAATTGTCATTGTTTGATTAAGTATAACTTTTTAATCAACATATAATATTTTCACTTTATAATAACTTGAAATATTATTCGATATGGTATATAATACTATCGAGCCACGACAACACCGTGACAACAAAAATCTTGGTAGCAAAAATTTTTGAGATAATCTATAACATGCAAATAATGTGTGTCAAAATTCCTATACAAAACCCGTTAAGTTAAAGCTTTCGGGAGCGAGTGGGAATAAGACGGAAACCTCGAAAACCCTTGATTTTACGGGCTTTCCCCGTTCCTGTTTTCGTCAGTGACTACACATTGACTACAATTGGTTTTGTCAGATGCTCTGCTTTTTACGGCAGAGCATCTTTTTTTGTAAAACGAAAAGGGAAATCCGCCGATTTTTCGGCGGATTTCTACCTTATTTGATTTTCAATTGCCGCTATTCTTGATCTGTCTTTTGTTCGCGGCTTTTGTTCTGCGCCTTTTTCGACAAACTGAGAGCTGACAGATTTTTTAAGTCTGTCAGCTCTTTTTTGGCACTATGATTTTCGGATAACGGTTCTTTTTATTACTTATCCTTGCTGATAACCTTCTTCTGCCAGGATGCTTTGCCGCATTTTGGGCAACGCATATATCTCGTTCTGTTTACGTGCATGGCAAAAAATACGCTGCCGTATCCCGGAATATGTCTGTGTCCGCACTTTTTGCATTCGTAGTAGCCTGCCTTTTGCTCGATCTTTAGGGCAAAGGGCGTTGCGATCAGGAGAGGGATCAGGCTGAGTCCCACGAGAAGTGCGCTCTTCCATTCCTCCATCGGCACGATGCAGGAAATGATCGCCGCTGCTACGAGGGGCAGGATCGCGATCACGCCCATCACTATCTCAAGCTTCAAGAGTCTCTTGTCTGCCGCTTCCTTTTGCCTTACCATTTCAAGCAGGTTCTTTTCCAGTTCCTTATTGTAATTATCCATAGTAACTACCTCCCCACATAATAAATCGTTTACGTTGATCTTCAGTATATCGCACAGACGGAGCATAATAGAGGAATCGGGCATCGCTACGCCCCTCTCCCACTTTGATACTGCCTTATCGGTGATACCAAGCATTTCTGCCAGCTGCACTTGCGTAAGCTTTTCTTTCTTTCTGCACTCGGAAATAAATCTTCCGATCTTGATCTGATCCATAAGGAGCCTCCTTTCATCTTCAGTATAGCGTATTCCGGGAAAAATCACACCCACCGGCGGTTTAGTGAGGAGAAATAAACCGACGGTAGAGTGAGACAGGACGTGAGTTTTACGTTTTTCTGAACGTTTGTATTATTATACCACATCGGCCGTGATAATTAAAGGAAAATTTCAAATAATAATATCATGCATGCCCAAACGAACGTCAATGATAAAGCGTTTTGAAGAATGGGTTAATTAACAAAAATGAAAGGCGGAAACGATATGTTTTCTGAAATGCTGAGGGAGGCACGAGGGCTTTACCCCAACCTGATAAATGACCGCAGGTCCTTACACGGCTTTGCGGAGGTGGGCGCTGATCTTCCGAAGACCGTTGCGTTTTGCAAGGAAAGACTGAAGGAGATAGGGATACCGTCAAAGGAATGCGCAGGGGGGCTAATTGCCACGGTGGGCAGGGGAGAACGGTGTGTTCTCCTTCGTGCAGATATGGACGCCCTTCCCGTACGGGAAGAAACGGGGCTGCCCTTTGCCGCTGTCAACGGAAATATGCACGCCTGCGGCCACGATATGCATACGGCTATGCTCCTTTCGGCTGCAGAGCTTCTGCACCGGCACGAGGACAGGCTTTCAGGATCGGTCAGGCTTTGCTTTCAGCCCGGAGAGGAAACTCTTTCAGGTGCGAAAAGTATGATAGATAACGGTCTTCTTGATTTTCCCACCCCCATAGCAGCTCTTATGATACACGTTATAATAGGATGTGATTACAAGACGGGAGCCATCATCATCCCACCTGAGGGAGTGGGGGCTACCGGCGCGGATTATTTCAGTGTCACAGTTAAAGGAGAGGGCTGCCACGGTGCCACTCCCCATCTCGGGAGCGACCCTATCGTTTGTGCATCCCATATGATAAGCGCACTTTCATCTCTTGTTCAAAGAGAGCTTTCACCTGACAGCGGAGCAGTTCTGACTGTAGGTACAGTTAAAGCCGGAGATGCTCCAAACGCCATCCCCGACCTTCTCGTTTTCAAGGGCAGCCTCAGATCATGCGGTGAAGATGACCGAAAGCTTTTAAAGGAGCGGCTCTTTATATTATGCAGAGACATTGCCGATGCATTCAGGTGCAAAGCATCTGTAGATTTTTTTGCAGGAACGCCCTCTTTTTTCAACAACGGCGACCTGGTATCCTCCTGCCAAAGGCTTTTTGAAAAAGCTGAAGCAGGATGTATAATTATCCCCGAGAGAGCAAGGGGCGGCGCAAGTGAGGATTTCTCCTACGTCAGCAGAATAGTGCCATCGATCATGCTTGCAGTATCCGCAGGCGAGCGTGCCTGCGGTTATACAGAGCCTCTCCACTCACCTTTTGCGGTGTTTGATGAGGATGCTCTTGCCTTCGGTACCGCAGCATATGCCGCCTTTGCCATTGAAGCGCTTAATAAATAATACCGTGATAACAAAAGCTCCTGCAAATGATTGCAGGAGCTTTGAATTATTCTTTCTTTCTTTTTGCCTCATCCTTGAGTCGAAGCTCTGTGTTGAGTATCTTCTTTCTGAGACGGAGGGTCTTGGGGGTAACCTCGATAAGCTCGTCCTCGCCGATGAACTCAATAGCCTGCTCAAGGCTGAGAACCTTATGAGGAACAAGGCGGAGAGCCTCGTCAGCTCCTGAGGAGCGGATAGCCGTAAGATGCTTTTTCTTACATACGTTCAGGGCAATGTCGATCTGCTTGGGGCATTCGCCGACGATCATACCCTCGTATACGGGAGTCTGAACTCCGATGAACATCTGGCCGCGATCCTGGCAGTTAAAGAGACCGTAGGAGGTGGACTCACCTGTTTCGCTGGCAACAAGGCTTCCTGTGTAGCGCGTTGTGATCTCTCCCTTGAAGGGCTCGTAGCCGTTAAACATAGAAGCCATGATACCCTCGCCGCGCGTATCTGTAAGGAATTCGCTTCTGTAGCCGAAAAGTCCGCGGGCGGGGATGGAGTATTCGATCTTCATACGTGTGCCACGCAGATTCATCTCGAGAAGCTCGCCCTTGCGGCTGCCAAGCTTTTCGATGACCGTGCCTACGTATTCCTCGGGAACCTCAAGGGTAACGCGCTCCATAGGCTCGCACTTCTGTCCGTCGATATCCTTATAGAGAACGTGGGGAGTAGAGCAAACCACCTCAAAGCCCTCGCGGCGCATTGTTTCGATAAGGATGGAGAGGTGCATCTCTCCGCGTCCCGCAACCTTGAAGGAGTCTGTAGTCTCGCCGTCGGAAACACGAAGGGAAACGTCCTTGAGAGTCTCCTTATAAAGGCGCTCTCTGATCTGACGGGACGTTACGAATTTACCCTCTCTGCCTGCAAAGGGGGAATCGTTAACGGAAAAGGTCATCTCAAGGGTAGGCTCGCTGACCTTGACAAACTCAAGAGCCTCGGGATCGCTCACCGCTGTGATGGTATCACCGATGGTGATGCTTTCAGCGCCGGAGAAGCAAACGATGTCGCCCACGGTAGCAGTATCAACTGCCTTCTTTGCAAGGCCGTCGTACTGGTAAAGAGAAACGATCTTCGTTTTCTTGGGAGCTGCGTCGGGATCGTGGAAGTTTACGATAACAGCCTCGCCGTTTACCTTCATGGTACCGCGCTCGATACGTCCGATACCGATACGGCCAACGTACTCGTTATAGTCGATGGAGGAAACAAGCATCTGGAGGGGAGCCTCGGGATCGCCCTCGGGACAGGGGATATAGTCGAGGATGGTGTCCATAAGGGGAGTAAGATTCTCGCCGGGAACCTCGGGGTCAACGCTTGCAGTGCCTGCACGGCCGGAGCAGAAGAGCATGGGAGAGTCAAGCTGCTCGTCGGTTGCACCGAGATCGATAAGAAGCTCGAGAACCTCGTCGATAACCTCGAGAACTCTCTGGTCGGGGCGGTCTACCTTGTTGACAACTACGATAACGCGGTGGCCAAGCTCCATTGCACGTCCGAGAACGAAGCGCGTCTGGGGCATAGGACCCTCTGCCGCGTCAACAAGAAGGATAACGCCGTTAACCATCTTGAGGATACGCTCAACCTCGCCGCCGAAGTCTGCGTGTCCGGGGGTGTCTATGATATTTACCTTAACGTCTTTATAAAGAACTGAGGTGTTCTTTGCAAGGATGGTGATTCCGCGCTCCTTTTCAAGGTCGCCGGAGTCCATAACTCTGTCCTGAACTACCTGGTTTTCGTGGTATTCGCCGCACTGCTTGAGCATCTGGTCAACGAGAGTCGTCTTGCCGTGGTCAACGTGAGCGATGATAGCAACGTTTCTGAGGTCTTCTCTGATCATTGTTGTGACCTTCTTTCATAAAATTTCAACCAACTATACATTATATAACTTTTTTTGCCCGGTTTCAATATTTTTTGAAAAATTCCTTCAAATTCGGGGGGATGATGCAAAGGACTTTTTTGAAAAAAAGTCCTCTGCACTCCCAAAAAACTTTGAACTATTGGTGTAGCTGAACTTTGCAAGGCAAAAGTTGCAGGGCAAAGCCCTGCGGCGCTTACAGCGCCAGCCAACGCGGGAAAACCCCGAAAATGAACTCGTTCATTTTCGGGGTTATTCCCGTATAGCGTTGGCTTTTGCCTTTTAGATATCTTTGTCTTTTTTGAGGTTTCTTTGCTACTTTCTTTTTCTAAAGAAAGTAGGTAAACCCTACAAACCCTAATTTGAAGGTTTGGTTCGTGTGCTGATGTGCGGGAGGGGCAAGAAAAGGGATCCGCCGCGGCGGATCCCTTGTTTTACATAAGAAGAAAGACTATTGCCGCTGTAATGAATGCGGCGAGAACGAAAAAGCACAGGGCGGGAATATAGGCGATAAATCCTCCCTCGCCCTTTGACTTTACCTCGGCGGCGTTAGCACCTCCCATAACGCAGACGGCAACCGCGCAAACGATGAGCGCCGCAAGAAGAAGAGAGCTGCCGAGATAGAGATAGAGGCATCCGGAAACGATTATCAGCGCCGCCGCTATCATACTGATTATCTTATACTTGCTCATTTACCGAGTTGTCCTTTCTTTATCAGGGGGTATTATCCTTTTTTCGGGAGGACTGATTTTTCCACAATACGGAGAACACCATAACCGTGCCTGCTGCAACGAAAATGATGATGGCATAAAGCAGGGGATTATGCTCCTCGGGTATGTCAGGTGCGTATCGTGCCTCCAATTCGCTGCTGTCAAGCCTTGGGCTGCAGATTTCGATCTTTGAAAGGCTGGCAGTGCACTCAGCGTCGCCTCTGATAATAAGTGCGGCATAGTCAACGTTTGCTCCGCCGGGAAATTCCTTCATATCGCATATGACGGACGTGGGCTTGTTGCATTCGACGGTGGCGGAAAATTCCGCTCTCGATTCTCCGCTTCCGAAGATCACTGTAACGTCAGCGGCCTTTGCGGTCTCGGAGGCAACGGAGAAGGATACCCGGGCGCAAACATCAGACATATTGAGAGACGCTTCGGTTCTGCATATGAGGATACCGGCGCCCTCGGCAAGTCCCGAACTTTTTGCCATCATAACTCTGTTGCCGCCGTCACCCTTGGCGGTGATGGGGGGAGAAAAGCTTCCGCCGGAGACCCAGCTTGCGGTATCGTAGGATGAGGTAAAATCCCAGAGAGCAAAGCTTCCGGAAAATGCGGGCTCCGACTCCATCGGAGCGATCTGACTTATTGATGCTGAAATAAGGTTTTCCATATCGAGCATCACCTTGAGCTGATCGTAAAGCGATGAGTCTTTATCAGTTCTTGTAACGGACAGCGCGGCAAAGCTGAGTCCCTGTGCTGCTGAATTAATACAGAGATTACGGTATGAGTCGGTTATTTCCTTTGCCGATAACGTGCTGGGAACGTTCCAGAGCACCGCTCCTCCGCCTGATTGGGCACCCATCTGTGCGCACACGGAGGCAAGCTGTGAAGCAACGGCATAGGAGTCCTGCGCGTTTTTCGCAGCCTCATACATACAAACGGTAGCTCCCGCCTTGTATTTCGAAAGATAATGACTGATGAGAGAACAGGAAAGGAACGGATCGGCAGGGGCGCTCTCGGAATAGGGAAGGATTATCTGAGCGGCAGGATTCTTTGATCTTATGCTTTCTGAGAAAACCGCCACAAGTCGCGCCCTTGCCTCTGCGTATTCCGCAGTAAGGGAGGTAATATGATCGTTTGCCGCAACGCCTACGATATATCCGTTGACCTGGGGATACCGCTCGGAAATGAACCCGGATACGGCGCACATCAGAGAAAGGCTTTCGCTGTTATCGGCGGAATAATCAAAGGCGTATCCGTCGCGGTCGGAATAAAACCTCAGGTAAACGTTTACGCCTGCCGCAGTATAAAAGCGCATACGGTCGTCAAGATCGCTGAGGTAATCCTTGTCAAAATAATAGGTCTTTTTTTGGTAATTGTATATCTGCGCAGAATAGATATCGTCGCTTTCCAGAAGCTTTCCTGCGGAGATATCCATAATGACGGAAGAAACGTTCGTCTCGAAAACGTCGGCGGCATCGGCTCCGTAAAGAGCGGAGACCGCATTGGTGGTGCTTGGGGAGGTCATGCCTCCCGAGGGGGCGCAGATGCTTCCGATGGGAAGAAGTCCGTCCTTTGTGTCGAGAACGGTCTTGTAAAAATATTCGGTGTAGCTTCTGTCAAGCTCGCAGTTGATGCGGAACTTTGTTGAAAATCCGGAGGATGCCACGGGCTCGTATTCTTCGAGATCGCAGCTTCCCGCCTCGGAGGCGGGAATGGCGTAGAGAAGGATCCTTGAACCGTAGTATCCTGAGGTGGCATCGCTTGAAAGAGATCCCGAAACGGATATCCTCTTTCCGTCGTATCTGCAGGAGGTAACGGTTCCGAAGGATCTCTCAATACTGCCAACGGTATAGATGCCTGCGGCAGTTACGGTCACTCCTGAGGTGCTTTCGGAAAGGGATGAAAAACGCAGGGCAAGCTCACGGAATCCGCCGGTAAGTGAGAATGTGTAGGTTCCCTTGCGTGAGATTATCTGCTGGGGTGAGGTATAAAGGTTTCCGTCCTTGTCCAGGGTTTCACAGCAGACGCTTCCTGTGTAGGCATCTGCGAGAGTGAACCATACGAGCAGGCTTTGTGTGTCGGTTGCCGTATCAATAAAATCAAAATATAGGTCTGCCTCGCCGCCCTTTGGCGTAACCGTTACGGAGTCGGGCGATCTTTTGAGGCTGCCTTCGGAATAAACATCGGTACTGGAGAAGGTCTTGATATATGAATAGGTGTAGGTGTTATCAGCCTTAACGGAAATAAGATTGATATAGCTTATGGGTAAGCTGTCGGATCTTGCTGAAACAGAGATCCCCGAAAGGGACAGGGAAACTGACTCTTCAAGAGGGACGTAGAGCACGGCATCCTCGCTTGTAACGGTTTCGGTGAAGGAGGAGGAGGTGTCGCCGGCAAAAAGCGTCACGGTAATATCGTAGTTCTCGCCTTCGCCTCTCACCGCAAGATTTACTGCAAGCTCGGTGTATTTTGAAAGATCCATAGGATCAAATCCGCAAGAAAAGCTGACAAGCGCGGCATCAGCCTTGGCGCTGACAGTCAGCAGAGGATTTCCGGATGCCTTTTTTACGGAAATATCGGCAACACCGTCGCCGCCCGACCAATATTCTTTATTAAAAATATCAAGAGAAACGCTTTCGGTTGCAGGCCCTGATGCCGATACGGAGAAGGTCAGGGAAAAAAGGAGCGCCGCCAAAAGAACGGCAATCAGCAGAGAAGCAATTATTCTTTTCACGGTGCACCTCCATTGAAGTATTTTAAACAGTATATCATAAAATCTCCCGTTTGTTACCGCTTTTTGAAAATTATTTACATATTAACCCTCCTATCCCCCCGATATGCCCGAATTCAGTCGGGGCTCTTGTCTTTATCGGAAGATTGTGATATACTTTTCGAGTAGATTCTTGAAAAACGGTGAAGGTATGAAAAATATTTTCGGAAATTTAGATAAACGAACGATGATAATCGGCGGTATCTGCCTGACGGTGGTTATTGCGGCGGTCATCTTTTTTGCGATACTTTTTGCCTTTCCCTCCGGGGAGGGAAAAGGGGGGGCTGACACTACGTCTCCTGCAGAAACCCAGCCGCCGAAGGGTGAGTTTGACACCTCCGCGGTTGGAGGCGGCGACGTGGACCCCGAAAACACAGACCCCGACGGCGAGGAGGGTGCCGACGTTGACGCAAGCACTCTGCCCGAGGAAACGGGGCTTTCAAAGGGCATCGACGTATCAAAATGGCAGGGTAATATCAACTGGGCGGACGTTGCCGCATCGGGCCTTGATTTTGCCTACGTGCGTATCGGCTATCGCGGCGAAAACGGTGTCATCTACAAGGACGACAATGCGGATTACAACATTCAGAGCGCAGAGCGGGCAGGGCTTCTTATAGGAGTTTACTTTTTCTCAACTGCAACAAACGAAACGGAGGCGGCTGAGGAGGCGCGCTGGACCCTTGAGGCAATTGCGGGCTACCCCGTTTCCTACCCCGTGGTCTACGACTGCGAGGGTTTCAGATCTCCCTCCAGCCGAATGTACCTCGTTTCAAGAGATCAGCGCACGAAAAACGCCCTCACCTTTATGGATACCGTCTCTCAAGGTGGCTACGAGGCTATGCTTTACGGTGCCAGAGACGAGCTTTCCGATTCGGCTTACTGGAATATAACTGATATCGAGGCAAAATACAAGGTATGGGTAGCACAGTATCCTGCAGTTACGTACCCCGAAAAGGACGCCCCCGATTACTCCGGTAAGTGCCACGCATGGCAGTACACCAACAAGGGCAGAGTTCCCGGCGTTACGGGTAACGTGGATATGGTCGTATGCTATTTTGAAAGAGACAGGGCAGAAGCAAGGGTCCCTTCAAGGCGCCCCGCAGACGCCGCCCCTCCCCTTACGGACGAGGAAAAGCTGTACACCGAGGTGAACGAGACCGTCACCGCCAAGGACGTGACCAATCTGAGACGGGCGGCTACGACGAAAAGCGATATAGTGAAGGCGCTGAGAAACGGAGAGACCGTTACCCGCACGGGCATCGGCACAAACGGCTGGTCACGCCTTACCTATAACGGCGAAACGGTATACGCCGTTACGAGCTATCTTACGACAGACCTTTCTGTCAATACGGGAGAGCCCGTGGATCAGGACGCGGTAAACGGCCAGAGCTTTTCTCCAAAAGACGACAGCGTTACCGCAAAGGAGGTCGTCAACCTCAGGGCCCTTCCCACAACGGATTCCGAGATCGTAGCAACCCTTTCCCGCGGCGACTATCTTCCCCGTACTGCCGTAGGCGACAAGGGCTGGTCGCGTCTTACCTATAACGGCAGAGACGTTTACGCCGTCACAAGCTATCTTACTACGGAAGCTGTCCCCGACGAGACCGATCCCCCCGAAACCGCGCCCGTATATTCAGGCTTTACGGAGGTAGAGGAGCAGGTAACGGCAAAATCCGAAACGAATCTGAGAACTGCGCCCTCCACTCAGACGGGCGAGGTAGTCTACACTCTCAAAAACGGCGAGTACGTCACCCGCACGGGGGTACATTCCAACGGCTGGTCGCGCCTTGAGTATAACGGCAAGACGGTATACGCCGTTACAAGCTACCTTACAACCTCCGCCGTTGACAGCGACGGCTTTGAAAAGGTGGATGAGCAGGTAACTGCAAAGTCAAAGACAAATCTGAGGACCGCGCCCGACCTTCAGGAAAGCGAGATAGTGTACACCCTTGAGAACGGTGAATACCTTCAGCGCATCGGTGTGAGCCAGAACGGCTGGTCAAAGCTTCTCTACAACGGAGAGGTGGTCTACGCCGTCACAAGCTATCTTGAGGAGAAATAGATCCTGTACGAATATAAGCCAAATGCTCCCGCGTTTAAAAAAACGGGGAGCATTTTTGTTGCACGGTGAGAAAAAAGAAAAAGGAGAATGTATAATAGGTACGGCGGAATTGACGTGACGCCCTTGATTTGAGGGCGCTTGGGTGGTACAATATAAAAAAAGACGAAAGGAGGCACCTATGAATCTATTATCACCGGTAACGGAGCTGAGAGGCGTTGGAAACGCAAAGGCTCAGGCTCTTGCAAGGGCGGGGATCTTCACCGTATGGGATCTTTGCCGCCACTATCCCCGTGCTTATCAGAACCGAGGGGATATTATGACCGTTGCCACTGCGGCAATGCATTGCCGCAGAGACGGTGCCTGCCCGCCGTCGGCGTTTATCCTTACCGTTGCCGCCGAGCCCAAGGTAAGCATGATAAGAAGGGGAATGACACTTCTGAAGATTCGCGCCTTCGACGACAGCGGCTCCGTTGAGATAACCTATTTCAATCAGCCCTTTCTCAGGGACGTTTTCCACACCGGCGGAGTATTCCGCTTCTGGGGACGCCCCACCCTTGAGGGGGGCAAGGTAAAGCTTTCCTCGCCTATTCACGAGATCTATTCTCCCGACGTACCTCTTGCTCCCATCGTTCCCGTTTACCCCCTGTCTCAGGGACTCAGCCAGAAATTCGTTTCGGGGCTTGTGAGGGAAGCGCTGAAGGTGGCGGCAATGGAGCTTCGGGATCATATGCCTCCGGAGATACTTTCGGATAACGCTCTTTGCACTCTTTCCTACGCCTTGAGAAACGTTCATCTGCCGACGGACCTTTCTGCCCTTGAGAATGCGCGGCGCCGTCTTGCCTTTGACGAAATGTTTCTTCTTTCCCTTGCTATGAAGACCAGGAGGCAAAAAAAGGCGTCAGCTACGGCTCCCGCCTTTTCGGATACTGATATTTCGCCCCTCTGCGCCCTTATGCCCTTTGAGCTGACGGGAGCACAGCGGCGCTCCGTAGGAGAAATCTCTGCGGATATGTCAAGGAGCGAGCCTATGTGCCGCATCCTTTGCGGCGACGTAGGAAGCGGTAAAACTGCAGTTGCCGCGGCGGCGGCATATATTGCGGCAAAGAACGGCTACCAGTGTGCCCTTATGGCGCCAACTGAGATACTTGCAAAGCAGCATTTTGCCGATCTTGCGCCCCTTTTTGAAAAACTCCATATAAAGACTGCCTTCCTTTGCGGGTCAATGACTGCGGCACAAAAGAAAAAGGTGAAGGAGTCACTTTCCGCCCCCGACGGCCCCCTTCTCATTATCGGAACTCACGCCCTTCTTTCCGAGGGAGTTGATTTTTCGCGTCTCGGCCTCGTCATTACCGACGAGCAGCACCGCTTCGGCGTAAATCAGAGGGCGGCGTTAAAGAATAAATCCAAGGGCGCCCATTCTCTCGTTATGAGCGCCACGCCTATCCCCAGAACTCTTTCCCTCGTTATCTACGGAGACCTTGACGTTTCCCGTCTCGACGAGATGCCCCCCGGCAGACAGAAGGTTGGGACCTTCCGTGTGGACGAAAGCTACAGAGACCGCCTGCTGGGATTTATCCGAAAGCAGAAGGAGGAGGGCCACAGGACATATATCGTCTGCCCCTCCATCGAGGAGGCTGCGAAAAAGGAGGATAATCCCGAGGAGATGGTAAACCTTCTTCTCTTCGGGGAGGACTCTCAGGGCGAGCCGCCCCTGAAGGCGGCGGTGCAGTACGCCGAGGAGCTTCGGGAAAGGCTTCCCGATCTTGAGATCGGATTCATCCACGGAAGGATGAAGACTCAGGAAAAGGACAGCGTTATGGACGCCTTTGCCCGGGGCGAGCTTTCCGTTCTCGTTTCCACTACGGTCATCGAGGTAGGAGTAAACGTGCCGGAGGCCACTCTTATGGTGGTTGAAAACGCAGAGAGGTTCGGACTCTCCCAGCTTCACCAGCTGAGAGGACGAGTGGGACGCGGGCGTGCAAAATCCTACTGCATACTCGTTTCCGATTCGAAAAGCGAAAAGTCCCGACAGAGGCTTGATATAATGTGCAAAACAAACGACGGCTTCAAGGTCGCCGAGGCAGACCTTAAAATGCGAGGCCCCGGAGATTTCTTTTCTCAGGACGGCAATTTCCGCCAGAGCGGCGGCGTGGAGATGCCCTTCTCATCGGGTATTACTGACGAAGGACTGCTTTCATCCGCAGTTGAGGCGGCGGTCAGGATCGCCGAGAGCGACCCCGATCTTTCCGATCCTCGCCACGCACGTCTTTTAGTCATCGTTTCAAAAATGCACAGCAACAGCGAAAGCAGCATAAGCTGAGAAGGAGACGGTACGGCTATGGAGCTTTTTGCACCAAAATATTATAAGGATTTCAAATGCATTGCAGACAGGTGCCGCCATTCCTGCTGTATAGGCTGGGAAATAGATATTGATAAGGCTTCTCTGGAAAAATATGAAAAAGCCGACGGCGTATACGGCGACAGTATAAGGCAGAGCATTGAAAGGGGAGAGACTCCTCATTTCAGGCTGGCGGAGGATGAGCGCTGTCCCCATCTTGACGGGCGCGGTCTTTGCCGCATTATCTGCAATCTCGGGGAGGAGTATCTTTGCGATATCTGCAGGGAGCATCCAAGATTTTATAATTTCTCCGGGGGAAGGGGAGAGGCAGGCATCGGTCTTTCCTGCGAGGAGGCCGCGCGAATCATTCTTTCCTCCGATGATTACGGCGAAATTGAAAAGATCGGGGAAATTGAAGAGCCGGAGAACGGGGAGCCCCTTGATTTTGATGCAAAGGAGAGCAGAAGCAGGATTTACGGCATCCTTTCCGACCGACTTGTGCCCTATCCCGAAAGGCTTCAGACCATTTATGAAGAATTCGGAGTATGCCCGGGGGATGTGTCGGACGGGGATTGGAGAGAGCTTATTTCCTCTCTTGAATATCTTGATGAATCTCACAGGGAGCTTCTTTTATCCTACACCTCGGATACGTCAACGCCCGAGGGGCTTTCGGATATCCTTGAGCGTGCCCTTGCATATTTCGTGTACAGGCATCTCAGCCCGTCCCGTGACGGGGGCGAGGCGAGAGCATCCCTTGGCTTTGCCCTGTTTTGCGAGCGTCTTCTCTGCGCCGTTGCAAGAGCCGTGCCTGAGAGAGCACCCGAAGAGCTTGCGCAAATAATTTCCGAGGAGCTGGAATATTCCGAGGAAAACACAGAGGCAGTCAAGCTTGAATTCTGGTTTTGATTACCTACCGAAATTCATATCTCAAAGATAAAAATAATAAAACTGAGGCGCACTTCCTTGCGAAGTGCGCCTCTTTGCGGATCTTTTTTTATTCGAGCTCTTTTTTTGCTGCGGCGAGGGCTTCGGCTACGATGTGGTGCATATCGAGATAGCGGTAGGTGCCCAGGCGGCCGCCGAAGATAACTTTATCCTCCTTGTCTGCAAGAGCCTTATACTTTGCGTAAAGAGCGTTGTTTTCCTCGTTGTTGACGGGGTAGTAGGGCTCTGATCCCTCCGTCCATTCTGCGGGATACTCGCGGGAGATGACCGTCTTTTCCTGCTTGCCGAACTCAAAGTGCTTGTGCTCGATGATGCGGGTATAGGGGATCTCGTACTCCGTATAGTTTACAACGGCGTTGCCCTGGTAGTTGTCGCAGTCCAGAGTTTCCGTTTCAAAGCGGACGGTTCTGTATTCAAGCTCGCCGTAGCAGAAGCCGTAATATTTATCAATGGCGCCCGTGTAGATGATCTTCTTTGCAAGGCCGTCAAGCTCGGCGCGGTTTTCAAAGTAGTCGCAGGAGAGGCGCACGTCAACGCCCTCGAGCATCTTCTCTACCATTTTCGTATATCCGCCCTCGGCGATGCCCTGATAGCGGTCGTTAAAGTAGTTGTTGTCGTATGTAAAGCGAACGGGGAGACGCTTGATGATAAAGGAGGGGAGCTCTGTTGCTCTTCTGCCCCACTGCTTTTCCGTATAGCCCTTGACGAGCTTTTCGTAAATATCGCGGCCGACGAGGCTTATAGCCTGCTCCTCAAGGTTTTTCGGCTCTCCGATGCCTGCTTCTCTTTTCTGTTCCTCGATCTTTGCCTTAGCCTCATCGGGAGTTTTGATGCTCCAGAGACGGGAGAAGGTGTTCATATTGAAGGGAAGGTTATACACCTCGTCCTTATAAAAGGCAACGGGGCTGTTGGTATAGCGGTTAAAATCGGCAAATCGGTTTACGTAATCCCACACCTCGCGGTTGTCAGTATGGAAAATGTGGGCGCCGTAAACGTGAACGTTGATTCCCTCAACCTCTTTTGTATATATGTTGCCGCCGATGTGATCGCGGCGGTCGATAACGAGGCATTTCTTGCCTGCGTCTGTCATTTCTCTCGCAAAGGTCGCGCCGTAAAGTCCGGCACCGACAATAAGATAATCGTACATTTCTTTCTCCTTTTAAATAAAGTCCGGTGTATATGAGCTTTTTGCGCTCTGCCTGTCCTGACCGAAGCCTGAGAATCCAAGCTCCAGGGCGACTGAGCGCACGTATTCGTATTCAAAGGTAGTGGTGCGGCGGCAAAGCGCTCCCATGTCCCGGGGTGCAAAATCGGGAGTGTACTGACTCATAAGGCTGAGGATGATATCCTCGCAGTCTACCAGCTCACGAAGACTTCTGAGGGCGTTTTCCGCATCCCTTCTCTGTCCGGGGAGAACGAGAAGGCGCACGATAACGCCGCCCGTCATCATACCGTTTTCGTCAAAGCGAGGCTTTCCTGCGATCCCGATCATTTTTTTCACGGCACTAAGAGCCACCTCGGGATAATCGGGGGCGGCGGAATACTTTTTTGCCGTATCCGCACCGCCGTATTTCAGGTCGGTCAGGAAGATATCCGCATATCCGGAAAGTGCCTCGAGGGTATCTTCTTTTTCATAGCCTGAGGTGTTGAAGACTACGGGGATGCCCGGTCTGTAAATATCCAGCGCTTCGATGATGCCCGCGGTAAAATGGGTGGGAGTCACGAGATTTACGTTATAGGCCCCGTCCTCCTCAAGCCTTTTAAACACTTCTGCAAGATCCTTCGGAGTATATACGCTGCCAACTCCGCCTGAGCTTATATCCCTGTTCTGGCAATAGACGCAGTGGAGAGGGCAGCCCGAAAAGAAGACAGCGCCGCTGCCTCTTTTGGGATCCGTGCCGCTGATACAGGGCTCCTCCCAGCGGTGGAGCATGATTTTTGCTATTCGCATCTCCTGCCCTTCGCCGCAAATGCCGACGGATTTCGTTCTGTCGGCCCTGCATTCTCTTGGGCACACCGTGCATTTTTTCAGATCGAAACTTTTCATAGAATTAAGGGGAGGCAGAGCCTCCCCGTATTTTATTTTACAGCTTCTGTGTAGAGGTTTGCAAGCTCCTTGGACTTGATGATATAATCAACCTTGATTTCGGAGCCTGAAACGCGGAAAAGATTATCGCCAAGATAGGAAAGAGAAACGGTATACTCTCCGTCGTTGCAGGTGATAACTACAGTATCGTCAGACTGCTGATCCTCTGCCTTTGCTGATATCTCACACTCATTGTAATACTTGACGAGGGCCGCAGTATCGATCTCAGCACCGGGCTTTTTAACGAGAGTTGCCTCGTAGCTGCCATCGATCTTAACAAACTCAGGCTGAGGATCGACCGCACCGTTGTAGATATCGGTAAGAGCGGAGGACTTGATGATATAGCTCTTCTCAATAAAATTGCCCGTAACGGCAAAGCTGTCATTGCCGAGATAGTAGAGGGTCACAACGTCATTTCCGTTTGCAAAGGGGATAACGATAACGTCGTTTCCGGACTTATCATCCTCGTCTGCCGCGCCTGTGATCTTTGCAGCGTTGAAGGCCTCAACAAAGCCGGTCTTATCAACATCGGCATCGGGAAGGAGTACGAACTCAACGGAGGAGATCTTTGCCGTGTCGAGAACGATGCCCTCGTATTTTGCGCAGGAGAAGAGGGTGAGAGCCATCGCAAGAAGGAGGATGGCGCAGATTATTTTTTTCATTTTTAATACCTCGTAACTGTTGATACGCAAATTATACCAAATTACGGTCTTAAAGTCAAGATTTGAGCTTATCTTTAAGGTAATGGCCTGTGTATGATTTTTCGCACCTTGCCACCTCCTCGGGAGTGCCGCAGGCAACAAGTGTGCCTCCCATATCGCCGCCCTCGGGGCCAAGATCTATGATATAGTCTGCGGTCTTGATAATATCAAGGTTGTGCTCGATAACGAGAACGGTGTTTCCTGCGTCAACAAGGCGCTGGAGCACCTCGATAAGCTTTTCAACGTCGGCGGAATGGAGACCTGTGGTAGGCTCGTCAAGAACGTATATGGTCTTGCCCGTGCTTCTCCTTGCAAGCTCCGTTGCAAGCTTGACTCGCTGAGCCTCGCCGCCGGAAAGGGTGGTGGAGGACTGGCCGATCTTGATATATCCCAGGCCTACGTCGTTGAGTGTTTTCAGCTTGTTTGCGATCTTCGGAAGATCTCGGAAGAAGGTGCAGCCCTCCTCAACCGTCATTTCGAGAACGTCGGAAATGCTCTTGTCCTTATATTTTACCTCAAGGGTCTCGCGGTTGTAGCGCTTGCCGTGGCAAACGTCGCAGGTGACGTAAACGTCGGGGAGAAAGTGCATCTCTATCTTCTTTACGCCGTCGCCCTCGCAGGCCTCACAGCGTCCGCCGCGGACGTTGAAGGAGAATCTGCCTGCGGTATAGCCGCGGAGATTTGCCGCAGGGGTCTTGGCAAAGAGGTCGCGGATATCGGAGAAAAGTCCCGTATAGGTTGCGGGGTTTGATCGTGGCGTTCTTCCGATGGGGCTCTGGTCTATATCGATTATCTTATCAAGATTTTCGTATCCCGTGATCTTTTTGTGCTTGCCGGGGAAGGTAACGGCGCGGTTCAGCTTTGAAAGAAGGGCGTTTCTGATGATCCCGTTGACAAGGGAGGATTTTCCGCTTCCCGAAACTCCCGTCACGCAGGTGAAGGTTCCGAGGGGAACGGTCACGTCAATGCCCTTCAGGTTATTGTGCTCGGCACCGAGGACTGTAAGGAAGCTTCCGTTTCCGGGGCGTCTTGTCTCTGGCACCTTAATGCTTCTCTTGCCGGAAAGGAACAGACCCGTAAGAGAGCTTTCATTATTCAGTATTTCCTCCGGAGTGCCGCAGGCGACGACCTCGCCGCCGTGGATTCCCGCGCCGGGGCCGATGTCGATGATATAATCCGATTCCAGCATAGTCTCCTCATCGTGCTCAACAACGATCACGCTGTTGCCAAGATCCCGAAGCTTTTTGAGGGTGGCTATAAGCTTTGAGTTATCGCGCTGATGAAGACCGATGGAGGGCTCGTCCAGAATATAGAGCACGCCCGCCAAGGATGAGCCTATCTGGGTTGCAAGGCGGATTCGCTGAGCCTCGCCGCCTGAAAGAGTGCCGCTTTTTCTTGAGAGAGTGAGATAGTCAAGTCCCACCGCGCAGAGAAAGCCGAGACGGGCGCGAAGCTCCTTTATGATTTCCTTTGCGATCTGTTTTTCAGTTTCCGTAAATTCAAGGGAGTTTGTAAAATCAAGGCTCTTCTGGACGGACATATGGCAGAATTCATCGATATTTTTGCCGCCGATGGTAACTGCCAGCGCCTCGGGATTAAGACGGCTGCCGTGACACTCGGGGCAGTCGAGCTCCTCCATAAACTGAGCGTAGTATTCGCTTTCCTCGCCGTTCATGTTAGCTCTTGCCTGAACGATGTTCACAACGCCGTCATACTTTGCTATCTGGCGCTGACTGCGCTTTCCGAACCAGCGGACTATATCGTAGGTCTCCTCCCCCGTGCCGTAAAGAAGGGCATCCATAGCCTTCTTCGAGAAGGTGGAAAGGGGCTGATCCATGGTAAAGCCGTACCTCTCGCCGACGGCGGCAACAAGGGGGCCCGTCCAGGAATCGGGGCCCAGGGATTTGAAGCCGTTGACGGCTATGGCGCATTCTTCAAGGGAAAGGGAAGTATCGGGGATCATTTTTTCAACGGAGAGACGGCGCTGAACACCGAGGCCCGCGCAATGAGGACAGGCGCCGAAGGGGTTGTTGAAGGAGAACATTCTGGGCTCAAGCTCGCCGAGGGATATGCCGTGCTCCTCACAGGCGTAGCTTGTGGAGAAGGAAAGCTCCTCGCCGTCAGACCCGTCGCGGGGGGCTGTGACGATAAGCAGGCTTCCGCCCGACTCACGAAGGGCGGTTTCCACGCTGTCCGTAAGGCGTGAGCGGATGTCGCCCCGCATAACGAGACGGTCTACCATTATCTCAACGGTATGCTTCTGATTCTTCTCAAGCTTTATCTCCTCGGAAAGGTCGTAGCTTATGCCGTCAACACGGACCCTGGCAAAGCCCGAACGCTTTGCATCCTCAAAAACCTTCTCGTGGCGGCCCTTTTTCTGGCGGACGACGGGGGCAAGAACGAAAAAGCGCTCTCCCTCGGGAAGCTCCATGATACGGTCAAGTACCTGGTCGGTGGTCTGCTGACGGATCTCCTTGCCGCAGACGGGGCAATGGGGCACGCCGAGGCGGGCGTAAAGAAGACGCAGATAATCGTATATCTCCGTTACCGTACCTACGGTTGAACGGGGATTTTTTGACGTAGTCTTCTGGTCTATGGAAATGGCGGGTGAAAGACCCTCGATGGAATCGATATCCGGCTTGTCCATCTGACCGAGAAACATTCGGGCGTAGGAGGAAAGGCTCTCCACAAAGCGGCGGTGACCCTCCGCATATACCGTATCAAAGGCGAGAGAGGATTTTCCGCTTCCCGAGAGACCCGTCAGTATCACAAGCCGGTCTCTTGGGATAGTGACGTCTATATTTTTAAGGTTATTTACGCGTACACCGCGAATCTTTATGCTTTTTGCCATAAAAACCTCTGAAACATTTGTTTTCTCAATGATACTACAAATTATTTTTAATGTCAATAAATAAGATGGAAATTCAAAAAGGAAAATATACGTCTTTGTAAGCTTCATTCCTGCGTCCCCTCCTTTCCAAACCCATACTTCGTGAAAAAAAGTACGTTTTTGTGTCCTTAGGAACACAAAAACGCACCTGTTTTATTTTTTTACAGAACGATCTGCAGAACGAACATATCGTCGCGGATGGAAAAGAGACATTTTCCTCCCAGCTTTTCCGTCATATATCTGATGCTTCGTGTGCCGTAGCCGTGTCCTTTTTTGTCGGCAACGGGAAGGCCGTCGGCTATGACGGGCTTTTCGCTGTAGGGATTCTTTACCGAAAGGAGAAGCTTTTTGTCAGAATCCTTGAGCATCAGCTTTATGTAGCGGGAATTTGCGGGCAGATTCTCCTGAGCGTTCATGGCGTTATCAAGGGCGTTGGAAACGATAGAGAAAAAGGTCGTCTCCTCCATTGAAAGCTCACCCATCTCAACTGTTGCCTCAAAACGGATTCCTTTTTGGCTGCATTTGCTTTCGAAATTTGAGATGATATAGTTCAGGGTATCGTTCGGACAATACTTCTTAACGGTTGATGCCTCCACCTGTGAGGCAAAGCCGCTTATCATTTTGAGAGCAGTTTCTCTGTCGTTTTGCTCTATGCATAAGGCGAGGCTGCTGAGAATATGCCTCATGTCGTGGCGTAAAAGCCTGGTTTCCGTATTACTTTGCTTTATTGCTTCGATCTCCTTTGCCTGTTGCTCTGCCGTTATTCTGATTATCTGCTCGTTACGCTGAGCATCAGCCTTTTTTTCATGTTCCTCGTAATAAGCCGCGCAAAAAACCATAAAAGCAAAGCACAAAAAGAAGGGGAGAAACTCTATAGCCACTCTGTTATTGATCCACAGATCGGTATAGACTCCCATAATATAGTCAAACACGTAATAAACGAAGGGAACCGAGCCGAATATGAGGACGCTGCGGCTGTCCTTATTGAATACTTCGGATATGGGCTGACTGAGAAGGCGTATGCAAAGAAGTCCGGTTATCAAAAGGACTGCTATCCTTACGGCGAAGGACAGCTCCGCTGCAAAAGTGACAGACTCAGTAAGCAGACCGAACCATTTTGCGGGCTGACAGCACAGATAAGCCAGCGTTACGGAGGCGGCGGCAGTCGGCAGTCTTTTTTTGTAAAAGATCAAAAGAACAAGACAAACGGGAAGATGGATTATCAGCGGATAGAGCTTCCAGACTGCAGCTTCGTCAAGCAAAAAGTACGATAAAAGCTGTAAGGCGCCGCAAAAAGCGAAGACAGCCAGAGCAGACAGGGCAGTTCTTTTTGTCAGGCGCAGACCGGAAAAAGCAAGGGACAGCACGATACCGAACATAAGAAGTATGCTGTAGTGAGCAAAGAACAGAATATCGTTTATCACTTATCATCACCTGCCTTGCCGAAAATCACGCTGAAATACGTGGATTCAAAGCTTTTCTGACAGCTTCGGGAAATGGGAACGTGCTTTTTAGAGCGCATGATGATGCTATCGTGTGAATAGCTGTCTATGCGGTGGATATTGACGATGTAGCTGCGGTGGCATTTATAGAAGCCGTCCTCCAGAAGCAGGGTATCCTCATAGGCGTAGAGGGGCTCGGAGGACTCTATTTTTCTGTCCTTTGCAAGATAGAAAACAATGTGCTTCCCCTGAGACTCGACGTATTCTATATCAGAGAGAGGAACACGGTGAGTACCGTCTGCTCCCCTAACGGTGACAAATCTGTCTGTATCGCACAGCTCGCCTGCAAGCTCCCCGATACAGGCGAAAAAGCTTTCGGGCTCAAGGGGCTTCAAAAGATAGTTGCTTGCCTTAACGGAGTAGGATTCTACTCCGTATTCGGAGGAGGAGCTGAGAAAGACTATTTTTACTCCCTTATCCCTTTCCCGAAGCTCCCGTGCAGCCTCAATGCCGTTAAGGAGAGGCATTACGATGTCAAGGAGGATAATGTCAAAGGGCTTCTCGGTGTGGGCGTTGATAAGGGCATCTCCGTCCGTGAAAAGCTCTACGGTAACGTTTGGCGGTCTTTTATCCCAATGATCTATCAAAAGCTTTGTCTGAACGAGAAAAGCAGACGAATCGTCGCAAACAGCAATCCTTATCACAGTACTCCTCCTCCTTTCATAGGATCTGCCTACATTATATCACCTTTTTTCTTTCAATTCAAGCGCACTGAATTACCGTTCATTCCCTTATTTTTGCAATTCATTCCCGTTTTCTGAGGATGCCGTTTTTTTTGATATAATTAAGGAGCAGAAATTAATATAAGGAGGATAAGTGAAGGGGAATATTTCTTCTTCACGAGGCTTTAAGCCCCGAGGCTAAAGCCGGGCAACCATGAAAAGCTATAAAAGAAATCTGAAAAAGCTTTGTGCTGTCTTTTTGATAGCAGCAATGCTTGTACAGAGTCTTGCCTTCATCAGCATCGCGGCTGAGGATACGAAGGCAATTCTCGGAGACGTTAACGGAGACGGAGTTGTAAACTCCATGGACTCCAACATTTTCAAGCGGGTTATCAGCGGAAGCGTGTCCTTCACCGAGTCGCAGCTGAAGGCTGCTGACATCAACGGCGACGGACAGGTAAACTCCTATGACTCAAACTATCTTACAAGGATCGCAAGCGGCGTCTACAATCCCCCCTCCGGCGGTGGCGGAACTACAGACGGCCCTGTTATCGGTCCGGCAGAAAAACCCGATACAGAATGCACTCACACAGACTATCTGATGCAGATACCCTCCGCTGAGCCTACCTGCACAAATGCAGGTAACGTGGAATATTGGGTTTGCAGAAATTGCGGCACTGAATTTTCCGATGCGGATGCAACCGTAGAGATCGAGGAGATCGATACTTTAATTGCAGCAAAAGGACATACCGAGGTCATCGACCCCGCAGTAGCCCCCACAGGCTCCTCCACCGGACTTACGGAAGGCTCTCATTGCTCCGTGTGCGGCACGGTCATTAAGGCTCAGGAGATCATTCCCAAGCTTGAGGGCTCCTACCATTCGATCATTTACAGAAACCTCAAAACGGCAGAGTATCCCGAGATCACGGAGTACGAGGAGTCCGAGGGCCTTCTCGAGCTTCCCTCCCCTGAGGCTGACGGCTACGTTTTCGTAGGCTGGTACACGGCATCCGTTGGCGGCGACGTAGTTGACTACATCAAGAAGGGCAGCACGGAGGATTATATCCTCTACGCTCACTGGGAGCTTGAGGAATACGACATTATCTACTGGGAGGCTCCCGAGCATTCCAACGTGGAAAGCTATAACGTTGAATCAAGAATCATCCTTCAGCCCGCAAAGTGGAGCGGACTCAAGTTCATGGGCTGGCAGGATCAGAACGGCAATATCATCACAGAGATCCCCAAGGGAACCAGCGGCGATCTTGAGTTGACAGCTACCTGGAAGCTCCAGAGAAACCTTGCAGTTCAGGGAAATAACGAAAAGACTCTGGCAGTTTACGACGAGGCAAACGAGGTGTTCTACTACATTTACGAGATCGGCACAATCGAGCACGTGGTTCTCGATCAGCTTAACGTAAACACACCTAATCTCAAATATCACACAGGCGCAGGCGATCTCGAATTCGGTCTCGAGTCCTCTGTGACTATTGAAAACAGCATTGCTAATTCTATCGCAAACACAGTTTCCGAGTCCGTCTCCTCCTCCGATGAATGGGAAGAGTCCAAAGAATGGGCAAAGGAAAAATCCGAGGAGCACAACGTTAACGTAACAGTTGGCGTTGAGGTCGATGCGGGTATGGTAACAGCAAGCGTTGAGGCAGGCTACGGCTATACCAATACCACAACCTCCTCCTGGGGCGGAAGCTCAGTTGTAGGCGGCTCTACCTCCACCGAGACAGGTAAGGAAACGGAATCCTCCTCCGAGCTTGCATACCTTGAATCTATCTCCACAACAGTAACGGCAACGGTAACCATCGAAAAGGATATGCCCGAGGGCTATTATTCCTACGTTCACGCAGGTAACGTTCGCGTATTCGGCGTAGTTACATACGTACCTAAGAGCGGTAACTTCAAGCTCAGCACCTACAGCATGCTTGATAATATGCACGAGATGGTTCTCTACTACCCCGACGTTAAGGCTCTCAACTCTCAGTCCTGCGAAACACTCGAGTACAATATCCCCCGCGATGAGATCCTCGCAATGGTGGAAGAGGCTTACTACGTTTCCTACGACGCTAACGGCGGCGAGGGCGAGCAGATGAAGATAAGCGTTAACACCGTTGGCGAAGACATCTACATCCTTGAAAACGAGTATACGAGAGAGGGCTATACCTTCGGCGGCTGGGAGCTTAGAGGCGAAGACGGCTCCTACAAGCTTCTTGAGGGCGGCACAACCGTTGAAGATATCTCCTCCCGCGGCCGCGAGAGAATCACTCTCTACGCGCACTGGACAAACCACAACTATACCGTTCAGTATAATGCAAATAAGCCTGAAAAGGCTACCAATACAGTTGAAAACGTTCCGGAAAGTCAGAGCTGCAGCTTTGACGGGGACGTTCTCCTCGGTAGTGCTCCCACCCTCAAGGGATGGGTATTCCGCGGCTGGTATCTTGATCCTGAATGCAGCGACGAGGCATATCTCGGATGGGACGGAACAGTCCTTGAGTCTGCAAACCTCACAAGTGAGGATGGCGCAGTCATTAACGTATACGCACATTGGGCGGCAGGCGGCGCGAACCTGACCTACGATGCCAACGGCGGCACGGTTTCTTATCCCGGAACCAGCGTATGGTACGACAGCTACTATAAGGATTCTTACTTCCATACCCCCACTCACGAAAACGATGATTACGTATTCTACGGCTGGTCCCTTGACGGTAAGATCATCGATATGAACGCACTCGTAGATATTACGGGCGAGCACACCATCGTTGCCGAGTGGGTATCACTCAGCGCAAGGGTCGACCTGACCAGCTCAAACGGACACCGCGACAAGCTCGTTACGGAGGATGATAAGGTATACGACTACGTTATAACCGGACTTGAGCGAGACAAGCTTCTTAAGCTGGGTTATTCAACTATATCACTTCAGATCGTATTTGACGTTCAAGAGGATAACGACGGTTATCAGTCCATCTGGGTATATACGTATAATCTGTCCAAGCTGCTGGGTGAGGAAGAGGATATCGAAACCCCCGATAAATACGACTGGTATGAGAACCATAAGGTGGTATTCCTTATAGATGTCGCTGACCTTACCGCCGACGGCGGATTTGCCATCGAGTGGGGCGCCCACGGCAGTGGCGAAGACGACTGGTACGTTGGTGAAACCAATATCACACTTGACGTTCTTTACTGATCGGGCAGACTCTATTTAAAATTATAGTCACCCCCAAGCGGTCGTCGCACAAATGTGCGGCGGCCGCTTTTAACATAAAAACCCCGTTTTTTCGGGGAGGGGGACGGGGGACGCAAAACCTTTTTTGAAAAAAAGGTTCTGCACTCCAAAAAACTTTGAAAAAGGGTGGGTATAAATTCGGGTTTGTCGCTGGGACGATATTGGTGTATTGTAGGGACCGGCGTCCTCGACGGTCCACCCATCTGCACAAGAGCTGCACCTTCAAATTCAAGTTTGTCGGACTGTTGACAGGTAATCCGTAGGGCGGCCAGACCCGTGGCCGCCGTCCCTTCTGCACGCGAATTGGTCTTCAAATTCGGTTTTTTGAACTGTTTGAACTTCGGCAAACATCCCCTCCGCGTCATCCTGAGCGGAGTAAAACACCACAGTGCGGTGTTTTACGTAGTCGAACCGTCCCTCAGGACGGCGCCGAAGGCGGGATCTGCGGAAAGGTGAACAATATTGTTAGCTTTTTCGTAGATCCTGCCCCTGCGGGGCACCACCCTAAGGGGTGGTTCGACTACAGAAATATCCCACCGGGATATTTCTTCCGCTCAGGATGACGACGAAGGTAGCGTTCGCTGCAAATTTAACTCTCCGACAAACCCGAATTTGAAAGGTAAAAGATAAAGTTTGCACCAAGTCCTTCCCCCATGATTCGGGGGAAGGGGGACCGCGGAGCGGTGGATGAGGGTT
>SVTD01000012.1 GCA_015063955.1 Oscillospiraceae bacterium | reverse complement strand
GCCTCAGCAATTTCGCACCCGCTTCGCCGAAAGGCGAAGCCAAAGAGAACAATAATCGTACGGCGCTCCGCAAAAAACTTCAACAAAACAAAGATAGCGAAAAGGCAAAAGCCAACGCTTTCGGGTTTTTGCCCTAAAGCGTTGGCTGGCGCTGTAAGCGCCGCAGGGCTTTGCCCTGCAACTTTTGCCTTGTAAACTTCAGCTACACCAATAGTTCAAAGTTTTTTGGGAGTGCAGAGGACTTTTTTTCAAAAAAGTCCTTTGCATCAACTCCCCTATAAACCCGAATTTTAAGGCGGAGTGCTATATAACGTTCAGCTTTTTCATTTCGTAGAGGAGCTTTATTTTTGTTGAGCTGTTCATATGGCAGAGGGGGAGTCTCATTTCATCGGTGCACAGGCCCATTACCGAAAGTGCGGTCTTGACGGGGATAGGATTGACCTCCGAGAAAAGCGCTCTCATCAAAGGAAGCAGGCAAAGCTGCTCTTCTGCCGCATCGGAGAGCTTTCCCTCCTCACAAAGCCGGCAGAGCTTTACCACCCTTTCCGGAACAATGTTCGCTGCCACGGAGATCACGCCTGAGCTGCCCAGAGAATAGAGAGGAGCTGTCAGCTCATCCGTTCCCGAATAAAGTGGAAAGGAATCTCTGTATTTTGAAAGAACGCCCGCGGCATACAGGGCATTTCCCGACGCTTCCTTTACGCCTGCAAAGTTTTTCAGCTCACAGAGCCGCGAATATGTATCAATATCAATGGAAAGACCTGTTCGCGAGGGTACGTTATATGCAATGACGGGGAGGGATACGTGATCGCATACCGTTTTGAAATGAAGATAGACGCCCTCGTTATTCGCCTTATTATAAAAAGGAGTCAGGCACAGAACTCCGTCTGCACCGTCGATCTCCGCTTCTCTTGCGAGTATGGCAAGCATTGCAGTTGATGTGGATCCGCATCCGGCAATAACAGGTACTCTCCCTCCTGCTTTTTCAACCGTATGTGCTATTACTCTTCTCTTTTCCTCGTGGCCAAGGGTAGACGCCTCTCCCGTGGTCCCGCAGGGAACAAGGGCTGCAACCCCTCCCTCTATCTGTCTTTCAATTAGCCTTGTAAGCGCCGGGTAGTCAACTGCTCCGCTCTTCATCGGAGTGACCAGTGCCGTTGCGCAACCGTGAAACAGTGTTCTTATCATAATCTGACCTTTCCTTTCTTTTCTTCATTACAGTATATTCATTATCGCAAAAGTGTTGAAAAGTTTTCTTAAATTTGTTATACTGTAATCAGTAAAATTTCGGAGGTAATTATGAAAGCTAAAGACATAATGAGAGAAATTATCACCCCTCAGTGGCTTGAGGTTCACGGAAACTGGACTGTTGACCGACTGAAGATAGGCAACGAGGAGTGCGAGGTCAAAAAGATCGCAACCTGCCTTACCGCCACTCCCGACGTTATCCGTGCCGCAGGAGAATGGGGAGCCGATCTTCTCATTACCCATGAGCCTACCTTCTATAATCACGTGGACGATTTTGACGAGGGCAGCCGTCTTTCCGTTATGAAAAGAGCTCTTATTGAGAAGTACGGTCTGACCATCTACCGTTATCACGACTCTCAGCATATGGCAGGAGTTGACCTTGTTAACCTTGATTTTATTCAGAAAATGGGCTGGAAGGGCGAGTTTGATAACGACGTATATTTTGTATCAGACGAGCCTATGGACGTTCGCGATATCGTTGAAGGCATCAAGACGAGAATGGGCCTGAAGCACCCCAGGATCGTAGGAAAGACTGACGGAAAGGTAACTAAGATAAAGCTTAATCTCGGTCATCGCGGCGGAGACTCCTACCGCGAGTTCGCAGAGGGACAGGATTGGGAGCTTGTTATCGGAGGCGAGCTTTGCGAATGGGCTGACGGTGAGCCCGTACGTGACGCAGCACAGTTCGGCGAGCAGAAGACACTCCTCATTCTCGGTCACGCAGGAAGCGAGAAATCTGCAATGGAGGCACTTGCCCGCGACGTTGATAAAAAGTTTGACGGAGCCGAGGCACGCTACTTCGAGTGCGGCGAGCTTTACACATACTGAAAAAAGAGATCCGCTAAGCTTAGCGGATCTCTTTTTTAAAGCTCAAAAACGTCCTTATCGGGAAGGGGGAAGTATTCGTCGTCAAGGGTATCGGAATACCAGTAGGCAACGGATGATATCTCATCCTGCAGGGGAAGATAGCGTCCGTCACGGCGCCAGCCCAGCGCCTGAACGGTTACCTTCAGATCTTCCTTGAAATATACGGGATCGGTGATATGCCAGCGGTACATATCAAAAAAGCGCTGTGCCTTATAGACAGCATCGGTCGTGCCAACCTTGTGAAGCCCTGCATAGGGGGTGCAGTACTCGCGATAGCCGCCTACGTCAAAATTGCAGGAGCCGCAGAAATAGTCCTCGGTACCCGTTGTGCAGATGGTGGGGAATTCACCGTCTCCGTCAATATAGAACTTGACCTCACCCTCGCCCCACCAGCCGTTGGATTTTACTCCCCAGCGGATGTAGGTGCCGACGTAATGTCCCTGACCCTTTATCTTATCAAGGATCGTGTAATTCTCCTTGTAAGGAAGGGGATTTACACAGTTGAAGCGGGCGTGGAAATAGAGAGTATCCTCAGGGAGGACCTTTTCCTCGCAGTCTATCTGATAATAGAGATTGCATACGTTTTCGCCGATATTCTCCACCTCTATTCTGAAGGAGGAGAAATAAGGCATCTCAAAATAAGAGTTCATTCCCTTTGCGGGATTTACACAAACGGCAAGGCTTGAAAGCTGACGGTAATCGTTGGAGTCAGCATTGCAGAAGAAGTCTGACAGAGGTGCTTCAACGGCGGGATTCTCGTGACCGTCAAAATAGATCCTAAGAAGGAGAAGTCTTCCCGCAGGGAGGACCTCGGTGATCCAGATATGCTTGATAGCGCCCTGCCCCTTGATATCTGCAAGGGTTGCGGTCTCACCGGGCTTTATAACGAGATAGGGGTTCACCTTCCAGCCCTGACCCAGCTCACGTGCCGCCCAGGAGGCGCTTCCCTCCCTTGCCATTCCACCCTTGCCCTTTTCGCCGGTAAGATTCTCGGGAGTAACGGAAAAAGAGCGGATATCCTTTTTTGTGGTAAGTGAAGATAACATAAGATCACCTTGCCTTTCTTTTGTCCTTATATTCTGAATTGTATCATACTGCAACAAAGATTACAAGAGGAGAGGTTATAAATAAATTTATACGTAAGGTTCCTTACAAAAATCAACAAAAATTGATTTTCAGTTGAAGAAAGGTTGTAATTCGTTTTGTATAATCTTGGAAGATAATGGAGTATTATGGACTTCAACAAATAAGGAGATAATTATGAGAAAAGTTAAGATAATTACAGATTCCTGCTCCGACCTTACGCCGGAGCTTCTCGAAAGATACGACATCGATTACTGCAGAATGTGCACCGTTGAGGACGGTGTTGAGTCTCCCGCCCTTCTTTCCTGGAGCTATGAGGACGCTCACCGCCTTTACGACACCATCCGCGGCGGCAAGCGTATTACCACCGCTCAGGTATCCGTTGAGGAGTTCACCGCAGTATTTACAAAATACCTTGAAGCCGGAATGGACATCGTTTATATCGCCTGCTGCCAGAAGCAGTCCGGCTCCGTGAATACGGGAAGCGTTGTTGCAAGGGGGCTTCTTGAAAAGTATCCCGACGCAAAGATCTTCTGTATCGACTCTCTCAATGCCTGCATCGGCGAGGGTATCGTAGCTATCGAGGCTGCAAAGCTTGCCGGCGAGGGAAAGAGCGCCGAGGAGATCTGCGATCACGTTACGGCTATCAGAAAGAACGTTCACGAATACGCCACCGTTCACACCCTTGACCATCTGAAAAAAGCGGGCAGAGTTTCCGCATCCAGCGCATTTTTCGGCAATCTCATCGGCGTAAAGCCTATCCTCGTTGCAGATAAGGAGGGCGCGCAGGTCGCATTCAAGAAGGTAAAGGGCAGACAGGCGGCTCTCAGAGAGATCGTTGCTCTCCTGAAGGAGGGCATCTCCGATCCCGAAAGCACCACGGTCTACCTTGCTCACGCAGACTGCACGGCAGAGGAGGTGGAGGCTCTCCGCGCTATCATTGAGGCCGAGATCGCTCCAAAGGAGATCTACCCCTGCCTTATAGGTCCCATCATCGGCGCGTCCGTCGGCCCCGACACCATAGGCGTGTGGGCGCTGGGAAAGCCCGTGACCTTTACGGCATCTGATAAATAATTGAGGTTAAAATGGAAAAGCAGTATGATGCGATAGTCATCGGTGCCGGCAACGCAGGCCTTGCCTGCGCCGCAGCTATGGCAATAAACGGTCTGACCGTTCTTGTTCTTGAAAAAAACAGCGTTCCCGGCGGCAGCGCAACAAGCTTTCGCCGCGGTCGTTTTGAATTTGAGGCTGCCCTCCACGAGCTTGCAAGCGTAGGCACAAAGGAGGATCCGGGCAGCGTTATGCGCCTTTTCTCCTCTTTCGGAATAGATATTGACTGGCAGTATGAGAAAAACGCATTCCGCGTTATTACAGACAGCTATGATGCTACCATGCCCGCAGGGATCGAGGACTTCTGCCGTGAGATGGAACGTCAGGTTCCCGGAAGCTTTGACAGTACTCTTGCGGCATTTAAGATCGCCGCAAAGGTAGGCGCGGGAATTGAATACCTGAAGGGCGGCGAGATCGACCCGAAAGTGCTTTTTAACGAGCACGCAGACTTTATGCGAGCAGTTTCTCACAGCGTTGACGAGTGCCTCGATGCTCTCGGTATGCCCAAAAAGGCTCAGGATATCTTCAAGACCTACTGGCCTTATCTCGGCGCGCCCACTGACAAGCTTGATTTTGCCCACTATATGATAATGGTGGATTCCTATATCCGCAAGCGCCCGGCAATGCCGCATCTGCGCTCTCACGAGCTGTCACTTGCTCTTGAAAGGGTCATCCTTAATAACGGCGGCGAGATCTTTTACAACTGCCCCGCAAAAGGGATCCTCACAAAGGACGGCAAGGCTTACGGCGTAGTTGCCGACGGCAAAGAGATATACAGCCGCACCGTTGTGGCAAACTGCTTTCCCGATACCGCCTTTGAAAAGCTTCTCCCTCCCGATGCAGTTCCCGAAAGGGCATTGAAGATCGCAGGAGCAAGAAAGCTTTCGAGCCTTTTCTTCTCCGTTTATCTGGGGCTTAACAAAAGCGCAGAGGAGCTTGGCATCACCGATTATTCCGTGTTCCTCTTCGATTCCTCCGATTCCGGAGAGCAGTACGAGAGAAGCGCAAGCCTTGACACCACCTGTATGGTAGTTTCAAACTGCCTGAACTGCGTTATCCCCGATTCCTCCCCCGAGGGTACGTCTACTCTCTTTATCACCACAATGCTCCGGGACAAGGCGTGGGGCGAGGTGAGACCCGAGGACTATAAACGCCAAAAAAACAGCTTTGCCAAAAAGCTTATCGAAATATATGAAAAAAAGATGGGCGTTTCCGTAATGCCCTATATTGAAGAGATCGTTATAGCAACTCCTGCAACCTTTGCAAGATATCTGGGAACCCCCTGCGGCACTCCCTACGGATACGAGCTTTCCGATTGGGATACCATGCTTGCCCGTATTATGAACGCAAAGAACGAGCAGGTGCTCGAAGATCTCTATTTCGTCGGCGCCCACGGTGAGAGGGGCGACGGCTATTCCACCACCTACTCAAACGGTAATTCCGTTGGTGCAAGGATCGTAAAGGGGGTAAAGAAAAATGGCTGAGCACGATCTCAATTCTCTTGACCCTATGGCATTTACAAGGCTGGTTCCCACCAGAGAAGCCCATTTTGCAAAGGCAGAGCCTAAAAATGCTACGGAGTATCCGCCAAACCGCCTTGCGAGAATTCTTCACCCTGACTGTCAGCACCTGACTGTAGCGGCAATTGAAGATAATACCGATTCTGCAAAGACCTATACTCTCAAGGGTCGTGACGGATCTGTGGCATATTTCGATGCAGGACAGTATCTCTCCCTTTCCTTGAAGATCGGTGATGTGGTGACAACGCGCCCCTATTCCATCGCATCAAGCCCGAGGGAATCCCTTGAGGGCGTCTATAAGATAACCGTTAAGCGGGTCGAGGGCGGACTTGCTTCCAATTACATCCTCGATAACTGGACTGTGGGAAGCGAGGTAACAGCCTCCGCCCCCCTCGGATTTTTCACCTACGAGCCTCTTCGCGACGCCGATACCGTTATCGCCGTTGCAGGAGGAAGCGGTATCACTCCCTTTCTCTCCCTTGCAAGAGCTATAGACGAGGGAGCAGAGGAGCTTTCTCTCACGATCCTTTACGGCAGCCGCCGCGAATCCGACATCCTCCACCGCGCAGAGCTTGACGAAATTGCCGGGCGATGCAGTAAGGTAAAGGTGGTCTACGTTCTTTCAGAGGAGGAAAAGGAAGGATTTGAGAGGGGCTTCATTGATGCGGAACTTATAAGAAAATATGCCCCCGACACGGTGTTTTCCGTTTTCCTCTGCGGCCCTGCGGGAATGTACTCCTTCGTTGACGGGGAGCTTGAAGCACTTTCACTTGAAAGAAAATATATCCGCCACGAGGTCCACGGAGAATCCTATGACCCCGAAGGGCTCAGGGGCTATCCCGGAGCCTGCGCTGAAACGGTTAAGATAACCGTAAAGCAGGGCAATACCGAAAGGACCGTTACAGGCTCAAATAAGGATACTATCCTACGTATCCTTGAAAAGGCCTCAATTGCGGCACCATCCCATTGCAGAAGCGGAGAATGCGGCTTCTGCCGCTCAAGACTTGTCTCGGGCAGAGTATTCATTCCCGAGGAGTCTGACCGCCGCCGTCTTGCAGACGAGCCATACGGCTATATCCATCCCTGCTGCACCTACCCCCTTACAGACCTTGAGATAGAAGTTGCGCTTTCGTAAGCTGAAAGGAAAAATAATGGACAGTAAAGAAATCAAAACCCTTGACGGCGTTCAGTATGCCAGAATGATCCGTGCAGGCACGGCAAATCTCCGTGCACACGCCAAGGATATAAACGACCTTAACGTATTCCCCATCCCCGACGGCGATACGGGAGACAATATGCTTATGACCATAGTCGGCGGTGCGGATGCCGTGGGCAGCGGCAGCGAGAGCCTTTCCGATACGGTACGCAAAAATGCCGACGGTATGCTTCTCTCCGCCCGCGGAAACTCAGGCGTTATCCTCTCTCAGTTCTTTGAGGGAATCGCCGCAGGCTTTGAGGGCGTTGAATCTGCGGGAAGCGCAGATATTGTAAAGGCACTCAGATGCGGAGTTGAGCGTGCTTACTCTGCCGTTCTCGTTCCCACCGAGGGAACTATGCTCACCGTTATGAGAAGCGCTACGGAAAGCCTTGACGATAACGGCGAAAAGGACCCCGAGGCACTCCTTGATAACTTTATCGAGGAAGCAAAGCGTACCCTTGAAAAGACCCCCGATATGCTTCCCGTGCTTAAAAAGGCGGGAGTCGTAGACTCGGGCGGAGCAGGACTTATCTATATTATGGAGGGTATGCTCAAGGGCCTTCGCGGTGAGGAGATAGAGGAATATTCTTCCGATACCTCATCAGGCGAGCAGGCTATAGACGTTAACCTCTTTACAGAGGACAGCGTTCTTGAGTTCGGCTACTGCACGGAGCTTCTTCTCCGTCTCCAGAGAATCAAGACGGATATCGCCACCTTCGATGAAAAGATCATTACGGATTTTCTTTCATCTGTGGGAGATTCCGTGGTCTGTGTAAGAAACGGCACCGTTGTTAAGATCCACGTTCACACCATGACCCCTCATAAGGTTCTGGAATTCTGCCAGCAGTTCGGCGAATTCCTCAAGCTCAAGATCGAAAATATGTCCCTCCAGCACAATAATACAGACCTTCCGACAGAGGATAAGGACGAGATTCTTCCCCACAAGGAGATCGGCACCGTGGTCACCTGCGCGGGCAGCGGCATCAGGGAGCTTTTCGAGGGCATCGGAGCTGACGTTGTGGTAGACGGCGGACAGAGCATGAACCCCTCCACGGAGGATTTCCTTGCGGCGTTCAGACGTGTCAATGCAGACACGGTATTCGTGTTCCCCAACAACTCCAACATAATCCTCACCGCCCGTCAGGCGGCGGCGATGTATAAGGATGCGGACGTGCGCGTGATCGAAAGCCGCACCGTAGGCGACGGCTACGCCGCACTTTCAATGCTTGACAGCTACTCCACCGATCCCGACGATATCGAAGCATCTCTTAAGGACGGAATGGAGGGTGTTATCACCGCCGAGATCTCAAAGAGCGTACGCGATACTCAGGAAACTAAAAACGGCGATTATATCGGATTTGTGGGCAAGGATATCCTTGCCTCCTGCCCCGACCGTCTTGAGGCAGCCTGCAAGACCGTTGACTGCCTTGATTTTTGCGACCGCGAGATATGCCTTATCATCCACGGTGCCGCCGCAGATGCAGACGAGGCGAAAATGATCGCCGCATACATTGCAAGAAAATACCCCTCAAAGGAAGTCTACATCATAAACGGCAAGCAGGAAATATACGATTATATCCTCATTCTTGAGTAAGAGGTATGCTATGATAATTTTTTTGTACATAGCAGCAGCCCTTTGCGCTTATCTCGTAACGGGCTTCAACCCCGCCATCGCCTTTTCACGGCTGATATATAAGAAGGACATCAGAAACGAAGGAAGCGGCAATCCCGGCTTTACCAATTTCAAGCGCACCTTCGGAAATAAGCTTGCCTGGTGGGTGCTCCTTATCGACCTTTCAAAGGCGGCGGTATGCATTGCGATATTTGCATGGCTCCTTTCCCGCTTTGACGTTGACTATACCCTCGGCGCCGCATATACCGGCTTCTTTGCCGTAATCGGACATTGCTTTCCCGTATGGTACGGATTCAAGGGAGGCAAGGGATTCCTTGTGTGTATGTCCTGCGTGTGGTTTCTTGACTGGAGAGCAGGGCTTATCGCTCTTATTGTAATGCTCGTTCTTCTTTTCACGGCAAAATATATGTCCCTTGCAACGGTTGCGGCAATGCTCACCTGCCCCGTAACCCTTCTGATTTTCAGCCATGACCCCGGAACCGTTCTTTTCTGCGGTGCCTCCGTTCTTCTTATGGCTGTAAGACACAGCGAAAACTTCAAGCGGCTCATAAAGGGAACCGAGCGAAAATTCTCCCTGAAAAGCAAAAAAGCATAAAAGAGAGAACCCTTTAGGGTTGCAACCCAAAGTAAAGCAAAACTCTCTGCTGAAATTCAGCAGAGAGTTTTTTTATAGAGAATTATTTGATTTCCTGTTCAAGAGTTTTAAATGTTTCCGTGTTGAAAAAGTCATAAAGGGATATTTCTAAGCCGTCACATATTTTCTTAAGCGTAACAACACCTGCATTCTTACTTCCACCATTTATTATATTCTTTAATGTTGAAGGCGGAACTGCGGCGATTCTTGCCAGAGCATTTACCGACAACCGCTTTTCCTCACATAATTCTAATAATCTATTTGCTATGGCTTTTCTTGTATCCATAATACCAACCCCTAAAAAACTCTACATATAGTTTATGCTTTTTAGGAAAAAGACATCGACCATATATGGCCTTTTTAGACCGTATATGGTAAACTTGGGTTGGTGGTGACTTGTTGTGTGTAAAAATATATGTTGCTTTTTCGGTCATAGAACGATAAACGAAACCGAGGAACTAAAATCAAAACTTATTGAGATAATTGAAGAACTGATTGTTCAGAAACAGGTAGATACATTTCTTTTTGGGAGCAGGAGTTGTTTTAATAGTCTGTGCCTTAAAATTGTTACCGAAATAAAAGAAAAATATCCGCACATAAAACGAGTATATGTAAGGGCAGAATATCCGTATATAAGTGAATACTATAAGAATTATTTACTGGAAAGCTATGAGGATACCTATTACCCCGAAAAGATAATGAGCTCGGGCAGAGCATCTTACGTCGAGCGCAACTATGAGATGATAGATAAAAGCCACTATTGTGTTGTCTACTATGATGAACTCAACGCCCCAACTCCCCGCAAAAGCGGAACCAAAATCGCCCTGGATTATGCCGTAAAGAAATGTAAAAATATCATTGGCGTATTATAATGCTCAGGCTCTCCAAATAAGTGAAAATCGTGCCGTACATTTTCCCTGCTTGTTACGGCATAAGACAAAAGTTAAGGGGCTGTCGCAAGTTGGAAAAAATCCGACTTGCGACAGCCCCTTCATTTTAGCATTTCAATATCTGGCAGCCGTTTTATCCACCTTGACAAGGGAGACTTTTTTGTATATTATTATAATGGTAATATGTTGCTGTGTATCAATAATTTTGTGCTTGATTGCGTCCTTTCCCGAGGGTAAAATATATACAGACAAAAGGGGGGACGGATTTGAAGCTTACTTTGGGATTTATACATAACCTCACAAAAATACTTTTCAGCGCGGTGATCTTTCAGCTTTTTTGCATTGCGCTGGGTGCCGACAGCGGATGCTTTTCGCCGTCGACGGTAACGGCAATGCTTGAGTATCCTGCGGCTGCCGCTGTATGCGCCCTCGGCGGAGGGGCGTTTTTGGAATACATACTGAAAAATGAGTAAGGGAGGGAGAATATGCTCTTTCAAAAGGCAAGTGAATACTGCAAAAGGTCAGGCATCTACAGTCTTCTCGAAGATGCCGACACCGTTATAGTCGGCTTTTCCGGCGGCGCAGATTCAAGAGTTCTCCTATCTTTTTTTACCTTCCTGCGGGAAAATTTTCCTTATTTGAAAATCATTGCCGCCCACGTTAATCATATGATAAGAGGCGACGAGGCTGACAGAGACGAGGAGTTCTGCAAAGAAGTCTGCCGCGAGGCAGGCATACCCATCGAGATCGCAAAAATCGACGTTCCCGCCCTTTCCCTCAAGAGCGGCAAGGGACTCGAGGAGACGGCAAGGGAGGCAAGATACGCATTTTTTGCCAATCTTTCAGAAAAATATCAGAACTCAATTGTGGCCACTGCTCACAACGCCGACGACAATCTTGAAACCGTTATCCTGAACCTTGCAAGAGGAAGCGGCACAAAGGGTATGGCCGGCATCGCCCCCGTAAGAGACAGGCTCGTGCGCCCGCTCCTTTTTTGCACCTCGGAGGAGATCCGCTCCTTTGCTAAGGAAAACGGGCTCGAATTCGTCTGCGACAGCACCAACGGCGATACTGCCTACTCAAGAAACGCCGTGCGCCACACTATCGCTCCTCTTCTTTCAGAGCTGAATCCCAAAGTCGCCGACGCTGCTCTGAGGCTTTCCGTGGCCTGCCGTGAGGACTGCGATTTTCTGGAAAGCGAGGCAAGGCGATTCCTTTCCTCAAAGCCCCTTACGCGAGAAGGCCTTGACGGGCTCCATCCCGCACTTTTTTCCAGAGTTATCACTATCCTTTACAGAAATGCTCGCATCTCCGGCGACGATCTCTCCGCAAAAAACATAGCCGACTGCAAAAAAGCCCTTTCGGGAACTGAAATGAAAAGCGTTTCCCTTCCCCACGGTCTTGCATTCTTTGCGGATTCGGGAGAGGTCTATATTGCAAGGGATCCCCGTTTTTTAAATGACGAAGAAAACGCGCCCCCCCATCCTGTAGCCATCACCAACGACGTCCCCGCTTATTTTTGCGATTTTTGCATTATCTGCACCGAAAGCGAGAATTATATTGACGGAATTGATGAAAATGTTTACAATTTATCTTTACACGAGGCCATTGACTGTGGTAAAATAAATGGTAGCCTTGTAGCAAGACAGCGCCGCCCGGGCGACATACTGCGAAGGGGCAAAATGTCCCGAAAGCTGAAAAAGCTTCTCTGCGATAAGGGAGTTCCCGTTCATCTCAGAGACAGGCTTCCCGTAATTGAAGACGGCGACGGAATTCTTTACGTTCCGTTCATAGGTCTTCGCGACGGAGCCGCCCCGTCGGACGGCACCGAAAAAATAATAAATCTACATATTATGAAACGGAATTAATTATGACAACACATAAGAGCCAGCTTGATAACGACATCGCAAAGGTCCTCATCACAGAAGAAGAACTGAACGCAACCGTTTCCCGTCTCGCAGAAGAGATCAGCCGCGACTACGCAGGCAAGAACCTTCTTCTGCTCTGCATCCTTAAGGGCAGCATCGTCTTCACAGGCGACCTTATGAAGAAGCTCTCAGTCCCCTGCGAGATCGACTGTATGAAGGTCTCCTCCTACGGAAAGGGAACAGTTTCCGGAGGAAGAATCAATATTCTTCTCGATCTTCACCGCTCAGATCTCACAGAAAAGGATATACTTATTATAGAGGACATCATCGACAGCGGAAGAACTCTCTCCTACCTCGTTGACTACCTCTCTCTTAACGGCGCAAGAAGCGTTAAGACCGTTGCTCTCCTCGATAAGCCTTCCCGCCGCGAGGTAGAGTATGCTCCCGACTACGTAGGTCTGGAGATCCCCGATGAATTCGTCGTAGGCTACGGCCTCGACTATGCTGAAGGCTACCGTTCTTTGCCCTACGTTGGCATTCTCAAGCCTGAAGTATATACAAAATAACTCTATAGGAGAAACTACCCATAATGAAGAAAAACGGATTCAGAGTCGCCATATGGTACGTGGCGATGATCGCCATTGTTATCGTTGCCATCGCATTTCTCTACGGCGACGGAAGCACTGGCGAGGAGCTTAAATACAGCGATATCATAGGGTATTTCGAGGACGGTAAGGTCCAGCGCTACGATATCGACTACGACAAGAGCACGGTTGCCCTCGTTATTAAGGATAAGGACGAAAAGGGCGAGGAAAAGAAATCCAAAATCGAATACGAGCTTGCGGATATTAAAACCTTCCTCGAAGAGATCGCTCCCTATACCGACAAGATCGAGGAATACGACCGTATCCCCGCGAAGGTCCTGCCCTGGTGGGTTGGCTTCCTTCCCTATCTTATAATCGCAGTAATCTTTATCGTTCTGTGGTGGTTCATGATGAGCTCCGCAGGCGGCAGAGGAAGTAAGATCAATAACTTCGGCAAGGCAAGAACAAAGGCGGCTGATAAGTCCAAGGTGTTCTTCCGCGACGTTGCCGGTGCAGACGAGGAAAAGGCTGAGCTTGAGGAGATCGTTGAATACCTGAAGGATCCCCAGAAGTTCACAAAGCTTGGAGCTAAGATCCCCCACGGCGTTCTGCTGATGGGCCCTCCCGGTACGGGTAAGACCCTTCTCGCAAAGGCAGTTGCAGGCGAGGCAGGCGTTCCCTTCTTCTCCATCTCCGGCTCTGACTTCGTAGAGATGTACGTAGGTGTGGGCGCATCCCGCGTTCGTGACCTTTTCGATACAGCAAGACGCCATCCCGCCTCCATAGTGTTCATCGATGAGATCGATGCCGTAGGTCGCCAGAGAGGAACGGGCCTCGGCGGCGGTCACGACGAGCGCGAGCAGACTCTTAACCAGCTTCTCGTTGAGATGGACGGCTTCGGCTCAACAGACGGTATCATCGTTATCGCGGCTACAAACCGCCCCGACGTTCTTGACCCTGCCCTTCTGAGACCCGGCCGTTTCGACCGCCAGATCACAGTAAGCCAGCCCGATATTAAGGGACGCGAGGAGATCCTCAGGGTTCACGCCCGCAATAAGCCCCTTGAGGCAGACGTTGACCTTGCAACCGTTGCAAAGAGCACGAGCGGCTTTACAGGCGCAGACCTTGCGAACCTTCTTAACGAGGCAGCTCTCCTTGCCGCAAGAAAGAATAAGCAGCTTATCGGAATGCTCGAGATCGAGGAGGCCTTCAATAAGGTCATCGCAGGCCCCGAGAAGAAGTCCATGCGTATCAAGGACTCCGAAAAGCTCAAGACCGCTTATCACGAGGCAGGTCACGCGATTCTCTCCCACGTGCTTCCCCTTATGGATCCCGTTCACAGAATCTCCATCATCCCCAGCGGTCAGGCTCTCGGCTATACCCTGAACCTTCCCGAGGAGGATAAATACAGCGTTTACCGCAACGAGCTCAAGCAGAAGATCTCTATGCTCCTTGGCGGACGCGTTGCTGAGCAGATCATATTCGACGATTTCTCCGGCGGCGCCTCCAACGATATCCAGAGAGCGACCCAGATAGCCCGCACGATGGTTATGCAGCTCGGTATGAGTGACCTCGGTCCCATACTCTTCGGTAACGGTCACAGCGATACCGAGGTGTTCCTCGGCCGTGACTTCTCCCAGAGCCGTAACTTCTCCGAGGCTGTTGCCGCCCGTATCGACGAGGAGATCAATAAGATCATCACCGAGTCCTACGACGAGGCTAAGCGCCTTCTTACGGAGAATATCGATAAGCTTCACTTCGTTGCAAAGTTCCTCCATAAGAATGAGGTAATGGACGCAGAGCAGTTCCGCCGCGCTATGGAGGAGGACGACGTAACCTTTGAGGTCCTCGAGGAAATGGTAGCTGAAAAGCGCCGCCGCAGCGAGGAGGAGAACGCAGCCCGCGCCATCCAGATCGCTGAAAACGAGCGTCGCCGCGAGGAAGAAAGAAAGCGCCTTGAGGAGGAAATGGGTAAGGAAACCTTTGCAGAGGCAAAGCCCGACGCCGACTCCGAGGACAATAACAGCGAAGAATAAAAATTAAGGAACCCCTTTTTGGGGTTCCTTTTTTACCTGATGTTTTTTTGACCTATCTGTCTGTGAAGCTCCGCGAGTGCATCCGAAAGTGATCCGCATTCATCGATCAGCCCGCATCTTACCGCCTCGTTTCCGTCGATAAGACTCCCCGTATCCGTTGCGATCTGGTCGGTGCGGGTAAGCATTGCTCTAAAATCCTTTTCGCTGACGGCAGAATGATCGGTTATGAAATTTATGATCCTGTCCTGCATCCGCTCGAAATAATAATAGGTCTGAGGGACACCGATAACCGTGCCGCTGACTCGTACCGGGTGTATCGTCATAGTGGCGGAGGGAACGATAAAGGACTTTTTGGCGCTTACCGCAAGAGGTACGCCGATGGAATGTCCGCCGCCGAGAACGAGGGAAACGGTCGGCTTTTTCATTCCCGCCACCATTTCCGCAATGGCAAGACCTGCCTCAACGTCTCCGCCCATGGTGTTAAGCACGAGAAGGAGTCCGTCCACCTCGTCGGATTCTTCAATTGAGACAAGAAGTGGAATGATATGCTCGTATTTCGTCGCCTTTTGCCCGTCGCCAAGCTCATAGTGCCCCTCTATCTGACCGATGACTGTCAGACAATGAATGCGCGAACCGCTCTTCTCTGCGACGACGCTGCCGCTTTCGTAGATCTCGTCGATCTTATCGTTTTCTGTATTTCTTTCTTTATCCGTCGCTTCGGAATTCAAAAGTCTCATAAGAAGGCCTCCATTTTCTCGCTGTTTTGTCTTTCTTTTTCTATGATCTTGCGGCAAATGCTCACAACGTGAGCATCGCAGCTTTGGGAAACCTCGTTACAGGTGCTTTCAAGCCTGTCTGCCGACGAGCGCATCTCAAGTGCGCATACCTTGGCAACGCGGGAAGTGCTTGAATTCATTACCGTGTTTATAAACGCCCCGGCCCTCGCGCCGATCTTCGAAAGAGCACTCGGCTCAGAGGGCTCAACACCCCTTTCGTGCATCATATTTTCAATAGATTTTGAAAAATCCATATATCCGTTAAGGCCGGAGGTCATCTCACTTTTCAGAAACTTATCTTCAACCTTCGGAAGAAGGCTGACTATATTCTCGCTCCCCATCTTCACACTTCTGTACATGGAGCAAAGAAGGTGCTCCGTGGGATCCTTACCCCTCAAAAGTATATCCATATCTTCCCCTTTCGGTTTTTTATTAGTATGCCCGGGCAGGATAAAAGAATACAGCAAGCAATTGAGATGAATTCAGGTTTGTCGGGGAGGGATACGGTCGCTTTTTAGTGCGAAAATAAAAAAAGCAATAATTGTAGCCTCAGCTATTTCGCACCCGCTTCGCCGAAAGGCGAAGCCAAAGAGAACAATAATCGTACGGCGCTCCGCAAAAAACTTTGAAAAGGATGGGTATAAATTCGGGTTTGTCGGTATGTTCGCACTCGCACTGTTGTAGGGGAGGGGTTTTCCCCTCCCGACCATCTGCACGCGAACCAAGCGTTCAAATTCGGGTTTATAGGGGGGGAACCTACTTTCTTTAGAAAAAGAAAGTAGCAAAGAAATCTCAAAAAAGACAAAGATATCTAAAAGGCAAAAGCCAACGCTTTAGGGTAAAAGCCCGAAAATAAACTTGTTCATTTTCGGGCTTTTACCCTAAAGCGTTGGCTGGCGCTATAAGCGCCGCAGGGCTTTGCCCTGCAACTTTTGCCTTGTAAACTTCAGCTACACCAATAGTTCAAAGTTTTTTGGAGTGCAGAGAACTTTTTTCCAAAAAAGTTCTTTGCATCAACTCCACGATGAACTTAAATTTTAACAAAAAAACTGTGCTTTGGGAAAGCACAGTTTTTTTGTTATACGTTTTCGCCGTTTGATGCTATAACGTCTCTGAAGAAATCGAAGGAATCCTTCTTTGTTCTCTCAAGAGTTTCGTAGTTCATATAAACGAGGCCGAAGTGCTGAGTATAGCCGTCGCCCCACTCGAAGTTATCCAGGAGCGCCCAGTACCAATAGCCTGCGATATCCGCGCCGTCCTCGGAGCACTTTTTGAGGGCTCTGAGATAGCGGGTTATATAGTCGATACGGTTGGGGTCGTGTACCTTGCCGTCAACAGATATCCAGTCGTGGCAGGCCATACCGTTTTCGGTGATAACAACGGGAGTTTTGTATCTCTCGTAGAGGAACTTGGGTCCCCAGTAAAGCGCCTCGGGTGTAAGGGGCCAGTTATTCGTGGACTTTGCAGTTCCTGTGGGAAGGCGTGTCCAGAGAGCTCCGCCCTTTCCGTCGCTTCTCCAGCGGGACGCGGTATAGATATTCTGTCCGTAGAAATCAAGAGGCTGGCAGATTATCTCCATATCCTTCTCATAGTCCTCGGGAAGCTCGGGCTTGAATTTTCTCTGGAAGATAGGATCGTCCTCGGGGTAGTGACCAAGCATTACGGGGTCGCTCCAAAGGGACACGGACCACATCCACCAATCCTCATCAAAGGAGAAATATCTCTTTCTTGCAGCCTCGATATCCTCGGGGCTGTCCGTTGCGGGAGCGCAAACGTCGCAGGAGGGAGCGTATCCAACGATAGAATCCTTGACGTGCTTTCTGATCTCCATTACGGCCTTACCGTGGGAGAGCATTACGTTGTGTCCCATACGGATAACGTCGCCAACGCTCATCTTGATTCCGGGGGCGGTACCGCCGTTGCAATGTCCCTCGCCGAGGAAGCACTGAGGCTCGTTGAAGGTTATCCACATCTTACAGCGGTCACCGAACGCCTTTGCACAGACCTCTGTATAGTATCTGAACCACTCTGAGGAATCCTCATTGAGCCAGCCGCCCTTCTTATAAAGTGCGAGGGGGTAATCCCAATGGAACAGCACGAGGCAGGGAGTGATATTTTTTTTGAGAAGCTCGTCGATGAGGTTATTATAGAAATCGATGCCCTTCTGGTTTACCTCGCCGATACCGTCCGGAAGGATTCGTGCCCAGGAAACGGAGAAGCGGTAAACAAAGCCCTCGCCAAGCTCGGACATAAGGGCAACGTCCTCCTTATATCTGTGGTAGTGGTCGCAGGCAACGTCGCCGTTGTGCTCCTCCTTGATCTTGCCGGGAATATGAGAATACTCATCCCAGATGGAAGGGCCCTTACCATCCTCAAATGCGGCACCCTCGATCTGATAAGCGGCGCTTGCAACGCCCCACATAAAATCTTTCTTAAAGCTCATAATAGTCTCCTGTATGTACAATTAAATTAATTTCATAAATTCTGCGCAGTCACGCACCCAGCCTGAAACGTGGACGTAATTTTTGTTTTCAGAACCGAAGCTGCAGCCGTCCAGAAGGACGGAAAGTCCGTGGGGTCCCTTTGGATAGATGCGAAGAGAGGTTGGGATCCCCTTCTCTATAAGGGCATTTGCCATGACCATTGCGTTTCCCACGTGGACGACCTCATCGTCCTGAGTGTGCCATATGAAAGCAGGAACTGTTTTATCAGAAACGTTTCTGTCGGGAGACAGAGCGTTTATCTCCTCCTCGGAAAGCTCCTTTTTGCCGTACACGAAAAGTCGGCTCAGCTCGTGGGAATACTCTCCGAGAGTGCAGGCGCCGTAGGATATTATCATTCCCGCAGGGCGATTTTCGCCCTCCTCCATACCCTCGAATGCGGCAATATCACGGTGCCACAAGGTTCCGATAGACGCCGCAAGATGGCCTCCTGCGGAAAATCCGCAGACGAATATGCGCTCGGGGTCGATATTGTATTTTTCGCAGTTTCTCCTTATGTGAGCGATAGCTCGGGAAACGTCCTTCAGTGAGACACTGAGGCTTGCCCCCTCGCCTACCGTATAGAAGAGAGTAAAGCAATTAAAGCCTCTGTACATAAAGGAACGGGCTACAGGCTCGTCCTCATGGAGAGCACAGAAATTATAGCCTCCGCCGGGGAGGATGAGTACACAGTCACGCCTGACGCCCCCTGCGTATTCCTCCGCAACGTAGGTTTTTAAAACTACGTCTTTATTTTCTTCGTTTAAGTATATTTTTTCGCAAAGCATAATTAACCTTTCCTGTTATCGGCAGCGGGAATTAATTTCGTCCGTTTGCGGTGCCCGAAATTATTTGCTCACCTTTCGGCTCTCATAATTTCGACCGCGGCACCCTCAATTAATCCCCTTCATCTGCCACCGGCAGCGGGGATCAATTTCGTCCATTCAGCGCAGTCACGTATCCAGTGTGCGATGTGCGGGTCAACGTTGCCCGTTTCCTCGGTGGCAACGGAAAGTCCGTGAGGACCCTTGGGATATATACGTATTTCCGAGGGTACTCCGCCGAGGACAAGAGCATTTGCCATTTCCATAGCACATCGGATATCTACACAGTTATCGGTCTGGGTATGCCACAAAAAGGCAGGCACCGTATCGGGACCTATATGCTTATCGGGAGACCAATAGTCTCTCTCCTCCTTTGTGGGCTCTTCCTTTCCCGTTACGTATCTGCAGGACTCTATATGCGTATGCTCCCCAAGAGACACTACTCCATAGGACAGTATCATTCCCAAAGGTCGGTTTTCTCCCGCCTTCATACCCTCGAAGGCGGCCTCGCTCCTGTTCCAGAAAACGCCCGCAGACGCCGCAAGGTGACCTCCTGCAGAAAATCCGCAAACAAAGATACGGTCGGGGTTTACGTTATATTCCGCGGCATTTTTCTTGATATGGGCAATGGCAAGGGATACGTCCTGCAAGGGACGTGGAAACTTTGCCTTCTCCCCCAGAGAATAATAGAGAACAAAGCAGCAAAAGCCCTCGGCAAGAAACGCCTTCGCCGCAGGCTCGGCCTCCCTCTCCGCAAGGAAATAATACGCCCCTCCGGGAAGAATGAGCATACAGTCCCGTGGAGGAGTCCACCACATATCCCCGTCCTTTTTGGGGATGTACGTCTCAAGGCGGACGTCCTTATCGTCCTCTCTCAGGTAAACGGTTTCACACTTCATTGCTTTCTGCCTTTTTCTTTCTTGCCATTTCGGCATACATCTGACGGCGCTTTTTCTTCGCTTCCTTTTCCGCCTCTGCCGCTGCCTTTCGCTCGGCATATTTTTCGTAAAGATCGGGGCGGCGCTCTCTCGTTATCTCCTCTGCTTTTTCAAGGCGCCACTCTGCGATTTTTTTATGGTTTCCCGAAAGGAGCACCTCAGGCACCTTGCGGCCCATAAATTCAATGGGGCGGGTGTACTGAGGATATTCCAGAAGATCATTTTCAAAGCTTTCCACCTCGTGGCATTCCGCCTCGGAAAGAACTCCGGGCCTGAGACGGGAAACGCAGTCCACAAGGATACAGGCAGGTATCTCGCCGCCCGTAAGAACGTAGTCTCCGATGGAGATCTCCTCGTCAACTATCTCGTCGATGATTCGCTGGTCAACGCCCTCGTAGTGTCCGCAAAGGATAACGAGACGGTCACACTCAGAGGCTATCCTCTTTGCAACGCCCTCTGTGAGAGTCGTGCCGCGGGGGGACATATAGACTGTCTTTACCCTCTCTTCCGCTCCCTTATCCGCAACAACTGCCTCGTAGCATCGGTAGATGGGTGGCGCCGCCATAAGCATACCCATACCGCCGCCGCAGGGAGTATCGTCTACGTGGCGGTGCTTGTTATCGGACCAATCGCGGATATTATATGCGTTTATCTCAATGTGTCCTGCCTCCTGCGCCCTGCCGATGATGCTTTCGGAAAGCACGCTTCTTACAAGATCGGGAAACAGGGTCATAATATCAAATCTCATAGCTTTACCTTTCAAATGCGCCACAGCGCAAATCATGCCGAAGGCAATTCATTAATTCGCCTTTGGCGAATTAATCGATCATACCCTCAATAAGACTGACGTAGATACCCTCTTCTCTTTTTTCGCCCAGAGAGATCTCCTTTATAAATTCCGGCACTGCGGGGATCATAAAATCTCCTGCCTCGCGCTTTACAACGTAGACCTGATGGGCGCCGGGAGTGAGAATATTGGAAAGAGTGCCGTACACCTCTCCGGTTTCATCGTCGATAACGGGAAGACCCATAATATCTGCCCAGAAATAATCGCCCTTTCGAAGTCGGAAATCCTCTCTTTTTGCGTAAAGAACGGTGCCGCGCATAGCTGCCGCCGCTTCAACGGTTTCAATGCCCTCAAATGTTGTGAGCACCATATTCTTCTGAACGGAGGAGCGAAGAACGGTCATTTCCGCATAGCTTTCGCCCTTTTTCGTATACATTCTCTTGAGTCGGGCAAGCACCTCGGGAGAATCGGTTCTGTTTTCAAGACGGACGGTTCCCTTTACTCCGTGGGTGGAAACTATCTGTCCGCATTCAAGATATTCGCAAAGCTTTCTCATTATCGTACCGCGCTTTCTTCAACAACGGGACATTCGATACAGTCAGTCCCTGTGATTATGTAATGTGCCAACAGCGAAAAGTCCTTCTCCGAAAGAGCCTTTTTCAGGTATCCCGTAAGATATATATCCTCAACTGATGGCGATTTCTCATTATTTGTATGATTATGGCAGAGCACACACGATGTGGCGCCGTATTTTTCCAGAGCACGTATTATCGCTCTTTCGTAGCTTTTCGGGAGAAGTGAAGAGCCGACGTTCAGCGGTCTGCACTCAAGAAATCTGTTTTTAGTGTCAAGAAGCAGAACTGCCGCCATTTTCCCCGGCTTGTTCTTGAACCAGAGCCACATATACTCCATTCTTGTAAACGCACTGTCCATGGAGCCGCGTCTGAGACCGTCCAGCATAACTGCCAGTACGGTATCCGCTGAAATGCTCAACAGATTCGCCGTGTTCTTTCCTACTCCCTCCACGCCGGTAAGCTCATAGGGGTCTGCGGTTCCCAGAGAAAGATCGGGGTAAGCCTCGAGCACTCTGTGAGCTATGGGGTTGGTATCCCCCTGTCGGAGAGAATGAAAAAGAAGCATTTCCAGAAGCTGATGCACCTCAAATACGTCAGCCCCGTTCTTTTCGTATCTTTCTCTGATCCTTTTTCGATGATTTTTATGAGTATTCTTATTCTGCATTGTTATCCTTCAGACGGTATATCTGCACGTAGCCCTTCTCCGTTTCAAGGCGGTAGCTGTCGCCCATTGCCTCAAACATTTTTGCAGTATGGCCGTCGTAATCGTACCGTGTATCAACGATATAGTAATCTGTCTTTTCATAGGGAGCATAGTACTCGGGGCAGGTATGGAGATCCTTTATATACCAGAGATGAGGCACCATATAGCCGTACGCCGTTACCGATGCATCCCGAGGGATAGCCTCAAGAGCCTCTGCCGTTGCATCATAGCTCTCCCTGTGACCGTAATAGCTGTCATTATAAAGCTTTGCCTTCGGCAAAACAAGGGCGCAGGTGAAAACGAGAGAGACGCAGACCGCTCCCGTTACGACGAAGCGCCGCACCTTATCCGAATGCTCGCCGAGGAAAAGAAGAGAGCTGAAGATAAGAAGCGCCGCAGTACCGTAGGTGTACTGGAAATCAACGTTATACTGATAAAGCCATCTCGGCATCAGGTTTATCACGAGAAGAGGGATAAGAAGCACAAGCTCCGAGGGGCGCTTTCTTAAAAAGGGCGTAAAAAGCAGCGGTGCCGCCGTCCACAAAACGAACTCCAGCTTCTGACCGGAATAGGTCATTTCGCGAAACGCCTGAGTATCCGCCCCCGCAAAGACCTCCTTGAAAAGATAGCCTATATCAACAAAGCAGGTGCGGACAGCCTCGAACAGTCCGCCGTCCGGGCTGTGAGTGTAATTTGAGAACCGCCCCGTCATTATCTCGCCGCCGGAAAGCATGATCATATTGCAGGCAAAGAAGAACCATCCAACGGAAAAAGCCGCGACAACAAGGGCAAGGATGCGGTTTCTCTTGGTTACAAGCATCCAGAGGCAGATGGCAAGAACGTAAATAAATGCATCCTCCTTGACGGTGAGGATGAGAAAGGCAAAAACGCAAAATCCAATCTTTTTATTCTCAAGAGCAAAGGCAACTGCCCATAGAATAAGCACGGAAAGGAATTTGTTTTCATGGAAATCGTAAAAGCAGCCGTTTGCCATGGTGGGAAAAAGCAGGTAGGCTGCCGCCGCAGCGCAGGATACTCCGGGTGAGAGCCCCAGCCCCTTACATATGCGGCGCACCGCAAAGGCACCGAGCCCTATTCCGAGAGCCTGGCAGAAAAGAAGGTAAAGGGGAGAGCGCCACAAAAAGTAGCCGGGCAGGAGCAGATAGAAAAATGGCGAATAATGAACTGCAAAATGGCTGAGATACTGGCTTCTTTCAACGGTGGTGTAAGGCAGACCCGTTGTTGCCATGCTCTCAAACATCTGGCAGAATATGCCGAAATCGAAAGCAGAATGATAAAAGCTCTTATATTTTGCCGCGGTGAGAAGATACACCGTCACGCAAAAAACGGCAACGAGCACCGCGCAGATAATGAGGGACGTCTTATCGGATATCCTCAATGACTCCAGCCCCGTTTTGTTCTCCTCGCATATATACTTTACAACGAGAACTATCACAAGCCCAAGACCGATGCAAAAGAAGATATTCTCAGGGTATGCCGCCACGAGAATCACGCAAAGAGTCAGCGCAAGGGCAAGCAGCGACCAGGCGATAGGGCGCTTTGAGCACAAAAGGATGCTCGAAAGGAGAATGACTGCAAGAGCCGAAAGGGTTATGACAACGGAGACCCATAGCGGATAGCCCTTTACGATGGAAAGAACTGTGAAATCGTTCTGCAGAGAATAAACTATGGAAGAAAGAATAAAAGCCGCCGCAAAGGCCGCAAAAAAATCACCGCCGGAAAGCCCTGTTTTGTGCACTCTCGACTTAAAAAAAGCTACAAGCCTCATACCGCCGCTCCTTTCAAAAATTACATTTCTATTTTAACATTTATACAGAAAAAGTCAATAGCCAATGGCCTTTGGCACTACTCCCGACACAGTTTTAAAGGTTGCTGTCACAAAAAAACCTGCAAGTATCCAAATTGACTTGCAGGTCTCTTTTATGTATTCTTTCTTGCTTCCTTGATGGCTTTTACTATTTTTTCTACAGACTGCTCCGTTCTCAGTCCCGTGCAGTCTACGGTGACGTCTGCATATTTTTCATAAAGTGGGACCCTCTCACGGTACACGTCCTCAAGGGTCTCGCCGCTTCTCATAACGAGTCCTCTCGTTGTAATATTGCGGACTCTCCTTTTTATCTCCTCGCAGGGGAGCTTGATATATACGATAACTCCGTTTTTTCTGAGATTCTCCATTGCAGACCCCGAAAGAACCACGCTTCCGCCCGTTGCGATAACGGTGCGGTGGTAGCCGTGAAGCCCCGATACTATCTCGCTTTCGATCTCGGAAAAGCCCTCGATGCCCTTTTTCTCGATTATTTTGAAAAGGGGGAGCCTTTCTTTCTGCTGGATGAGCAGGTCGGTATCGCAGAAGGCGTACATCTCAGCCTTTGCATAGAGAACGCCGAGGGTGCTTTTTCCGCTGCCCGGCATTCCTATAAAGATTACGTTATCAAGTGTTTGCCTCATAATACCTCAAAAGTCGCTTTGTGTCGATGGTTTCGGTGGTTCTCAGTCCGTACTTATCAATAAGCCGGAAGGTCTTTTCTATGGATTCCCTGTCCGTGAACTGATCGGGAAGGTGGGCGTCCACTCCCACGATGACCGTGCTGTCGCACTCGCGGCACACCTCAAGAAATTCCTCGCAGGGATAGTGGCGGCCACGGTATATGCCAAGCACGTTGATCTCAACGGGAAGGGAAAGTCTGTTTGAGCATTCGCACAGCCTTTTCATCTCCCTTCTGAACGCGGGATGACTGCGGTCAAATCTTGGAAGATCGGGATGGGCAAGATAGGAGAAAAGCCCCGTTTCAAGCCCCTCGATACACTGATCGGTGTATTTTACAAGGTCCTTTTCCTCCTGTATCCAATGGGCGGAAAGGCCGTACTGGTCGTCATCAAGATAATGCTGACCGAGGATCAGGTATTCGATGCCGTAGGGCTTAAGAAATTCAAGAAGACCGGGAAAGAGCTTCGGATAATACTCAGCCTCAAGACCGAGGCATATTTCGATCCTTCCCTTATATTCCTCTCTGAGAGCGTTCACCGAGTCCACGTAATCGCGGAGTCTGTCCGGCGTCATACGGTAAAAGGAGTAGAAATCGTTTTCAAATCCCACGTACGGAGTGTGATCGGAAAAGCCGAGGACTTCGATGCCTGCCTCGATGGCAACGTCAACGTATCGCCTGTCTGAGCAGCCTGCGTGATTGCAGCGCTCCGTATGGGTATGGAAATTTGCTTTTATCATGGCTTGACCCCGTAGATTATCTCCCACAGATACTCGCGGTTCTTCTCAAGGTCGGGAATAAGAACTGCCATACCGTTGATATATGCTGGGGTAAAGGTTCCGTCAAGGGGCAGTCGGTATTGCTCGACCCCTTCGGCATTCATACCGTAGAGACCCATTGCGTGGCTCATGATCTCTCCGTTCGTCATATTTGTGGTGACGAGGGGAAGAATTGCATCAACAAGCTCAACGATCTTAGGAACGGTGATATTTTCCTTCAGTCTGTCGTAAATTGCTGAAAGTGCTCTTCTTTGGCGCTGGGTCCTCTCGTAGTCGGAGTTGCCGACGTATCTCATTGTGCAGTAGGAAAGAGCCGCGGCACCGTCAAGGCGGTTTCTTCCCACAACGGTGCGGTGTCCCCAGCTTTTAAGCGCCAGAGCCTCTTCCTCGTTGAGATCGATATATATTCCTCCGAGAATATCCACCACCTTCTGGAATGCAAAGAAATCCACCTCCACAAAATGGTCAATGGTTATTCCGAGATTCTTTTCAATGGTAGCCTTGAGAAGGTCGTATCCGCCGAAATAATAGGCAACGTTGATCCTGTTATCGCTGTAGCCGGGGATCTGAACGTACATATCACGCATAAGGGAGGTGACCTTTATCTTTTTCGTGGTCTTATCGATGGTCAGCACCATCATAGAGTCGGAGCGGCCCTTGATGCCCTCCTGTCTCGTATCCTGACCGATGAGAAGGATATTTGTAACACCCTCCTTTGAAAGGGTGTTGGTATCCTCTGCCCAGTTGATATCGCCGGGCTCAATGACATCCGTTCCTTCAACGTAAGGGTCGGTTTCAAAGGTCTCGTCCTCGGGAGGAACGGTATCAACGGCATCGGGATCGTATTTATTTATTTTTGAAAGCTTGGAGCCGATAAAAATGCATACGGCTCCGCCGGCAACTATCAAAAGCGCAAGGATCGCGCAAAGGATCATCGCCCATACGGGGAAGCGGCGCTTTTTTTCTGCCTTTTTTTCGTTGTTATCCTGCATTTTTAGCTCCTTTCTCTTTTATTCGGGATATTCAACGCTTTTGAGGGCGTTTTGTGCCTTGAACTTGAAGGAAGCGTTGATGACGAGCTCCTCGTCCTCCTCCAATTCGTCAAAGCCCTCGGGGGTTATAACGATATTCGTTCCCTTTGCACCTCTGTCGCAGACGACGCCGCTGACGTAGTTTTCAACAAAGGAAAGAGGGATCCAGATATGGGAATCCACGGTGCGGCAGGGAGCCTCAAGGCTCATTGAGGTACCGTTGACGATAACGGTGGTGGAGCCGCTTGTGAATATTGCGTATTCCTCTCCGCCGACTCCCGAGCTCGTTTCACAAACGCCCTCGGTGCATATAAATCGCATGGAGTTTACGCTTCCGACGGATACCATTCCGAACCACTTGCAAAGCTGGGTGAAATCACAGTAAAGAACGTCGCCCCTGTAGGCAACCGACGCCTTGGTCTCGTAGCTGTCAACGCCCTCGAGGGTCACGGATACCTTACCTGAGCGGCTGTCATTTTTTGAATAGAACTCCGCTCTGTACCACCAGAAGCCCAGAAGGGATACTATAAGAAGCATTGTCAGAAGACGGACAAAAAATGTCTTTGTCCAGAAAACAAATTTTTCCTTATTAAATATCTTCTTCTTTTTCTTGGGGGCGGGGCGGCGGGGGGGCTGATTTGCACCTCTTTTTGGAGCGTTGCCCTGAGGACGGCGTCCTTCGGGAGCGCCGTTTTGCGGGGGTCTTCGTCCTTCGTACATTCTGCCCTCGGCAGTATAAACGGGGCTTCCCTCGGGGATTACCCAGCCTCCGTCGGGCCGCTTTGCGGGGGGCCGTTTTCTTTCGGGAGGACGCTGGGGGCGTTGCTGCCCCTTAACGGGAGGTCTTTGCCCCTGGACTGGAGGACGCTGCCCCTGTACGGGAGGTCGCTGTCCCTGTGCGGCAGGTCGCTGCCCCTGTGCGGGTGGTCTCTGTCCTTGTACGGGAGGTCGCTGCCCCTGTGCGGCAGGTCGCGGCTCCGCAGTTCTTCGTCTTTCCCTGGGCATTGCGGTCATTGGGCGAAGGGGCATCTGAGTATATTCGGGGCGGTGCCCCTCCTCGCGGTGGGCCTGTCCCATCTGCAGGGCGCTGAGCCGCTGCTCTCTTGTTTTCGAAGGATTCTGCACTCTCCCTCTCATATCGGCACCGCCGGCTGAGCTTTGGGGTCTTCTTTTATAATTCTGTTCGTTCACGGCGGCACCTCCTTTTTTATTACTTAGTTTCCGCTATCATGAAATAGGGGGATGTGGGGGAATTTACCATCTGGAACTTTGCAATGCAAAGCTTATAACGGGAAAGGGTGGAAAAATATTTCTGTAATTCCTCGCCCTCCAAGGCTCCCTCCGGATGGCCGGGATATACTGCAACCAAGAGAATCGCATCGCGGTCAAGGAGAGAAAGCGCATTCTCAACGGCAGGAAGAGTGGTTTCACGCATCGTGGTGAGAGCCTTATTTCCGCTGCCGGGCATATAGCCGAGATTGAACATTCCCGCCTTTATTTTGCCGTCGATATAATCCTTTGCATTGTGATGTGAATCGCAGATAAGGCGCCAGTTTTCTGGGCAGCCCCACTGGCGAAGATTTTTAGCCGTGCTCTCAAGGGCGCCGGGCTGAATATCAAAGGCAGTTACCCGACCCGTAGCTCCAACGGTCTTTGAGAGAAACTCCGTATCGTGGCCGTTGCCCATAGTAAAGTCAACGGCGTGATGACCCTCTCCCAGATGGGAGAGGATAAAATGCTTATGGAGTGAGAGAAGATCCACCATCAGCCGACCTTCTTCTGTGCTGTATCAAACGCCTTGAGGTTTACTTCCTTTGCCTTTGCGGGAACGCAGCTTTCAACTGCATTGCGAAGAACCTGAGGATCAAAACCAAGAACGTGAGCCGCAAGACCGATAAGAGCAACGTTTGACGCTCTCTCGCTTCCGGCCTCTCTTGCGATCGCCTGTGCATCCTCTGCAATAATGTCAACGCCGAGGGCTGTAATCTTTTCGACGATCTCATCGGGGTAAGATGCCGCGCCGATAATAACGGGCATGGGATTGATCTCCTGAAGGGCAGTTACGATAGTGCCTCCGATCTTAAGATAAGGAAGCCATCTTGCCGCCTCAAGCTTTTCAAAGGAAAGGATAACGTCTGCCTCGCCCTCGCAGATAACGGGAGAAGCAACCTCATTTCCGTAACGAACGTATGTAACGACGCTGCCGCCTCTCTGGCTCATACCGTGAACCTCGGAGACCTTAACGTCATATCCGCTTTCCATTGCCGCCGCGCCGAGAATACGTGAAGCAAGGAGAGATCCCTGTCCGCCGACGCCGACGATCATAATATTCTTTGTACTCATTGTTACCTCCATCAGCCTTCGAACGCATTGAATGCGCACATATTCTTGCAAAGACCGCAGCCAACGCACATAGCGCTGTCAACAACTGCCTTTCTGCCCTTTTCCGTTTCTATCATGGAGATTGCGGGACAGCCGATCTTCATGCAGGCCGTGCATCCGCGGCACTTATCGCTATCAACCGTAAGCGCAGGCTTTCTTTCAACGCCCTTGAGAAGCGCGCAGGGACGGCGGCAGATGATAACGGAGGGGGTATCGCAGGCAAGCTCTTCCTTGATCGTAGCCTCAAGCTTTTTCATATCAGCAGGGTCAACGACCTTGATGTGCTCTTCAGCTACGCCGAGAGCGGAGCAGATCTTTTCGAGAGAAATGAAAGGTGCGGGCGTTCCCTTGAGAGTCTTTCCTGTAAGGGGATTCTCCTGATGTCCCGTCATACCCGTGATGCTGTTATCAAGGATAAGAACGGTGGAGAAGCCGCCGTTATATACGATATTTACAAGGCCGGTCATACCGGAGTGCATAAAGGTGGAGTCGCCGATAACGGCAACGCTCTTTGACTCCTCGCCGCGAACCTTATTGAAGCCGTGGAGTGCGGAAATGGATGCGCCCATACAAAGAGTCGTATCCATAGCGCCGAGGGGGGCTACCGCACCGAGAGTATAGCAGCCGATGTCGCCGTATACCGTTACGCCAAGCTTCTTGAGAGTATAGAAGGTGCCTCTGTGAGGACAGCCGGGGCAAAGCACGGGAGGACGTGCGGGGACCTCGTCTGCGATCATAGAGGAATCTGCCTCCTCGCCGAGGAGATACTTTCTGAGAAGATCCTGAGAGAACTCGCCGATGTTGGGAAGAACGTTCTTTCCTACAACGTCAATGCCGAGCTTTCTTACAAAATCCTCGATAACACCGTCAAGCTCCTCGATTACGATGATCTGCTCAAGTCCCTCACAGAACTCGCGGATAAGCTTTTCGGAAAGGGGATTTACAAGACCGAGCTTTAAGTAGTCGGCGCCGTTGCCGAACACCTCTTTTGCGTAATTATAGCAGTTACCTGCTGTGATGATACCGAGGGTCGCGCCGTTTCTTTCGATACGGTTAAAGGGACAGTCGTATGCAAACTCAGTGAGAGCTTTGAGGTGGTCCTCAACCACAACGTGGCGCTTTCTTGCGTTTGCAGGCATCATAACGTTCTTTGCGATATTCTTTGTGTAATCGCGAACTGCAATATTCTTTCTCTCCTCCATTTCAACGGGACAGCTGGAGTGGGAAACTCTTGTTGTCAGGCGGAGAATAAAGGGAGTATCGAACTTTTCGGAAAAGTCGTAAGCGAGAGCGGTAAACTCCTTGCACTCGCGGGAATCCGCAGGCTCTACCATGGGGAGCTTTGCGGCAATAGCGTAGTGACGGCTGTCCTGCTCATTCTGAGAGGAGTGCATACCGGGGTCGTCTGCAACGCCGATAACAAATCCACCGTTGATTCCCGTATAACCGGAAACGAAGAGGGGGTCTGCGGCAACGTTGAGACCAACGTGCTTCATTGCGCAAAACGCGCGTCCGCCGCCGATAGCAGCGCCGTATGCAGCCTCAAATGCTACCTTCTCGTTGGGAGCCCACTCAGCGTACATTTCATCGTATTTAGCGGCAAACTCTGTGATCTCGGTGCTGGGAGTGCCGGGGTAGCTGGAAATAAAGTGAACCCCCGCCTCAAAAAGACCTCTTGCCACAGCCTCGTTGCCGAGCATAATCTTTCTCATAAATATATTACCTTTCTTTTTGTATCGCACACAAATGGATATAGTGCACCATATTAATATACATAGTAAATTATATTACTGTAGACCCTCAAAGTCAAGGGCAGGAGGGGATTTTTAAAGAAAAACCGAGGATTTGAAGCCCTCCCGAAAGAACCGCCGAATTTAATTCCCCTCCGTTTTATACGCATCGGTAAATTCGGGTTTGTCGGTGGGGACTGGGGATGACACAAAGAACTTTTTTGAAAAAAAGTTCTCTGCACTCTCAAAAAACTTTGAACTATTGGTGTAGCTGAAGTTTACAAGGCAAAAGTTGCAGGGCAAAGCCCTGCGGCGCTTACAGCGCCGGCCAATGCTTTAGGGGAAACCCCGAAAATAAACTTGTTCATTTTCGGGGTTTCCCCTAAAGCGTTGGCTTTTGCCTTTTCGCTATCTTTGTTTTTTTGAAGTTTTTTGCGGAGCTTTTTTACAAAAAAGCGACCGTTCCTCCCTCCCCTATAACCCCGAATTTGAAAGGTTAAAACAAACGATAAAAGCTATTGAAATAGCTTTACATTTGTGTTATGATTTACAGGTATATAAAAAACGGACACATACATATAATGGTTAACAATAAAAAAAGAGGTATTTATGGAAAATACTAAAGAAAGACTTTCAAAGGGCAAGGCGGCGGGCATCGTCGGTATTTTGGCAAACGTTGCACTTTTCATCGTTAAGATCGTCATAGGTATTATTTCGGGCAGTATCGCCGTTATTGCAGATGCTATCAACAACCTTTCCGATGCGGGAAGCTCGGTTTTCGTTTTCGTCGGCTACCATTTTTCAGGCAAGCCTGCCGACCGCGAGCATCCCTACGGTCACGCAAGAATGGAATATCTTTGCGGTCTTTTCATATCCGTCATCATAACGGTGCTGGGTATCGAGCTTTTACGCGATTCCGTCTCAAAGCTCTTCTCCGATACGGAGGGTGCCCATTTTGAGATCGTCTCCATCATCGTTATGGCGGTAACGATGCTCGGAAAGGCGGCGCTTGCGATCTATTACAGTGCCGTAGCAAAAAGGATAGGATCCGATGCCCTCCGCGCTTCCGCCATTGACTCTATAGGTGATATTTTCGCAACGGGTGCCGTTGTGGCAGGTATGCTCCTTGCCCCCGTTACAGGCAGATATACCGATGCGGTTCTTGGCGGTGCCATTGCAATTTATATAATCGTTCTCGGAATAAAGCTCGTTTGGGAAGCCTCCGATACACTTATCGGTAAGGCACCCGACCGCGAGATAATCTCCTCCATCGTCAAAAAGATCCGCTCCTACGACGGAGTGCTCGGCATTCACGATCTGGTCGTCCACAGCTACGGAGCCGGCAGGATATTCGCCTCCGTTCACGTTGAGGTGGATGCGGACGGAGATATTATGGTCTCCCACGACCTTTGCGACAACATCGAAAACGATTTCCGCGCCGAGGGCAAGATCGAGCTTGTTATCCATATGGACCCCGTTCAGAACTCAGACCCCAGAGTCAACGCCCTTCGCGCCGAGGTCTCCGAGATCATATCCCATATCGCCGCAGAGCAGGGCTCACCTGCCTCTATGCACGATTTTCGCGCAGTATTCGGAGTTACTCATTCAAATCTCATTTTTGACGTTGCCGTCACCGATGAATTCCCCCTCTCCGATCGCGAGATGAGCGAGTATATAGAAAAAGAGGTAAAGAAGCTGGACTCCACCTACAACACGGTGATCACCGTGGACCGCGATTACACCACCAACAGATTTGGAGAGATAGTATAATCAAAACCACCGGTTCAACCGGTGGTTTTGATTTGTTTTCAATTACCGCTATTCTTGATCTGTCTTTTTTCGCGGATTTTGTTCTGCGCCTTTTTCGACAGTATGACAGATCACTCTGCCGCCTTGAAGTTGTATATGGGCTTGATGTGGGATACTATTTCTGCCGTGGGCCCTATGTTATTGACTATCTCCTCCATAGACTTGTATGCCATGGGGGACTCGTCGAGGGTGGCGGTATTGACGCAGGTGGTGTAGATGCCCTCCATCTGTCTTTGGTATTCCTCCATAGTAAGCTTTTCAAAGGCCGTGGTGCGTGACATAAGCCTTCCCGCGCCGTGGGGTGCCGAGCAGTTCCACTCGTCATTTCCCTTGCCGATGCAGATAAGGCTTCCGTCTCTCATATTTATGGGAATGAGAAGCTTCTCTCCGGCTTTTGCCGATACGGAGCCCTTTCTGAGGATCATGCTTTCAACGTCGATGTAATTGTGAACCGTCTGAAAAGCATCGAGGGCGCAAAGCCCCATGTGAGAAAGAAGGATCTCTGCCATTTTCTCACGGTTTCTTTTGGCAAATCGCTGGCAGATATCTATATCGTGAAGATAATCCTCCATAAAGGAGCCGTAGAGATAGCAAAGCTCCCGGGGCATCGTGGGCTCCTTTTCATTCCACTCACGCTCAAGGGCCTTGAGCGCAGACTGGATCTCAGCTCTCCTTCCCTCCTCCTTATAGTTTCGGATGATCTCATCGCGGCGGCTGAAATACTCCTCCTTGCCAAGGTCAAGGTCAACTGCAATGCGCTGATAATGCTCTGCCACCTGGGTGCCGAGATTGCGGCTTCCCGAATGGATGACGATGTAGCGGCAGCCTTCGCTGTCCTCGTCTATCTCGATAAAATGATTGCCGCCGCCGAGGGTACCGAGGCTTCGCTCAAGGCGTCTTGAGTCCTTGAGTGCGCGAAAGCACCTAAGGGCGGTGAGGTCAAAGCGCTCCTGCCTTCCCTCCCATACGTTTCTTCCGCAGGGGATGGAATGGGCTGCCTTATCAAAGCGCTCAAGATCGATTTCCGTCCTTCCTACGTTTACGGTGTACATACCGCAGCCGATATCCACCCCAACCATATTGGGCACTACACGGTCTCTGACGGTCATCGTTGTGCCTATGGTACAGCCCTTTCCTGCGTGAACGTCGGGCATTATCCTAATCTTCGAGTCGGCAAACGCCTCCTCGTTACAGACTGACTCTATCTGAGCCCGCGCCGCAGGCTCCAATTCATCAGTATAGCATATGGCAGTGTTGAATCTGCCCTTTATCTCTGTCATTTTTATTCCTTTCTGTAAAAATAGGGGCCGCAAAGATCCCCCTCGTGGGTCTTGATATACGTCCATGAAAGGTCCTTCGCCATAGCGTATATCTCCGTATATTTGTCAAGCTTTTCGGACGTAGCGTCTCCCTGCAAAAGGAAGAACGAATCCTCATCCTCAAAGGGCTCGATAAAGATCGCGTTTTCCTTTTCATAGGTGCAAAGACGGTCAAAGGCTTCCCTTGCACGGTCTCCCGTAAGGAAGCTTTTTTCTCCGATCAGGCCCCAGGAGAACACGTGCCATATGTAGTCGCCGGTTTCGACGACGTATTTATCTATCTTCCACTGAGGGATCCCCTTCGCAAAATGCGAAAGCCACCGCCTCCTGAATTCCCAAAAATCCATAAACTCCATATTCTTTCCTTTCAAAAAAGGGAAGCCTTCGCTTCCCCCCTTTCTTATGCCGAAATTTTTTCGTATCTTTCGCCTCCGAGAACCTCCATCATAAATGCGTAGGGTGAAAGTGAAGATTCTCCACCCTCTGCAATCATTGAAAAAAGGTTGGGAGTACAGCCTGATACTAAGGTCACGCCTTGCTCGTTTTTTGTTACGGGCTGATGGCGGTTTCTGCTTGCCACGTTCCAGAATACAAGCTCGGGAAGCTCGTACCCCGCCCTTTCAAATATGCTCTTCGCATATTCGAAATTTGAAAGAGACGCGTTTTCCGTACAGAAATCAAATTCCATATCGGAGATTATGTATACGCGTCGGGGCAGCTCCTCCCTTTGAATGCGGTTCTTGACAGCAGTTCTGAGTATCAGCTCGAAAACCTTCTGGACGTTGGTATTTGCGACCTCGTTGAAGCTCATACAGTAGCGCACCTTATCAACGATATCCTCACCCTTGATCTCCACAAGTCTGGGATTTTGGGAAAAGGTGATGAAATGGTTCTTAAAGGCGCCTCTGTTTCTTTCGGCAAAATAAATACCGAGAGATATTGCAACGTTTATGGGAGCTTGAGGATAGCCGCCGTACATAGAGCCTGAGCCATCGACCACGCATATTGAATTCTCGCCGTTACAGTGATCCAAAAGACTGTTCCAGGTTGCATCAAGAGACCTGCGCTCCTCCTCGATTACACTATGACACCCATTCAAGATAGGGGAGATTATCTCGTAGGGCATAAGTGTTCTTGTGTTGAGCTTTGCTTCGTTTCTGTTGACCCTGTTCATAAACTCTGAATATCTTTCCATGTCATTGCGGATAAAGGCAAAGCGATATTTGAACAGCGCCTTTGAGGGCTGCTTTTCATAATCAAAAGTATAGTCCCTCTCGCGAAGGTTATTCTCGATTATGCGGATATGAGCACGAAGGCTGACGAGAGCTTTTCTGTACTGTGCATCGGTCATTCCCAGATAGCGGGCGATCCTTTTTGCCATAGCAACGGTGCTTTTACTCGATGCATTGACGGAGGGAAGCCACTTTCCGAGAAGGCTGACCGACTCACCTGCCTCCACAGCTCTGAGATCACTTGAAAGCTGCTCCTTTATAAGTGCAAGCATATCCTTTTCGCAGGGGGTAGAGAAAAGGACGAGAAGATCGTCAAAGCGTCCGTACTCGGCTATGTAACAAAGATTTTTGCGCAGGGAATCGGGTTCGTTGTTCGCAAGCCATCTGAGGATGACCCGAAAAACTCTGCGCTCTCCGAGACCTCCGCGCACGTCGCGGGCAAAAAACAGAAGCTTCATGGCAATATCTCTGTTTTCAGCATATGCTCTCTTAAAGCGCTCCTGTATCTCCTTTTCGCATTCGCGGCGGATCGCTCCCACGGTGGCGAAAAGATCAAGGCAGTCTGAACCTGTTGTGGCAGGAGTAACTGCTCCGTTTTCCGTCAAAGCAATATTTGCTTCGTTTTTAAGATATTGCAACATGAATATCACTCCTTTTTTTTAATAATAAATGTTAAAGGCACGGCAGAGCCCTATCATCTCGGGCAGAGCATTTTCAGTACCCTTGCAAAAAGCCGATCCTGTCCGTGCCTTATTCTTTTCCGGACGGGAGTCGAACCCGCCGTCATGGGGATCATCATTCCCCACTCTGCCCCTGAGCTAAGGAAAATATACAAGGTGCAAAATATTGATAAGGGTTGGTAATCTTTCGACCCCTCGCCTATTCAGTGATCGTAGTATTGCTGTTTGCACCTTTTAAAGATACGTAAGGTATCTTTGGTTTCGGTCAAGGCACGCAGGACACCGTATGTCCGGGGGCGGAGCATTTAATGCTCTCTTTTACGAAGCCGACCTCCTCATTATTTGCTGTGCGTGCCTTTTTCAAGATGCCCTGAGCAGGGGGCTTCACCCTGCGACTTCTTCTAAAAAAGTTAAAGTATAATTGCTGAAAGCATCTTTTATACAAGACGCATTCCGTTGCTTTACCCCCGAGTATGATTGCTCATAGCGTCGGTATTCTTAGTTCGGATAATGCTGTCAGCGTCTTTATTTGATCACTGCGGGCAAGGCATTGCCAAAGTACGGTACGATGGCGATATCAACACGCAGTGAGCTTTTTCGTACAAAGCACGTTTTCAGCAATCCCGATTAAAAGTCCGGTGCCAGCACTGCTGCTGTCTGTGCCTTTGTGACCATATTTTACCTCATGAAAAGACGTTTATCACGGAAAAAAAGCTGCGAACTTAAAAAAGTTCGCAGCTTTTTTGCCTTTTCAGGCGGTCTTTTATTAGTTTTCTGAAGCTTTCGGGCTCCTTTACCTCAACTAAGGGGCCAAAGCTGAGGACGCGTATCACAAGCTCCGTTTCATCGGAGCTGTCGTAGGTGACGGTGGCAAGATATCTGTCCCTGCCAATCCTCTCCGCCCGCTTTTCAAAATGGGCAAAGTGAAGCATTGCTCTTTCAAGGGCGTTTCTCTCGTCCCTTATCATAAGGGTAAGGCTTCTCTTTTCGGAAAGGGGACGGTCTACAAAATCAGCCCTTACGGAGGGGCATTCCTCCATGGAAACGATACGGGAAAGGTTTACCGTTCCTCCGTAGCGGCTCCCTGAGGTCAGCAGTCTGAATTTATCGTCCTTTTCCGAATACTCAAGAGTCGTGGGCATAACCGTCATGGAAACGGTATTTCCCCGTCTGTTGACCGTCCTAATCCTCAGGGGAGTTTTTGTTTTTATTGCAGACAGGGCCATTCGGAATCGTTTACGGTATTCCTCGTCGTCGTATGGGTCTGCATCGGAATAGCGGTCGTAAACGTATATATCCTCAGGGCAGAACAGGGGCTCCACGTCATCCAGCCATTTTGTATCAAGGTCAAAAAGCTTTATCCGCTTATCAAGGCTTATCGCCTTCAGCCACTCCTTTTGCGTAAGGGTCAGGGGCATCGTGGGAGGGTGCTTTATGGGCGTTGTCATATCGCTTTTCACAAGCTGCCATTTTTCGCTTTTCAGCGAAGGCAGCACCGTCAGCATACTTTCTCCGAATGCCTTTTCACAAACGATGCGCTCAAGCACCCTTTCGTCAGTCTCTCCGCGGAGTATCTCAGCTATGATCTTCGCAACGGCATTATAGTAGGCTGAATATATTTCGTTAAATATCATCCTCATCCTCCTCTACGCCGTACATACGGTACATTTCTTCAATATCCCCCCAAAAGCTCTTTTCGATTGAGGGATTTGAAAAGCTTACGGCGGTGATGCGGCAGATAAAGGTGCGTATCCAGGGAACCATCTCGCCGCTGTCGTACACGTCCGCCGAGAAGCGCCACGTGCTCCCGTCGATCTTCTCGACCCTTCCCACACGCTTTTCCCTTTCAAGCCTGCGGATTATGTGCTCCTCATCGGCGCCTACCCTGACGCAGAACTCTACGTGCTCGATGCGCTCCTCGCCGTATCTGTTCTTTCTTGTAGTAACGCCCCACATTCTGGACTGCATTTCTGAAAGCTCAGCCCTCAGCTCGTCAAATCTCGGGGTGGGCTCGCATAGCTTCACGTCTGAGAGATAATCGATGCGAAAGGCCTTGATAACATTGAACTCCGGCTGATACGCCAGCAGATGCTGGCGGCCGTTCTGAACGCTTATGAAAACCCGAAGGGGAACGATGCGGCTCCTTCTCGGCTCATCTGCGCGGCGGCTCTTGTTTGTTACGGTGACGGAGGACTTTTCCCTCATGGCCAGAAACAGGGTTGCAAGAACGTTCGTATCTATGGCAGACGTTATGTAATGATGCTTGAAGGCAAAAACGTCCTCTCCCCCCTCCTCCTTATCAAGGAGAAAGGAGCCCACGGCACCGCAGGGGGCAACCTCGGAATAATAGCTGAGCACGTCGCAAAGATCCTTTGTACAGGCAGTCTCAGCCCTGCGGTAAAGCATCCTCCTTCCCGATTTTTCGCCGATGATCATACCCTCCGCCATATATTCACGAAGCTTTTTTCTGACGGTGGATTCATCAAACACCATAGGCTCGGAAAAGCCTGAAAGATATGTGTCTATCTTATCAAGTATCTCAGGCAGAGAAAGGACCGCCTCGGGAGAATGGAGTATATCAAACAGTATAAAGTGGAGAGTAATATCCCCGTCTGTAAAGCTCTTTGCCTTCAGCGCCTTATAGAAGGGGTTGTGGCGGGAGGTGCGGCTGTCTATAGAAATAAAAACGTTCTTGCCCTCGGGGGTGCGGACGAAGCTCATGTGCTCCCCGAGCCAGCTCTCCATCCTGCGGCGCTCGTCGTCGTAGGAGCGGGCGCTTTTGGAGTCATAGTCCTCCCGGCTCTTGAAGCCGTAAACGTAAAACTCACGCATATAGCTGCGTATCCTCTCAAAATTCTTTATAAGCTCGCTGTAGGACGACATACCACCCCTCCTTTTTGAAAATTTCTGTCTTTCAGTAATTATATCATATATTTCTACGATTTTCCACAACACTTAAAAACTATGTCTATTGTAATTATAACAAAAATATGATAACATTAAGGAAAGAAATAAAACGGAGGTCATTATGAAGAAAAAGCTTTCCGCCCTGCTCCCTTACGGATGCATCATCCTTCTGGCAATACTCCTTGCCTTTAATTATCAGCTTTTCGTTGTCAAAAACGGCTTTGCCCCTGCAGGCCTTAACGGCGTTGCCACCATGGTTCAGTATAAAACGGGCTTCAGCATCGGCTATATGTCTCTGCTTATAAATATTCCCCTTTGCGCCTTTGCTTTCTTCTTCGTTGACCGCAAATTCGCCAAAAGATCCCTTTGCTTTTGCCTTACATACTCTCTCGTTTTCCTCCTTATTCAAAGGATCGGCTTCGAGGCCTTTCAGTATAACACCGAGGGGCACGATACTATCTACCCCGTTATCCTCAGCGGCGTTATCAGCGGATTCGTTTACGGCATCTGCTTTCGTAACAACGCTTCAACGGGTGGCACGGACATCGTCTCAAAATATATCAGCAAAAAGCGCCCCGATCTGAACTTTTTCTGGGTGACCTTTGCCCTGAACGCCGTGGTTGCCGCCGCATCCTTCTTCGTTTATGCAAAAAAGGGAGACGCAGGTGAGCTTATTTTCAACTACAAGCCCGTTTGCCTTTGTATTCTTTACTGCTTTATCTCAAGCTTCGTGGGCGGCTCCATACTCAAGGGCTCCAAAACCGCCTGCAAGTTTACCATAATCACCCGCTATCCCGACGAGATAACGAGGGACATCATAAGGGAGCTTAAGCATTCCTCCACCCGCATCTCCGCCGTTGGCAGCTATTCCAAGGACGAAAGAACGGTTCTTATCTGCATTATCAATAAGCATCAGATAATCGATCTTGAGGCAATCCTTTCAAGATACGAGGATACCTTCTCCTTTACGGAGACCGTAAACGAGACCTACGGAAACTTTAAAAGAATAAAATAAAAGATCCGCCTCGGCGGCAATGTCATTAAGTTAAAATAATGTCAAAAAAGGAAAAGCACTTAACAAAGCAAGGAAAGGCGAGTTAAGTGCTTTTTTCCGTTTTCAAGGCATGACGAAAAGACAGACGAAAAAGTCTGTCAAA
>SVTD01000090.1 GCA_015063955.1 Oscillospiraceae bacterium | reverse complement strand
TTATACTCGGAGATTTTTTCTTTTTCTATCCTTGCGCTTGCTTTGAGCTCGCGCGTTTTATTTCTGCTCCGCTCTTCTTTGCCCCCCGTAGAACGGGGGGTTTATTTCCACGCCTGAAGGCACCAAACAAAAAAAGCAGGCTGACTTGCAGCCTGCTTTTGGTATTTTACGGATAAATGCCGGGGCGTCGTGTGCCTGAGCCGTAGATCTGGACCATGGGGTTTGCGCTGAAATCACAGGTGGAGGGCACGGAGTAGAGATCGCTTGAGAATACTGTCATATCGTATTCAACCAGTTTATTGTACATCCAGGTATAGCGCTCCTTATAAAGCTCCTCGTTTCCGTTTTCAACGTACCACTCTGTGTGGAGAGCGGAAAGAGCCATAAAGTCACAGCATACCATAAGCTGCTCGAGACGCACGATCTGATCGGGATTGTCCGTCATTTCGAGGGCAGATTCGATAAGCCCTCTCATCTCCTCGTAATTTTCGCCGAGGTACTCGTAGGAGAACATATCACCGGGACGGTCGAAGTTGTTGACGAAGCAGGTGCCGCACTGGTCTCCCGCCTCTGTATGCATTTCGATATACTCAAAGATATATTCGTATCCGGGACCGTAGTAGATATAAAGGTATTCCTTCATTATCTCGTTCCACTCGTCGTAGGTCATATCCGTATCCCACATAAGACGGGACACCATATAAGCTTTAAGATGCTCGAAGCTGTAGCCATTGCCCTCGTAGTTACCCTCGTGGGCAATACCGGTGACGCCGCACTCGTCAAGAAGGAACTTAGTGTTGTAATAGAGGTTGGGGATGTTGGGAGTATCTGCAAGGAGATAATGATAGTTTACGGGATAGATCCAGTACCAGAGCTCAGCGCCTGTCTGCTTGCAGGCATCTCCCCAGTACTTGAGGGACTCAACGTCAACGGAGTTTGTATACTCGTTGAGCTGACCGCCGCCGGGGTAACACTCCTCCATATTTATGATATGGTTGTGACAGCTTACGCCGCAGTACTGAATAATAAGATTCTCTCTGGGGAGAACGGTCTTTGGGGTATCCTTTGCGTAAATGATACCGTAGATATGTGCGCCGGGGTAATAATTAAGAATATCGTCGCAGGCCTTGTTGTAAAGCTCGATATAAAGACCTGAGAAGCCTTCGTTTCTCTTGATCTTCGTGCAGTTACGGCAGGAGCAGAACAGGCTGTTATCGCAGATAGAGAAGGAGAAGGACGTGAGACCCTCCTCGATATAGGGTGTGGAATAGCCCCAGCTCATAGCCATACGGGCACAGTCCAGCATACCGTTGAAAATAATATCGTATTGAGTCTTGTCTGTAGCGCAGGGCTGCCAGAGGAACTGGTCCTTAGGCTCGCCGGATGCCATCTTAGCCTCGTATCGCTGGGCAAGGGTCATAACGCTGCCGTCGGGATTAAGGGTTCCCTCGGGGGGCATCGTACCGGTGCCCATCTGCCAGTAGTACATAAAGGAGTGAGCGTTTCCGTAAAGGTCGCCCGTCAGTGTACCGAAGCGTTTTTCTGTAAAGGCATAAAAATGAGAACCGTTGTGCTTGTGGGCGAAATAATGAGTGAGAGCTCCGTTTGTGGAATAGGTCTGCTTAACGAAGCGGTAACGGAGCTGAGGGATTATCTCAACGCTTGTGCCCTCGGGAATATCGGAAACTCTCTGCTTATATACGAAGGTCTGAGAGTCGGAGAAGAAGCGCACGCCGAGGAACTGCTCGATGATCTCGTATGCGGCATACATGTTTCCGCGCCAGGTGCCGTAGATATTGAGGTTTCCGTCGACCACCTCGTACTTCATTCCGTCGTAGCCGAGAGTTCTTCCGTACTCATCCTCAACGGGATCAAAAACGTTGAAGGTGATAGCGTGCTCGGTTTCAGCCTCGCCGTAGTAAACGGGAAGCTCAACGCCGGTAAGATAGCGGATGTACTTGAAAAGGAGACGGTATGCAACGTATGCATTGTCCTCGTCCGTGGTTCCCACAGGGAGAACGAAGGAATACCCGGAAAGGTCGTTTCCGGCAACGGTAAGTTTGTAAGTGGGCTTTCCGTTCTCAAAATCAGCGGTGGTCTTTGCGCCGGCAAGGCAAAGCTTGAGGCTGTAGGAGTCGGGAGCGGAGAGCTGAGAGTTTGCATCAAAGTCTGAAGCGGAGCTGTTAAGTTCTATTTCACAAACTCCCGCTATGGCAGTTTTAACGTAATAAGAGTCCATAGCGTTGATGGCACCGTCGTCGTTAACGTCGCCGAGGGTGAAGGTGTCGTCGTAAACGAATTCCTGCTCAAGCCATATCTCATATTCAGCAGCAACGGAGAGCACGCCGCCGAATACCATAGCCAAAGTCAGGAGAATACAGAACAGCTTTTTCATAAAAACATTCCTTTCGCTGAGATTTCTATAATAATATTATCATAAAGAATCGCAAAAAGCAATAAAAAAGCCCTCCATAAGGAGGGCTTTTTTTGTGAAAACTATTAGTTGAGCTCTGCGAAGTACTTGATTGTACGAACCATCTGGCTTGTGTAGGAGTTCTCGTTATCGTACCAAGAAACAACCTGAACCTGATATGTGTCGTCATCGATCTTAGCTACCATTGTCTGAGTAGCATCGAAGAGAGAGCCGTAACGCATGCCGATTACGTCAGAGGAAACGATAGCATCCTCATTGTAACCGAAGGAGTCAGAAGCAGCAGCCTTCATAGCAGCGTTGATGCCTTCCTTAGTAACGTTCTCGCCCTTAACTACTGCAACGAGGATAGTTGTGGAGCCTGTGCAGGTGGGAACTCTCTGAGCGGAACCGATGAGCTTACCGTTGAGCTCGGGGATTACGAGGCCGATAGCCTTAGCAGCGCCTGTGGAGTTGGGAACGATGTTCTGAGCGCCTGCTCTTGCTCTTCTGAGGTCACCCTTTCTGTGGGGGCCGTCGAGGATCATCTGGTCACCTGTGTATGCGTGAACAGTTGTCATGATACCGCTCTGGATAGCAGCGTAATCGTTGAGAGCCTTAGCCATAGGAGCGAGGCAGTTTGTTGTGCAGGAAGCAGCGGAGATGATTGTATCATCAGCTGTAAGTGTATTCTCGTTAACAGAGTAAACGATTGTCTTGAGGTCATTGCCTGCGGGAGCAGAGATAACTACCTTCTTAGCGCCGGCATCGATGTGAGCCTGGCTCTTGTCCTTGGAGCAGTAGAAGCCTGTGCACTCGAGAACAACGTCAACGCCGAGCTCGCCCCAGGGGCAATCCTTAGCGTCCTTGCAAGCGTAGATCTTGATCTCCTTGCCGTCTACGATGATGGAATCCTCAGTAGCTTCAACTGTGTGCTTGTTCTCGCCGAGGTAGCCGAGGTAAGAACCCTGAGCTGTATCGTACTTGAGAAGGTGAGCGAGCATCTCGGGCTTTGTGAGGTCGTTGATAGCAACTACTTCATAACCCTCTGCGCCGAACATCTGGCGGAATGCGAGACGACCGATACGGCCGAAACCGTTAATGGCAACTTTTACTGACATTTTAGTGTCCTCCGTTTGATTTATATAAATTTATTTTGGACCTTTAGCGGTGTATTAATCCACACCAATTAACATTTTATACTAAAACCTTCAAATATACAAGACCTTTTTTCGATTTTTTGTAAAATTTCTCATTTGGACAAAATTACATAATTTTCTTGCAGAAAAACAATCAAGATTAACATACTAAAGCAAGAAGAAAAATCAACTTTTGTTGATAATAAGAGCGATTTATTGACAATATTTTTAAAATTCTATATAATTGTAATGTTATGAACAAAAAAGCAATGTCCTTTCCCCTGCAAAAAATTGATAAAAGGCAGACAGAAAATGGAAAAATATTTTGTATTTTATAACCCTCTTTCAAACAATAAGAGAGGTGAGGAAGAAACAAAAGCGATCGAAAAGCTTCTTCCCGGTGCTGAGATCAGCTACGGCGATATGGTTGAAATCTCCGATATGGGAGAGTTCCTTGAAGGCCTTGATAAGGATTGCAAGGTGGTCGTTTCCGGCGGAGACGGAACGATAAGTAATTTCGTAAACAGGATCTCCGATGTTGAGCTTCAGCACGAGGTATATTATTTTGCAACCGGAACCGGCAACGATTTTCTCACAGATATCGGCGGGGCAAAGGGCAGTGAGCTTGTTCTCGTTAATAAATACATACAGAATCTCCCCGTGGCAGAGGTCAAGGGAAAAAAGTATAAGTTTTTGAATAACGTTGGCTTCGGCATCGACGGATACTGCTGTGAGATCGGTGATAAGAAGAGAGCCGCGGGCAAGAAGAAGATCAATTATACGACTATTGCTATCGGAGGTCTTCTCGGAGGCTATAAGAGAGTTAAAGCAAAGGTCACTGTAGACGGCGTTACGAGAAACTATAAAAACGTATGGCTTGCTCCCACGATGAACGGCCGATTCGTTGGCGGCGGTATGATGGCGTGTCCCGAGCAGGACAGACTGTGTGATGACGGTAAGGTATCCTTGATGGTAATGCATCACCCCTCAAAGCTTAAAACTCTTACCGTTTTCCCCAGCATTTTCAAGGGTGAGCACGTAAAGCATACAGAAATGGTAGAACAGTTCAAGGGATACGAGGTGGAGGTGGAATTTGACCTTCCCACAGCCCTCCAGATAGACGGCGAGACCATCAGCGGCGTAACAAGCTATAAGGTGTGGGCAAGCCCCGAATGCAGAAAAGCATCCCTCGAGGAGCTTGAAGCAGTAAAGTAAAAACAGTAACAGTGAAAAATCCGCCATCGGCGGATTTTTTTCGTTAAAGTCGCGAATCATCATTCCCCCGTCTTAGGGCCGTGCATTGCACGTGAGCTCACATTCAAATTCGGGTTTATAGGGGAGGGGACTGGGGATGACGCAAAGGACTTTTTTGTAAAAAAGTCCTCTGCACTCCCAAAAAACTTTGAAAAGGAATAAGATAAATTCGGGTTTATCGAAATGTTGCCGCTAACCCGTAGGGCGGGCAGACCCTTGCCCGCTGCATATCTGCACACGAATCGCACTTCAAATTCGGGTTTATCGGGGAGTTAATTTTGCAGCGAACGCCACCTTCGTCGTCATCCTGAGCGGAAGAAATATCCCGGTGGGATATTTCTGTAGTCGAACCACCCCTTAGGGTGGTGCCCCGCAGGGGCAGGATCTACGAAAAAGCTAACAATAGTGTTCACCTTTCC
>SVTD01000089.1 GCA_015063955.1 Oscillospiraceae bacterium | reverse complement strand
ATTAGCGAGCTAATAAAATCGACCGCACATTTTTTGCTTTTTGTCAAGCCTTTTTCTAATATTTTTCAAAAAAACAACCGAGTCCATTTTTGAACTCGGTTGTTTTTTAACTTAATGACATTGGCCTTTCGGCTCCTGATTTTGATTATTTCATGTACTTCTTGAGAGCGTCTGTTGCAGCAGCAACGTCGAGAGAAGATGTGATAACGCACTTAACGTTGCACTTTTCGCAAACTGCGTTGATCTTATCAAGAGCAGGCTCAAATGCTACGAGATCGTCCTTGCAGATCTTGAGAGCAGAGTCGATAAAGAGATCGGTTACGTCGTGGTTGCTTGCGAGAATACCGCATACCATACCGTAAAGAGCTTCAGCACTGTCTACACCGTAATGTTCTGTATCTATAAGTCTGCAACGGTAGCTAAGGTCAAATCTCAGCTTATCGCCCTTTTCGAGGCAGACAACGTTTCCATCAGAAGTAGCGAGGGCGGCGTTTACGAGCTCGATAAGCTGCTTTGTCTTACCTGTACCCTTAACACCAATAATCAATTCAAGCATAGTAAAATCCTCCTTAGAATATAGCTTTTGAGCAATATGCTTTTTAATATGCTTAATTATACAGCATTTCTGTGACAATTGCAAGGGGATTGCCGATTTTTTTATAAACTTTTTGTAGAAATCGCATTAAAAATTTCTTGCAAAATAACGAAAAGAAAATTCTTGACAATAGGAATACAGTGCTTTTTGACAAAAAAAGTGGTGTAAAAATACGTTGAACGCTATTGATGTTTTGTGGACCGACGTCCTCGACGGGAACCCTCAAAAGCTCACAGGCTCACTTTCGGGGAACCCCTACGACGGTCCTGAACATCTGCACAAGTAGCGAACTAACAGCCAAGACAGTCATTACTTGATAGCTTAACGATATTATAGATACATCATTTTATCTTCAGCCATAATTGTCAGACAGTTCTATCAAAGACTGAGAGTAAGCAAATCAATTATTGGAAAGGCGACTATTGACAGATTCTTATCGCTGTGATATTCTGTTATTGAAGCCAGAACAGTATTAGAGACGCAGAAAATACACTACAGTTTCCCGCCTTCTTGATAAAACTGAAAGAAAAAAATGGTAGAAATTTAACTATTTCCATAATATCTCCACGGTAATCTAAAATGAAAAAATATTTGTTATCACATTTTGCTTTGTTTGGATATCTGCAATTTATGGGAGTTTTTTTATATGGATTCTTCCCCGAAGCAAAAATTATTCCATCCTTGATTTTGGCAATATCGTTTGTATATTTTATAGTTGATACGATAGTTTATTATAAAAAAATCAAAGAACATATAAAGCCTAAACAAGCCAAAGCTTTATCTGTATACGACCGTATCGTATTCTTATGTACCTTTTTTTTGTTTTTATTTTTGTACATCTATCCATTTGTATGGGATCTATTATATGATGATTCGCCGGATTTGCACGCTATCCCCCGTTTATTATTAGTATTATTAATTCAAATTATCTATTTGGTTCTCCGAGTGATTTGCAATAGAGGAACAAGAAGCAAAGATAATAATTTGGAAAAAAACACACAAAAACGTACTCAGTATCACGAAAAAAAGACCTTTTGAAGTATATCAAAAGGTCTTTTTATTTCGATTATAAGATCAGTCCTGGCTCATTCTCTCTGCGAGAGACTTCTTGAGCTCGTTGAGGGCGGGATCGGGCTTGCCGAGGAGGGCAAACATATTCTTCTTGTACGCCTCAACGCCGGGCTGGTTGAAGGGGTTAACTCCGAGAGTGTAACCGCTTACTGCGCAGGAAAGCTCGAAGAAGTATACGAGCTGACCGAAGGAGTACTCACTTCTGTTGGGAACCTCTACTACGATATTGGGAACGTCACCATCTACGTGAGCAAAGAGTGTTGCGTTCATTGCTCTGTGGTTGATACGGTTGAAGCTCATGCCGGAAAGGTAGTTAAGGCTGTCTGCGTTCTCGGGATCATCGGGAACTGTGATGGTGTGCTTGGACTCCTTGATATCCACAACGGTCTCGAACATATTGCGGAGACCCTCCTGGATATACTGACCGAGGGAGTGGAGGTCTGTGGAGAAGATAACGGATGCGGGAAGAAGACCCTTGCCGTCCTTGCCCTCGCTCTCGCCGAAGAGCTGCTTCCACCACTCGCAGAACATTCTGAAGAAGGGCTCGTATACTACGAGCATCTCAGTAACCTTGCCCTTACGGTACATAATGTTTCTGTATGCTGCGTACTGGAGGCAGGGGTTATCCTTAACGCTTGCCGCCTTATATTCGTTCATAGCGTCCTCAGCGCCCTCGAGGAGAGAGTCTGTATTTACGCCTGCAACTGCAAGGGGAAGAAGACCTACTGCTGTGAGAACGGAGTATCTGCCGCCGATGTTATCGGGGATAACGAAGGTCTCGTAGCCGTTTCTGTCGGAAAGCTCCTTGAGCTTACCTCTGGACTTATCTGTTGTTACGAAGATACGCTTTGCAGCCTCTTCCTTACCGTACTTGTCCTCGAGGAACTCACGGATTACGCGGAATGCTACTGCGGGCTCTGTTGTTGTACCGGACTTAGATACAACGTTGATGCAAACGTCCTTTGTCTCACATACTGCAAGAATATCTGCAAGGTGAGAGGAGGAAAGGCTGTAGCCTGCGAAGTAAATGTCGGGAGTATCCTTGGGAAGGTTATTGTAGTGGTTGGACTTGATAAAGTCAAGTGCGGCACGTGTGCCGAGGTAGGAGCCGCCGATACCGATTACGATGAACGCCTCGCACATACCCTGGATCTTCTTTGCGGCGATCTTGATACGTGCATACTCTTCCTTATCGTAATCTACGGGACGGGTATACCAGCCGAGGAAGTCGCTTCCTGCGCCTGTACCCTTTTTTACTGTTTCAAGAGCAGCTTCAACCTCGGGAACTATTGCGTTGTATTCCTCGTCAGATACAAACTGCTTTATATATTTGTTATTGATCTTGATAGACATCTGTCTGACCTCCGATATAAAAATCACTCAAATAATGATACTATAACGGTTTTTGAAATTCAATAGTTTTTTAGCATTTTCTACCAAAAAATTCAAAAAATAACCGGATTCTACTTAAAAAGCAGGGCTTTTATCATTCGCAAAAGAATATCTCCGTAGCCCAGCGCCTCAATATCCTCCGCTGCCGTTATATCTGCCTTTCCTATAAGTTCTCCGTTTTGAAAAAAGCTTTGGGTTCCGAGCTTCTGGCCTTTTTCTACGGGTGCTGTTATTTTGCCCTTATATTCCGTTTTTATTTCAACGTTTTCCGCTCCCTGCTTTTCAAGAAGAGCCGAAAAGGGCCGGATCTCGGTTTTCACCGTGTTCTTTTTCCCTTTGATGACCTTTACAGCCTCCCCCTCGGTCCTTTCAACCTCATAGCTTGAGTAATTTGCAAAGCCCCAGTCAAGAAGCTTTTTTGCGGCGTTATTTCTCTCGTCTCTCGTTTCGCTTCCCATAATTACTGCGATCAGATGCATTCCGTCCCGTCGGGCGGTGGCGCTTATGCAGAATCCCGCCTTTGAGGTGGAGCCTGTCTTCAGTCCCGTTGCACCCTTATAAAAGCGGATGAGGCGGTTGGTATTTGAAAGCCCGAACTCGCCGTTTCTTATGGAATCCATCCAGATGGAGCTGTAGTTGAGTATAGTGGGATGCACGGTTATAAGCTCTCTTGAAACAAGGGCGATATCGTAGGCACTTATGGTGTGATTCGCCGTATCGTCGTCAAGGCCCGTTACGTTTTCAAAGCTTGTGTTTTTCATTCCAAGCTCCCCTGCGCGCTCGTTCATTCTTTTGACGAATGCCTCCTCGCTGCCTGCGACAGTCTCGGCAAGGGCAACCGCCGCGTCGTTTGCAGAGGAGATGACCACGCTTTTCAGCATATCCTCACAGCTCATCTCCTCCCCCGGCTCCAAAAACACCTGAGAGCCTCCCATAGACGCTGCATATTCGCTGACGGGGATCATATCGGAAAGCCGAAGCTTTCCCGAGTCGATCTCCTCCATTACGAGAAGAAGGGTCATTACCTTGGTCACCGATGCGGGAGGAAGCGCCTCGTCAGGATTCTTTGCATAAAGAACTCTTCCCGTTTTCGCCTCCATCAGCACAGCACTTTTCGCCGCTACGTCAAAGGGGATATTTTCATCAATGCAATATGCAGGTACCGCACTGACAATAATCATAAGCGTGCTCATAAGTATCAACAGTATTTTTTTCAAAACGATCTGCTCCTTTCTTTGGCATACAATCCCTGCTATTGCATTTTATGCTTGAAAATGAACTATAGAACAGATTTGTTAACATCTTTTAAATAAAAGAAAGTTATATTAGAAACAATTTAAACATATAATTCTTCTTGTAGAAAAATGAGTTTTTACCGAGGTCGAATAAAATGAAAATATTAAAGCTTATTATATGCATCACGGCAGGATACTTCATCGGCTCGCTGAACCCTGCCGCTCTTTTGGGAAAGATCAAGAAGGTTAATCTGAGAAATAAAGGAACGGGTAATCTGGGGGCTACCAACACTATGCTCGTGCTGGGGAAAGCCTACGGGGCTCTGGTCATGGCGCTGGATATTGCAAAGGCTTTTATTTCCGTCAAGCTCTGCCAGCTTCTCTGCCCTACCGTAGCCTTTGCGGGAATAGCCGCAGGAAGTGCCGCAGTTATCGGTCATATCTTTCCTTTTTATATGAAGTTCAAGGGCGGAAAGGGACTTGCTCCATACGCGGGAATGGTGCTTGCAGTGGATCCCTTGCTTTTCTGCTTTTTGCTCGCCGCCTGCGTTACTCTTATGGTGATTGTAAATTACAGCGTTGCTCTGCCCTGGTCTGCGGGAATACTCTTCCCTCTTCTGAGCATCCCGCGCACGGACAGCATTCCCTATATCCTCATTGCCGTCGGCATCAGTGCCCTCGTTATGGCAAAACACTTCCCCAACCTGAAAAAGGCGATCAGCGGCGAGGATACAAAGATACGCGAGTTCATCAAAAACAGCTTTAAAAAGAAGGTCTGAAAATTCGGGTTTATAGGGGGGACCTACTTTCTTTAGAAAAAGAAAGTAGCAAAGAAACCTCAAAAAGGACAAAGAAATCGAAAAGGCAAAAGCCAACGCTATACGGGAATAACCCCGAAAATGAACAAGTTCATTTTCGGGGTTTTCCCGCGTTGGCTGGCGCTGTAAGCGCCGCAGGGCTTTGC
>SVTD01000088.1 GCA_015063955.1 Oscillospiraceae bacterium | reverse complement strand
TCGGAGATTTTTTCTTTTTCTATCCTTGCGCTTGCTTTGAGCTCGCGCGTTTTATTTCTGCTCCGCTCTTCTTTGCCCCCCGTAGAACGGGGGGTTTATTTCCACGCCTGAAGGCACCAATAAAAAACGGATCCGCCCAAAGGGGCGGATCCGTTTTTTTAATTCTTATCAAAGGCTGTAACGGTTTCTCCGTTAAGGATCTTTACGGTATCGTTTTCTACCTTTCTAACAAGGTCTGTAAGAACGTAGAATTCACCGACTCCGTTGACGGTGACGAGAGAATGTCTCGTTGAATACTCGTAGAATGCGAGCTCCGTTTCCTCGCCGCCAACCGTAGAATAGCTGAAGGTAAGGTATGCGTTGCTCTTATCGGAGATCATTGCCTTGATCTCCTCCTCTGTGAGGGTACAGTATTCGTCATCAAAATAGTAATCCTCAATGGAAAGTGCAAGGAAGGACTTATAGTACTGTCTGAAGTTTGCTACCTCATCCTGGGTAAGATCCTTGCCGTTGGCATTTACCCAGACGACAGCGTCTCCGTCCTCGGCAAAGCTGTGGCTGAGCTCGTAGCGCGCCTCAACCTTATCAGTCTTTACCTCCATGGTATCGATCTTCGTGATATACTGCTGGAACACATACTCGTCTATCCATTCGATAAGACCGTACTCCAGATACTTGAAGCTCTCGCCTGCACAGCGGGCGATAAGGTTAGGACAGAAGTTTGACCAGGCGTAATAGTAGCCGTCCTCCGTCAGCTCGCTGAAGCGAAGCTCATACTTTGCCTTGTTGTGAACGAAGGTGATCATATGTGCAGGCTCGGAAAGTCCTGCCGCAGCCATATCCTCGGCAGAGGCACCCAGCTTTTCACAGCTCTCGGCAACAAGCTCCATATAGTCGTAGATGATGCCGTAATAAAGAGAGCTGTTGGGGTAATACGCCGTGGGATAATCCATTATAACCTCGGCAAGAGCATTCTCATTCACCTGCTCGTCCTCGGGAACGAGGGTCATGGACAGGAGCTTTTCGCCGTAGTGATATACGGTGAAATCGTCTGTCAGATAGTAATCGTCGTTGGTCATACCCGCAACGAGTACGGGGGTGACGTATTTTTCTATGGGCACGAGAACCGCAGTCTCCACGTTCGTGCCGAGAACGTAAACGCTTTTTCTTCCCTCAAGCTGGCAGTAATAGCCGCCGCCCGTCAGAAGCTTATCGCCTACGTATACCGTATAGCTGTCACCGGAAAGGGCTGTCACCGTCCAGGAAGCCTTGGGCTCCGTAAGTCCGTACTCCTCCATTTTCTCATCGGAAAGGTTTGAGCCTACCTTCGTTTTGGAAAGAGTATATGAGGTGATATTGACAAGAGTGGCAAACAGCTCCTGATCGAAGGATACGGTATCGTAGCCCTTGATAAAGAAGTTGCCGCTGCCGTCGTTTTCAAAGGTAAAGCCGCCGTGCTCATTATCCACCGTAATGGAAGCGATATCCCTTCTCTCAAGGGAGCCGAACATGAAAAAGCGGAATTTGGAGTCCAGCTCCTCGCCCTCCTCCGTTTCCGGAGCCTCCTCAGTTTCCTCAACGGGGGCAGTCAGGGGACGGATGAAGACGAAATATCCTGTAATGGCAAGGGCAAAGAGAGCGGCAAAAATAACTATCAGTATTCCCTGCCTTCTCATAGGTTCTTTCTCCTTACCCAGACAGCAAGACCGATAACGGTAAGGATCACGGGGAGAGTCACGGTGAGGGCAACGGTCCAGTTATTGGCAGCAGCCGTCGTGATGATAAGCTCAGTATCGTCAAGGACCTTGTACTCAATATCCGCAAGAACTCTTTCGCGGCCTGTGATACGCATTGCATTGTAGATGATATCGCTGTTTGCATAGCTGTTGGAAAGGAGCCATGCTCCGTCTGCGTAGTTTGCACTTCCGCAGGCGATAACGTAGGAGTAATACTCCTCGTTTTCAACTATTCTCGTTTCTCTGGAAACGGTCATAAGGGGAACGCTTCCAAGCTTCTTTTCCTCCCCGTCGCTAACGGCAACTGCGCTGTCGTGGGAAAGGAGAACGGGAGAGACCACACGGGTTCCGTCAAGGGCGGAATTCGTTTCATAAAGGATCTCGATGGGAGAAGCGTTTCTCACAACGGTCTTCGGAACCGTATCGAGATCGGAGATATCCGTATAGAGGGACGCTCCGAGAGAATCCTCGCCGTATTTTGCATAGACGGACTTTCCGTCAACGGAAAGGGCGTTTTCAGTATCCTTCACGTAGGTTCCGGGAGTGAAGGCGATACCCCACTCCGAGAGAAACTCGGAAAGGTTCGTAAGGTTTCCGGAGTGCTCGGGGCTTGAGAATACCATAAGGCATCCGTAGCTGTCAAGGAAACGGTCAAGCTTCTTTATCTCGTTTGACTCCTCAGCCTCGATGCCTGCAAAGTCGTATACGGGATTGTTGATGACCACGATACGTGTATCCTCGGAGAAATCCTCCTTGGAAAGATCAACCGTCTCAACGTCAAAGCCCGCATCGGAGAAAAGGCTCTTGAATGCGTTTGCCTCGTCTCCCACCTTTTCGCCGTGGGCTGTTGTGAAGGCAACGGTGGGCATATCTGCCGCCGTCATGGAAAGGATGGCGGAGATAAGCTTGTACTCGCCCTGGTAAGCCCAGATGGAGCCGTCCTCGTTATTAACGAAGAAGGATTCGATGGCAAAAAGACGGAATTCCTCACCGCTTTCAACGATAACGCTGGTGGTGTAGATATCCTGAGCGGCGCTCGTATAATACTTTCTGAAGAAGTTGGGATTCTTGACTATATCAACGCACTCTACGTTGACGTAATCATACTCCTTTTCCATTTCGAGGGCCGTCTGATAAACGTAAAAAAGATAGGGGCTTGCGGCGTAGATCTTGTCGGGATCCACGGTGAAATAGACGTTTACGTCCTTGTCGGAATCCTTTTCCACAGCCGTCAGAAGTGCCTTTGCCTCATCGCTGAGGGTGAACACCTGTCCCTCTGTCATATCAATGTACCAGAGATAATGCTCTGCAAGGGCGTAGATCGCGGTATTCAAAACGATAACGAGTGCGATAAAGAGCACCGTTATTGCCGTCTGATAGAAGGCAAACTTCTTTTTCTTTGAATCGTTATAATACTTAATTCTTTTCACAGCACGGCCTCCTTATGCAAGTCTGCGCTTTTCGTAAACGCGCACGGTAAGAAACAGGAAAACTACGCATATGGAAATATAGTAAACGGCGCTGGCAATATCGAAGATACCGTAGGTAAAGTTCAGATATCTGGAATAGATGGAGAGCCAGTCGAAGATCATACGAACAAAATAGTTGTCGATAAGTCCGTTGATGATCGCAACAACTACGAGGCCCGCAAGGATGCCGATGGTACCGATAGCCGCCGCAAACAGATTGTCCGTAAGGGAGGAAACGAAGATACCGATGGCAATAAAGCACATACCCACGAGAAGCATACCGAAGGTACAGCCCATTATCTTTGCCCAGTTGGGATCGGTGGCGTAGATGCCGATAGTGAAGAAATAAAGGCAGCTTACGAGAAGGGTTCCGAAGAACATTGTAAAGGCTGCAAGGAATTTTGCCATTACCATTGAGGTAAGGCTGACGGGAGAAGTCAAAAGAAGCTGCTCCGTTCCGCTCTTTTTCTCCTCAGCGAAGGAGCGCATGGTGAGGAGGGGGATGATAACGATATACGCGTACATCAGAAACTGGAAATAGGAGGAAACGTCTGCAGTCTGCATTTGGAGAGTGCAAAAGGCAAAGAGAAAGCCTGATGCACAAAGGAAAACAGCGGCAAAAATATAGCCGGTGGGTGTTGTAAAATACGAGCGCAGCTCGCGCTTGAATATTGCCAGCATTATTTTCTCACTCCTCTTCTCTTAGTCTGATTATCGGAAACCTTTGAAATCTTTGCGTCTGTGAGCTTGATGAATACGTCCTCAAGGGAAACGCCCTCCTGCTCAAGCGCAATGATGGGCCAGGATCTTTCTGCCATGGCGAAGAAAAGGTTCTTTCTCATATCGAAGCCTGCCTCGCTCTCGAGATGATAGGTAAAGCTGTCCTTTTCCCTTTCGCTTGATACCTCTGCATGGGTAACTCCGCTGACCTCCTTGAGGGCGGCAAGCACCTCCTTCTGAGGGCCGCAGATCTTTACCATATAGCGAACGTTTTCGTTGATGGCGCGGTTGATGCTCTCCGTCTTTTCATCTGCAAGAACCTTGCCCTCGTTGATGATTATTATTCTGTCCGCCACGGACTGGACCTCGGACAGAATATGGGTGGAGAGGATGACTGTGTGGTCACGGCCGAGGGTTCTGATAAGGTTCCTGACCTCGATGATCTGCTTCGGATCAAGACCGACGGTGGGCTCGTCAAAAATGAGGACCTTGGGGTTGCCGACAAGCGCCTGAGCGATGCCCACTCTCTGGCGGTATCCCTTGGAGAGATTCTTGATTATTCTTTTCTTGACGTCGGTAAGACGGGTGACCTTGAGGATCTCCTCAAGATGCTTTTCGCGGTTGAATTTGCAGCCCTTGAGATCGTAAACAAAGCAGAGATACTCGAAAACGGTCATATCGCCGTAAAGGGGAGGCTGCTCGGGAAGAAAGCCGATATTCTTCTTCACCTCATCGGGCTTTTCCGAAATGTCGACACCGTTGATCTTTACGGTGCCTGAGGTGGAGGAAAGATAGCCGGTCATAATATTCATACAGGTGGACTTGCCTGCACCGTTGGGTCCGAGGAATCCGAGGATCTCCCGCTCGCCAACCGTAAAGGAAACACCGTCAAGTGCCATATTGGTGCCGTATACCTTTACAAGGTTTGATACTTCAATCATTGTTACCTCACAACTATAGAAATTTGCACAACTTACTAATTTAACAGTATACCATAACCCCACCCGTTTTGTACAGATAAATTATAAATAATTTACATTTTCCAAGAAAAAAGGATTATTGTAAGTGAAACAAAACGTAAACCCTAAAAAGAAACTTTCAAATTCAGGTTTGTCGGTGAGGAGGAACGGTCGCTTTTTTGTAAAAAAGCTCCGCAAAAAACTTCAACAAAACAAAGATAGCGAAAAGGCAAAAGCCAACGCTATACGGGAATAACCCCGAAAATGAACAAGTTCATTTTCGGGGTTTTCCCGCGTTGGCTGGCGCTGTAAGCGCCGCAGGGCTTTGCCCTGCAACTTTTGCCTTGTAAACTTCAGCTACACCAATAGCTCAAAGTTTTTTG